>JAOPZS010000087.1 GCA_025963965.1 Solirubrobacterales bacterium
CGCTGGGAGTACCTGGCCGGGAAGGGAGCGACGCCGCAGCGCGTGCTGTGGGCGTCGACGTCGACGAAGAACCCGGATTACCCGGACGTGATCTACGTCGAGGAGCTGCTCGGGCCGGAGACGGTCAACACGATGCCCGAGGAGACGATCAAGGCCTACCAGGACCACGGACACCCGGAGCCGCGGCTCGAGCGCGACATCGAGGGCGCGCGGGGCGTGTTCGAGCAGCTCGCGCAGGCGGGCGTCGACTACGACGACGTGACGAAGACGCTCGAGCGCGAGGGGGTCGAAAAATTCTCGGCCTCCTTCGACGAACTGCTCTCGGCGCTCGAGGCCAAGCACGGCTCGCTCGTCGCCGCCTGAGAAGCGCCCGCGCCGGACTCCTAGCGGTAGGGCTGGGGCACGAGCACGCGGATCGTGAGCGGGCCCGAGGGGAAGGCTTCGCCGTGCACGGTGAACACGAGGAAGGAGTGGCCGCGGTAGATGTAGGCGCCGTTCGCGGGCACCCGGCCGGGCTTCGGCCCGAGGCTGTTCTTGACGAGCCGCGGCTTGCCGCCGGGGCCCTCCATGAACATCAGCACGCGGAGTCCGGCGAGGCGGCGGGCAAGGCGCAGGTAGCCCTCGTCGTCCTGGATCGAGAGCACGAGGCTGCCGATCGTGCGGCCGTGCAGGCTCAGCTCAGCATGGACGGGGGCCAGCACGAACGGGCCGCCGTCGTCGGCCAGCAGCCTGCCGCCGGCACTGACGCGCAGGCGCACGATGTGCTGGTGCAGGAGCGCCGCGACGGCCTTGCGAGTGGCCACCGCGTCGCGCCTGGCGACGGCCGCCAGCAGCGGGCCGTAGCCCTGGACGCGACGAACCTGCACGAGCGTGCGCGCGCCCTTCTCTCCGTCGTAGATCAGCTGCCCGACACGTTTCAACGTCGCGAGCTGCGTATCGGTGTCGCTTGCTCCGCACAGCTCCTGGACGGCCGTCAGGGGCTTGAGCAGGTAGATCTGCACGGCCCTCCCGGAGGGGTAGTCACGGCCCGTGAAGGAGGTGTACTGGTAGGCGACCCCGCCCGTGCTCAGCGATCCCCGGGCGGGCAGCGGCCCTTCGGGCAGTTCGATCGTGCCGCCGATGCTCCTGCCGCCGGCGCGCAGCGCGACCAGGCCCTCGGCGACGCCGGAACCCTCCGCGGAGAACCCGCTGTCGGCCCACACGCTGGTCATGTACGTCGCGATCGGCTTGCCGCTCGCGCCGAGAATCGTGCCGTGCAGCGGCGTCAGCGCGGCGCCGCCAACCGAGACGAGCGTGCGGCCGGCGGCGCGCACGTCGAGGTTCGTCATGTGCCCGGTCCCCAGGAGCTTCGCCGCGGCGGCCAGCGCGGCGCTCTGATCGCCGGCTTCGATGGCCCGGCGCAGCGCCACGGAGTGCTCGATCATGTGTTTGGCGCTGGCGGTGCGTTCGCTGTGGACGCCCTCGTCGTAGACACGCTGCAGGATGCCGGCGAGCGTCGCGAGCACAGTCTGCGGACACCCGAGGCTCGGCGCGTGGCGGCTCTCCGCCCTCGCATCGGAGTCGCTGGAGAGCCCCGAGCCGCAGCCGGCGAGCGTGGCGAGCAGGGCGAGAACGATCGTGAGGCGTATGGCGGCTCGGGACAGCCGCGGCGCGGAGGGCACGCGGCAATCCTAAGGCGCTCGGCCGGGTGGTCGCGGCGGCTGCCGTCGCAGCGACGAAGTCGGTAACGTCGCGCCGGTGCCGCTGGCTCTGATCACGGGCGCCTCGACGGGCATCGGCCGAGCGACGGCCCTTCGCCTCGCGGGCAGCGGCTGGACGGTGCTGGCCGGTGTGCGTGACCCGGCTGCCGGGGAGAGCCTCGCGGCCGAGGGGCCAGCCGGGAGGATCGTGGCGCTGGGGCTCGAGGTCACCGATCCGGCGCAGGTCGCGGCGGCCGCCGAGCGCGTCGCCGGCCAGGCGGGCGCCTCGCTCCGGGGCGGCCTCGACGCGCTCGTCAACAACGCCGGGATCGGCCTCGGCGGGCCCCTCGAGGTGCTCCCGGAGGACGAACTGCGCCGCCAGTTCGATGTCAACCTGTTCGCGCAGGTCGCCGTGACCAAGGCGATGCTCCCGGCGCTGCGAAGCGCGCGCGGGCGGATCGTCTTTCTGTCCTCCATCGGCGGCCGCGTGGCGATGGGCTTCAACGCGCCGTATGCCGCCTCCAAGCACGCGATCGAGGCGGTCGGGGATGCCCTTCGCGTCGAGCTGCACAGCTCCGGCGTGCAGGTCGGGCTGATCGAGCCGGGCTCGATCGCGACGCCGATCTGGGACAAGGGACGCGGCGAGGCGGACCGCCTGAGGATCCCGCCGGAGCTGCAGGAGGCCTACGGGAAGGTGCCGGCGGCGATGGACAAGGTGCTTGCCGACACCGGGCGGCGCGGCATCTCCCCGGACGTGGTGGCGGCGTCGATCGAGAAGGCGCTGACGGCCAAGCGGATGCCGGCGCGGACGCTCGTCGGGCGCGACGCGCAGCTGATGCTCGCGCTGAAGCGGCTGCTGCCCGACCACGTCTTCGACCGGCTCGTGCGCAGCCGGATCGGCATCTGAGCCCGCTCAGGCCGGCGGCGGGTACACGGCAAGCCACGCGAACAGGCTGGTCGTCGCCGCGTGCGTCTGCAGCATGCCCGGCTGGGCGTTGGCGGCGGGCAGCGTCTCCCCGTTCCAGGAGAGCAGGTACAGCCCTTCGGCGTTGCCCGCGCGCGTCTGCGCGTTGCGGGCGTTGTCGGCGGCCATCGCATAGAGCGTGCGATCGCCGTCGATTGCGTACAGGGCGAGCATCCACTGCAGGTAGATCGCGTCGTATTGCGGGGAGAAGTCGAGCAGGTAGCCGAAGCGGGTCAGCGCCCGTGCCTTCAGCCGCTCGGCCAGGGCGCATTCGGAGCTCGCGCCCGTCAGCCGGCAGAGCGTCGCCTGCGCGTAGATCAGCGGCCCCTCGATGTAGTCGACGGGGGTCGCGTTCAGCGAGCTGCCGGCGTACAGCCCGTCGCTCTGGCTGAAGCCCGACGTGTTCGCCCATGCGAGGAAGCGCCGCGCCTGAGCGAGGTCGAAGGCCGAGTGGCTCTGCTGGTAGAGGAGCGTCGCCAGCAGCGTGTCCGAGGCGAGCGCCGGACCGGACTTGTAGGGGTGCTGGGTGTTCCACCAGATGCCTCCGCTGGATCGATCCCAGCCGGCGCGGGCGATGTAGCGCAGCGCCCGCTGGGCATCGTTCAGCCAGCGGCGGCTGCCGGTGGCGCGGAAGGCGCTCATGAAGGCCAGGCCCCACCACCCGTTGTCGTCGAACCAGGTCTGGGTGCCGGGCGCGCGGTCGCCGGGGTAGGGCGAGTAGCCGGGCACCGGGCGCAGGCCGCGGTTCAGATAGCGCTCGGCGCCCGAGGCGAAGCTCGTGACGGCTCGGCGGTGGGCGCTCGTCGGCGAGGCGATCGCGATCGCGCCCAGCGACTGGAAGAGCGGCACGATGTCCCAGATCGTGGCGAGCGGGTAGCGGTCGCGGTCGGCCAGGCGCGCGTCGTACCAGCCGCGGCGCGGGTCGTGCCAGCGCCGCAGGGCTCGCGCCACCCCCTGTTCTGCGAGCGCGAGGTAGTGCTGCTGGGGGGCGCTGAGCGCCGCTGCGCGCGCCCGGGCCTGCGTTGCCGCGCCGGCGGCGGGAAGGAGGACGGCGAGCGCGAGTGACACGGCCGCGACGGCGAGGCCGAGCGTCAACGCGCGCGGGGACCCGGAGCTGTGACGTGCAAACCGCCTGTATGCGTTTGGCCGCGGCGGCACCGGAGGCTGTGCTGAGCGTCTCACAGTGCCCCTAACCCGCGTGCGAGGTATCCGTCGCGCTGCTGGCTACGGTTATCCGACGGATGTCCACCGCTGAGCACTCGACAGAGGCCCTGGCGCCACCGCACGCGCCGGAGCAGCCCTCCGAACGCCGTGCCTGGCTGCTGGCCGGCGCGCTGGCGGGAATCGGGCTGGCCGTGCTGATCGCGGTGCTGAGCGGCGCGGTAGGGCGCAGCCCGGCCCCGGCACCGCCGGCGG
>JAOPZS010000124.1 GCA_025963965.1 Solirubrobacterales bacterium
CGAGGTCGACAGGCTCGCGCGGCTGCTCGCGGGCCGCGTCGGTGCGGGCCAGCAGCAGCAGGTCGGCGACCAGCCGGCGCATCCGCTGGGAGGATCGCAGCGCCGAGCGGGCCGCGTCGCCCTGATCTCCGTGCAGCGACTCGGCGAGCAGCTCCAGGTTGGCGAGGACGCTCGTCAGCGGCGTGCGCAGCTCGTGCGAGGCGTCGGCTACGAAGCGTCGCTGGCGGGCGAGCAGCGTCTCGGTCTCACCGCGCGCGGCGTCCAGCTCGCGGAGCATCCCCTCGAGCGTCCGGGTCAGCTCGGCGACCTCGTCGTCGGCGAGCGGCTCGGGCATCCGCCTGGAGGGGTCGCGCGTGCGTGCGATCTCCGCGGCCGTCGCCGTCAGGCTCGCGATCGGCGCCATCGCCCGCCGTGCGATCGCCATGCCGGCGATCAGCGCCAGCACGCTGCCGGCGAGCACGCCGACGAGCAGGAACAGCTCGACGCGCTTGACGGTCGCCTCGGTCGGGGCGACCGGCCGGGCGTACTGGATGATCACGTGCCCGAACGGCTGTCCCGTGGCGGCGAGCTTCACGAGCACCGCCGTGTTGACCACGCGGAAGCCGTTGATCGTCCTCACGTCCGTGTTCGGGCGGCCCAGCCACGGTGCGTTCTTCGGTTCCTGTTCGAGCACTCGCTGGCCGAGCGTCATCACCTTGACGATCGCGTGGTTGGAGGTGAAGTCGGCCAGCGGCGTCACGATCCGGAACGGGTCGATCGTGATCTGCAGCTGGCGCGGCAGCTCGCGGGCGGTCTCAGAGACCTGGCGGTTGAAGTCCGAGCGGATCCTGTGCACGGTCAGCGAGCCGATCGCCAGAGCGAAGGCGAGCAGGATCACGAATGTCAGAAGCGCCGAGACGCCGGCCAGGCGCAGGCGGATCGGCAGACGATCGAATGCCGTCGAGAGTTTCGTCAGGACGGAGAACGGCCTACGCGCGAAGGACGTAACCGGCCCCCCGGATCGTGTGCAGGAGGCGCGGCTCGCCGTCGGCCTCCAGCTTGCGGCGCAGGTTCGAGACGAACACCTCGATCGTGTTGGTCGTCGAGAACGGGTCATAGCCCCACACCTCATCGAGCAGGCGCTGGCGCGAGATCACGATCCGCTCGTTGCGCATCATGTACTCGAGCAGCTCGAACTCGCGTTGGGTGAGCTCGATCGTGCGCTCGCCCCGCTGCACCTCGTGCGTGTCGGCGTTCAGCGTCAGGTCGCCGACGCCCAGCGGCGCCGAGCCGCGGGGGGGACGGCGGCGCAGCAGCGCCCGCATCCGCGCCAAGAGCTCCTGGCGCTCGAACGGCTTGACGAGGTAGTCATCAGCGCCCGAGTCAAGGCCCTCGACGCGCGACTCGAGCGCGTCGCGCGCCGTCAGGATCAGGATCGGCACGTCGTCTTCGGAGCGCAGCGAGCGTGCGACCTCGATGCCGTCGATCTTCGGCAGGCCGAGATCGAGGATCACCAGGTCCGGCGCGAACGCGCGGCCCTGCTCGAGCGCCGTCTCGCCGTCGGCCGCCGTGCGCACCTCGTAGCCCTCCATCCGCAGCGAGCGCTGCAGAGCCTGTGCGATGTCCTCGTCGTCCTCGACCACGAGGACCCGTGCTGTGCGGGAGAAGTCGTTCATGTCTTTATGTAACTGGCGCGGACTAAAGCGATGGTAAGACTCTTGAGGCAGGTTCCGGGGTCTCGGCGTCGAAGTTGCGCGGGATGCCTACGACTTCAAAACGCGCGCCGGCCGGTCGCAAACCGGCCGGCGGGTCTTCGCGCCGGCGCCCTCCGGCGCGCTCTCGCTCGCGTCGGCGCCGCTCGCGCTCCGGCCTGGCCGGGCTGCTCCGCGGCGGGCTGAGGCTGCCCGTGCTCGAGCAGCGCCAGCGCGACGTGCTGGGGCTCGCGCTCGTCGCGCTCGGCGTGTTCATGGGCTTCGTCCTGTACGGCTCCGGCTCGCCGGCGCCGGGCGGACGGGCGGGGCACGCTCTGTCGGTCGCCTTCGGCTGGACCCTGGGACGTGCGCGCGTGCTCGCGCCGGTCACGCTCGTGGTCGGCGGGGGCGTGCTGCTGATGCGCCCGGTGCTGCCTGCGCTGCGTCCGCTGCGCACGGGCGCCGCCTGCGTGTTCGCCGCCGTGACGCTCGCGCTCGCCGCCGGGGCGCTCGGGCTCAGCTCGGGCGCCGGCCAGGGCGGTGCCGCCTGGAGCAGCCGCCACCTGCAGCTGCACGGAGGGGTCGTCGGCGAATCGCTCTACCGGCTGGCCCACCCGCTCGTGCAGGACCTCGGCGTCGGCATCCTCGTCGTGTTCCTGGCGCTCGTCGGTGCGATCCTGCTGACGGGCGCGTCGCTGGCGACGGCGCTGCGCGCGACCGGCAACGGCCTGATGGACACGACCCGGATGGTGCGCCGGATCGGTGCGCCGCCGCGCGTCGGGCCCGATCCGCGCCGCGAGCTGCTGCGCGACCTCCCAGGGCAGGAGATGCTCCCGCCCGAGGCCGACTCGCGTGAGCTGATCGTCCGGGCGACACATGTCGAGGCGCCTTCGCACGACTGGCTCGAGGAGCCCGAGGCCGAGGAGGCCCAGGAGGCGTCCGGGATGCTCGGCTCCTCGCCCGCGACCGACCCGTCCGCCGCCGCCGCTGGTGGCGGGGCTCCCGAGCTCGACGAGCTCCAGGCGGATCAGGATGATGATGAGGAGGAGGAGCAGATCGCAGGCGTGGCGCACGCCGATCCTGCGGAGCTCACTCCGCAGGGGCGCCTGCGCGGTGCCGTCACGGACGACCCGAGCTTCGTGTGGAACCTGCCCGAGGCGGCGGGGCTGCTGACGCGCTCCACGGGCGAGCAGACCAGGCCGGACACCGCGGGGCAGGAGCGCACGGCGACGGCCCTGGTCGAGGCGCTCGGGCACTTCGGCGTCGAGGCGAAGGTGATCGGCACGGTCGCCGGCCCGCACATCACGCGCTATGAGCTTCGCCTGGCGCCGGGCATCAAGGTCGGCAAGGTCGCGCAGCTGAAGGACGATCTGGCCTACGCGCTGGCCTCGACGGACATCCGCATCCTCGCGCCGATTCCAGGCAAGCAGGCGGTCGGCGTCGAGGTGCCCAACGCGCACCGCAAGATGGTGCGCCTCGGCGACGTCTTCCAGGCGCCGCCGAAGGACTGGTCGCCGTTGACCGTGTGGCTCGGCAAGGACGTCGCGGGCAAGGCGATCGGGGCAGACCTCGCGAAGA
>JAOPZS010000003.1 GCA_025963965.1 Solirubrobacterales bacterium
GCAACAGCCGCATTCGTCCTCACGCTGAGGCGTCGCGACCGAGTACAGGTTGCCTATCGCGTCTACCGCCAGCAGGTCGGCAAAGCGATCCTCCTCGGACTGGAGTTTTTGGTGGCCGGGGACATCATCCGCACGGTGGCCGTGGCGCCCACCTTCGCCGGCGTCGGAGTCCTGGCGATCCTCGTCGCCGTGCGTACGTTCTTGAGCTTCACACTGGACGTCGAGCTTTCAGGAAAGTGGCCTTGGCAATCCCGGCCGAAGGCCGTCGACTCCTCGAGCTAGCTCGGTCGTTCGTATGTGCGGGGCGCCTACTCCGGCCGCGGACAGACTGCACGACCGTCGTGGCCCCCGGCCTGGTCGCGACTATCTCCCCGAGATGCTCCTAGGCAGGCCGCCACAACCAAGGTCATGGCGGCCACCCAAGAGGAGAGGGATATGAGGGAGAATGAGCAGCATCGGAGAAGCAGATTCTCTTCGAGACATACCCTGCCACGTCCGGCGCGTCACCCGGTTGGCCACCCGTCTAAAACTGTGATCCCGTGATTGGACCACCCCGTCGTGACCGGTCTCCTCGGCGCTCTGCGACGCCAACCCCCGTACGTCCGGCCGCCTCTGATCCGCGGTCGCCACGTTTGGGTCGTCGGTTGGCGGGGCATCCTCGTCACGGATGTCGCTGCTGCTGTTCCTGATACTGCTCGTGCTCGTGGGCCTGTTCGTTGGGGCGCTGGCGCGTCTGCTGCTTCCCGGCCCCGACCCTATGGGGTTGGGCGGCACGGTCGTCGTGGGGCTCGTGGGCTCTTTCGTCGCCGGCCTGTTCTCCTGGTACGTGCTGCACCGTCACGGCGCCGGGCTGATCCTGTCAGTGATCTTCTCGATGGTGCTGCTGTGGATCCGCCGGCGCAGCGTCGCCGGCGGTGAGCTCAGCCGCTCGCGTGGCCGCAGGCTCTAGCACCTGAGCGCTCATCACGCCCCTCGGCATGTGTCCCGGTGATCGGTCGCTCCGCCGAGTTATCGGCGTCGAAGCGAGATGTTCACGCGGTCGGGTGCAGGAGATCGTAGGGGGCAAACCCATGGCTGGTGACGGGATGTTTGCGCGCAAAGTTGCGCTCATGTGACAGCACGCTTTTTTTGCCCCCCGGGAACGGGGTGAAGACTATGGTCAGATTCGAGCCGCAGCACGAGCTGTGCAGCCAGCCGTCCTTGATGTGTTCCCCCCCGATGGCCTTGTTGTAAGCAAGGTCGACGAAGGTCTTCCCGCTGCGCACCTGAGCGCGGGTCGGGCCACGCACTCCCGCGTAATGCCACGGGCCGTCCAGGTCATCCCATGATGCGTAGGTGAAATCCCGACCGTGGGTAGACACGGTGCTGGACCCACACTGGGAGAAATGTTGGTCCATCGGCGGGCCGGCGTCGACGCTCAGGAGTCCGTTTTCGTCCTCGAAGAACATCTTCGTCGCCATGAGGTGGTCCAGGTTCAGGCCGCCTCCAGTCGAAAAGTCGGCGGTGCAGTCTTCGCTTTTGCTCCAGCTGACCTTCTCGTTGAAATGCGCCGCGACGCGTGCCTGCGGACCGATCAGGTGCATTTCAGTGTGGGCGCCGTGCTGGGTGGCGACGACGAGCGCGTAGGCGCTCCACGCCCACGCCATGGCGTGGTCCGTCAGGTAGTCGCCGTTGCACGGCTGCGTCGCGGTGCAGACACTCGACGAGTCGAGCGTGCCCCCGGCGATGAAATGCACTTCGAAGTAGCGGCTTGGCGCCCGAGTAGCACCCATCGCCGGGCACGCGGCGAAGGCCACGAACACCACGATCAAGCTGAACCCCCGCAACGCGCGCCGCCTGCTCGCGTACTTCATAGCGCGAGAGTACCCGCCGCCACGAAGCAGAGTCAAGCCTACGGCTCTGGCCGATCCGCGGAACGGGCACTGGCAGCAATCGCCCGATCCTGGAGTTCCACTGCCCGACTGCGACACGGAAGGATCGCGCCACCAACGTATGTACGCTTGGGTTATGGCGCAGAGCGACCGAGCTATCCCCGAGAAGGACAAGTGCCCCAACTGTTCAGGCTCGGGCTGGACCTGGTTCGAGGCTGAACCGGAGGGCCGATGGATCGTGTGCCGCGAGTGCATCGGCACTGGCCGCCTCGACCAAAAAGGTCGCAAGAGACTCAGGCCCGACGAAGTCGCATAAGCGTCTCCTCGGCGCACACCCGACCCGCAGGGCCGGGAGCACCAGTTTCGTTTTGGCCCGCTGCTTGTCGGTCGACGGCGCACGATCCGCCGGTCGGAAGGGCAGTTGTGAGTGCTGCTCCCGGTGCCTGAGCCTTACTCGCTCGCGGAACGCGGGTACCGCGGCAGCCCGTCCTCCGGAATTGGCTCCCAGGGTGCGGCCGAGTCCACGAACTGCCGGTATGAGGGACGTATTCCGGTGTCTCGGTCGATGGTTCCGAGCCGCACGACGACCTGCTGATCAGAAAGCGGATCGGCACTGAAGAGCGCTGAACCGCAAACCGAGCAGAAGTGCTTCGGAACGCCGGTCGGGGGCTTGTATGAGCGCAGCTGCTCGCGCCCTTGCAAGAGGCTGAAGCCCTCGCGCGGGACCAGGCCATTCGCGGAAGCTGCCGTGCCTGTTCTTCGCTGACAGTGGGTGCAGTGGCAGTAGCGGGCTGCGGAAAGAGGCCTCGTGATCTCGTAGCGAACTGCGCCGCAGAGGCAGCCTCCTCCGACCGGCGATTGCGGTGAGGGCTGAGTCGAGGCGTCCACCGGCCGAAGCGTAGATCGTCTGCGCAGTACTTGCGCAGACCCAGCGAGGTCGAGGCTCACGGCCGCGAATGCGCACACCGCTCTGACGGCGCGGCAATGGAGATGCGTGAGATGCCTGCCCTGGCCTGACGCCCCGGGCACCGCGATCTACCTCACGAGGTTCTCCCGGCCGCGGCCGCCCCGGCGCCCGGAAGCGCGGCACCGACGCGCGAGGCGCCGGCCAAGTCCTCGAGCGCGTCGGCTGCGGCGTCGCCTCGCTGCTCTGTCGCGATCGTGCGCGCCGCGCCTGCGGCAGCCTCAAGGTAGGCGGAGTCGCCGAGGACCTCGCGAACCGCCCGCGCGATCCGCGCCGGGCCGGCGCCTGGGCGGATGCGCACCCCAGTTCCCGCATACGCCGCGCGGGCCGCGATCTCGACCTGATCGCGGCCGAAGGGCATCATCACCATCGGAACTCCCGCGGCGAGCGCCTTGACGACCGAGCCATGGCCCGCGTGCGTGACCATCGCGGCGGCGTGAGGCAGGATCTCGGAGTGTGGGGCCGAGCGGACGACCTGCACGTTCGCGGGAGCTGGGATCGCCTGGGGATCGATGGCGGGGCCCGTCGTGATCAGTCCGCGGACGGGGAGCGTGCCGAGCGCCTGCGCGATGCGGCCGATCGCCGCGCTCTGGTCCATGAAGGTCGAGCTGAGTCCGACCAGCACAAGCGGCTCGTCGCCGGGCGGCAGAACGACCCGCTCAGCCCACTGCGGGTCCTCCAGACGCGCGCCCGTGATCTGCACGTGCTTCGGCGGATCGAACCCGGGATACGCGAGTGCGCGGGTGCTCAGCAGCAGCAGCCGGTCGCAGTCCGTCATCTGGTCCAGGCTGTGCCGAAGAGGCGCAAGCCCGTGCGCCCGCCGCGCGTCGTTGACCGCGGGAAGGCCCTTGTTCCACATCCGATCGCTCATGGCATAGATCAGCCGGTCCCGGAGGCGACCCGCGCGGTTCCTCGCAGGTGCCACTCCCGGGCCGAAGGGCGGCGCACCCCAGCCGCGGTGGGCGATCATGGTCGATGCCAGGATCGCGCACGGCACCCCGGCGCCGCGGGCGCCGATCATCGTCCCGAACGTCAGCATCTCGCCGGCCACGGCGTCGGCGGGACAGCGCTCGAGCTCGGCGCGAACGTCGTCGGCGAACGCACGCGCGGGCCCGCAGAAGTAGCCGTCCCGAGAGCGCGCGAGGCTGCCCATCGGGGTGCGGGCCTCCCAGTCGCGGGCGAGGTCGCTCGAGGGGTCGAGGTCGAAACGGTGCGGCGCGGTCGACCATGAGACGAACTCCGCACCGGCGGCGCGCACCTCGGGCTCGAGCACCGGATCGGTGATGACCCGCACGTCGTGCTCGCGATCGAGCAGAGCGCGGGCGACCGAAAGCGTCGGGGGTATGTTGCCGCCGCCGGCAGCGAGTGCGATCAGAAAGCGGCTCATGGTGTCTTCTCCTTTGAGGATGCCACCACGGCCTCGACCGTGGCGAGCAGATGGTTGCGGGTGGCGGTGCG
>JAOPZS010000020.1 GCA_025963965.1 Solirubrobacterales bacterium
GTCGCAGCGATCATCTACGCCTTCGCGGTCTCCGCGCTGCTCGGCACCAGCGCGCTCTACCACCGCGTCACGTGGCGACCGAGGGCGCGGCGGTGGATGCGGCGACTGGACCACTCGATGATCTTCGTGATGATCGCGGGCACGTACACGCCGGTCGCGCTGCTCGCTCTGAAGGGCGCATTGGCGAACACGATCCTGATCGTGCTGTGGTGCGGGGCGTTCGGAGGCGTGATCTTCAAGCTGTTGTGGATCGACGCTCCGAAGTGGCTGTTCGCCTCGGTCTACGCCCTGCTCGGGCTCGTCACGGCAGCGGTCTTCGGTGAGCTTCCGGCTGCGATCGGCTGGCTCGGCGTCTGCGGTCTCGCCGTCGGCGGGCTGCTCTACCTGATCGGCGCCGTCGTCTACGCCAGCGGTCGCCCGAACCCGTGGCCGAAGGTCTTCGGCTACCACGAGGTGTTCCACGCGCTCGTGCTCGTCGCAGCCGGTCTGCAGTACGCCGTGATCGCCTTCGCCGTGCTGCCCCGCGGCTGAATCAGTCGAACAGGCGCCGGCTCGGGCACATCCGCGCGAGCGCGCACTCGCGGCAGGCCGGACGCCGCGCGTGGCAGGTGCGCCGGCCGTGACGCAGCAGGTTGACGTGGAGCTCCAGCTCGCCGCGCGGCGGCGTCAGCGCGAGCATCGCGTCGTGCAGCTCCTCGAACGGCGCGCCCCCGCGCAGCAGCCCGAGCCGGCCGCCGACGCGCGAGACGTGCGTGTCGACCGGCACGTCACGCAGGCCGTAGGCGAACAGCAGCACGCAGGCTGCCGTCTTGCGACCAACGCCGGGCAGCGTGAGGAGGTACTCCCGGGCCTCGGCGAGCTCCACCCGCGGCAGCCAGTCGAGCGACAGCCGTCCCGGTTCGCGGCCGGGCTCGCGCGCGTCGTCGCTGATCGCGCGCAGGATCGCCTGGATGCGCGCCGACTTCACCTTCGAGATCCCACCCGGGCGAATCGCCTCCTCGACCTGACCGAGCGGGGCGTCCCGGACCTGCTCCCATGTCGGCATCGCTGTCCGCAGCCGCAGGAAGGCGACATCTCGGTTGCGGTCGTTAGTCGACTGCGAGAGCACCGTCAGGATCAGCTCGGCGATCGGGTGTTCGTGGGGCGCCATCAGGGGCACGCCGTAGACCTCGCGCAGCCTGTCGCGGATGCGCTTCACGCGTGCCTGCGCGGGCGCCGCCCAGGCGCCCGCTGACCGGGGACGCGTCAGCTTGGTGCCGGTGGCCGTCACGCCGCCCACCGTACTGCCTGTATTTTTGCCTCGTGCCCGAGGTCAGCGACCACCACGGCGAGATCGACGGGCTGCCGGTGTTCTGGCGCAGCGCCGGCCCTGCGCCCGGGACCGTGACACCGCTCTACCTCCACGGCGTGCCGAGCAGCTCCGACGACTGGTCGCGCTTCCTGGCGCGCACCGGCGGCCTCGCGCCGGACCTGCCCGGCTTCGGACGCTCCGGCAAGCCGGGCTACCTCAGCTACACGATGGAGGAGTACGACCGCTTCCTCGAGCGCTTTCTCGACGAGCGAGGTCTCGAGCGGGTCAGCCTCGTCGTGCATGACTGGGGCGCCGTCGGCCTGCTGCTCGCGCAGCGGCTGCCCGAGCGCATCGATCGGATCGTGATCATCAACGCCGTGCCGCTCCTGCCCGGCTATCGCTGGCACCGCACCGCGCGCATCTGGCGCACGCCGGCGCTCGGCGAGCTGGCGATGGGCACGACGAACCGGTTCACGATGAAGCTGCTGACGCGCGAGGCGAACGTCACGCCCGGCCCACTGCCGGACGAGTGGATCGACGGCGTGCTCGCGGGCTTCGACCAGGGCACCCAGCGGGCGATCCTGCGGCTGTACCGCAGCTCTCCTCCCGACCGGCTCGCCGCCGCCGGCGCGCGTCTGGGTGAGCTGCGCATGCCGGCGCTCGTGCTGTGGGGCAACCAGGACCCCTACATCCCCGAGCGCTTCGGCCGCGAGTACGCGCAGGCCCTCGGGTCCGCCGACCTGCAGGAGTACGCCGACGCGGGTCATTGGCCATGGCTCGACCGGCCGGACGTGATCGATCGCGTGGCGGACTTCCTGAGCGGCGGGTGAGCGCCGCCGCTGTCGCCCGGAGCAGCCTGCCGGGACGCGCGGAGGCGATCTCGCGGTACACGCCCGCCTGGCTGCTCACGGCGCTGCTCGGCGTCGTCTACCTGATCCTCGCCCCGCAGAGTCCGGACCTCGCCGCCGCCTCCTATCGCAGCCACTTGTTCTCGCAGGTCGGCTTCTCGCTGTGGGACAACTCCTGGTACGGCGGGCACCACCTGCTGGCGTACTCGTTGCTGGCGCCCGCGCTCGGCGCGCTGATCGGCCCGCAGCTGCTCGCCGCGCTGTCGATGACGCTCGCGACTGCGCTGTTCTCGCTCGCGATCGCAGGCCGCGTTGCCCCAAGCGCGGCGCGCGCCGCCGGGCTGTGGTTCGCCGTGGGCGCGTCGGTCGCGCTGCTCTCCAGTCGCGTCCCGTTCGACCTCGGTCTTGCGATCGGCCTCGGAGCGCTCGTGCTCGCCCAGCGGCGGCGGGCGTTCGCGGCAGCTCTGCTCGCCGTGCTCGCCTCGCTCGCAAGCCCGATCGCCGGCGCGTTCCTGGCGATGGCGATGCTCGCCTGGGCGCTCGTCGGGCCTCGGCGCCTGCTGCCGGGAGTGCTTTGCGTGCTCGCGCTCGCGCCGGTCGCGTTCCTCAGCCTCGCTTTTCCCGAAGGCGGCAGCCAGCCGTTCGTCGCCTCGGCGTTCTGGCCGGCGCTCGCCGCCGTGATCGTCGTCGGCCTCGTGATCGGAGCCGAGCAGCGGGTGCTGCGGATCGGCGTGCTGCTGTACGCGCTCGTCCTGCTCGGGTCGTTCTTCCTGGCCACTGCGGTGGGCGGAAACGCCGACCGTCTCGGCGCGCTCGCCGCCGGCCCGATCGCCGCCTGCGGGCTGCTCGGCACGCCACAGCCATGGCGGCGCTGGACGCTGCTCGCCCTGATCGTCCCGCTCACCTACTGGCAGGCAAATGCCCCTGTCACCGACTACGTCTCGACGCTGTCGAACCCGGCCACGCAGGCGTCCTACTACGCACCGTTGCTCGGCGAGCTTCCCCGCCTCGGGATCGGCTACGGAAGGCGTCCGGCGCGTATCGAGGTGGTGCCCACGAGCGTCCACTGGGAGGCTCGCTACGTCGCACCGGCGACGATGATCGCGCGGGGCTGGGAGCGCCAGCTCGACCGCTACCGCAACGGGCTCTTCTACAGCTCGGCGCCGCTCACGCCGCAGCGCTATCGGCGCTGGCTCGGCGCGCAGTCGATCTCCTACGTCGCGCTTCCGGATGCCACGCTCGACTACTCCGGGACGGCCGAGCGCAGTCTGCTCGGCGCGGCTGCCGTGACAGGCCCCGGCGGCTTTCTGCGCGAGGTCTGGCACGCCCGGCATTGGCGTCTGTTCGCCGTGCTCGCGCCCC
>JAOPZS010000078.1 GCA_025963965.1 Solirubrobacterales bacterium
GCGGCGCCCGTGCTCGGCGAGCCGGGCGGCGGCGGCCAGCTGCTCGGCTCGCGCGCGGCGGCAGTCGAGCGGCACCGCCGCCTCGGCAGCATGTGTCGGCGTCGAGCAGCTCACGGCGGCGACGTCGTCGAGCAGCGTGCGGTCCGTGTGGTGCCCGACCGACGCGATCACCGGCACCGCCAGCATCGAGACGGTGCGGCACAGAGTCTCGTCGCAGAAGCACAGGAGGTCCGCCAGCGACCCGCCGCCACGCGCCACGATCACGACCTCCACCTCCGGCACCGCCGCCAGGTCGCCGAGGGCGCGGGCGATCGCCGGCGCCGCGTGCCGGTCCTGCACGGGAGCGAAGGCCCACACGATCCGACCCGCCCAGCCGCGCCGTCCGAGCGCCGCCACCAGGTCGTCGCGGGCCTTGCCCGACTCGCCCGTGACGACGCCGACCGTCGCCGGCAGGACCGGGCGCGCCAGCAGCTTCTGGCGCTCGAGCAGTCCCTCCGCGTCGAGCTGCTTGCGCAGCCTGTCGATCTGCGCCAGCAGATCTCCCTCGCCGGCCACGCGCAGGTCGGTGACGTTGAACGAGAACGACGGCGAGGAGGTCGCGCTGCCCGTGTAGTAGTCACAGCCGCCGGCAACCACGACCTGCATCCCCTCGGCCGGTGCCTGCCCGCCGGCGGAGAGCATCTTCTCCCAGTCGCCGAGCCACGCCGCGCAGGGGACGGCACCGTTCGCGTCGCGCAGTTCGAAGTACACGCGGGTCCGCGCCACGCGCAGGTTCACGAGCTCGCCGACCAGCTGCACGTGTTTGAACGAGCGCAGCTGCTCGCGCAGCTTCGCCGCGTAGCGGCCGACCGGGAACGGCCCCGGCAGCGCGCTCTCGGGGATGCCCGCGGCGGGAGCGCGGTCGGTGCCTGTGTGCAGGGACATCGTGGCCAGCATAGGCGCTACGATCGACGGCGATGCCGAGCGGTGAACCCCGGCCCTGCGCCTGAGCGATGTCCAAGCGCAACGCCGGAAGGCGCGGCAAGGCGCGTAAGCGCCGAGGGGGCACGGCGATCGCGCAGCCGGGCGGCGGCACGAGCGCGCAGGCCGACGGCCCGGCAGCCATGCCCGAGCCCGGCGCGCCTCAGCTGGCGGCGCCCCGCGGCTCTACGCGACAGCGAGGCGCCCGGCGCGGGGCGGCCGACCGCGGCGCCCATCGTGATCCCGGCGGCGTCGGCGAGCGTCCCGACGCGCCGTGGCACCCCTGGCCGTTCTCCGAGCTGCTGATCCTCGTTGGGGCGATCGGCACGGTCGTCGGCGTCGTCAACGCAGACGCCCGCCTGCTGTTCGCGGGCCTCGCCGCGGTCCTGATCGGCACGGTCGAGTTCACGATCCGCGAGCACCGAACCGGCTACCGCTCGCACTCGGCGCTGCTCGCCGCCGTGCCGACGGCGCTCGTGCACGGCGGCGTCGCGCTTGGGCTGTTCGCCCTCGGGGCGCGCGGAGCCGCGCTCGTGATCGCGCCGCTGCTGATCGACGTGCCGCTCTTCTGGCTGCTGTTCAGGATGCTGCGCGCTCGCTTCGAGGACGCGCGTCGCGAGCGCGTGTTCGCGCTCGGCCGGCGGTAGGCGGCGGCTCAGTCCCGCGTGGGGGAGAGGGTGACCGACGGCAGCGGGCGCTCCCCCGGGGCGGGTCCCAGCCCTCGCACCTCGCCGCGGACGCCGAGCTCTTCCAGGCGCGCGATCTCACGTTCGCCTTCGACGCGCGCCGGGTGCTCCGCCGGCAGGCCGTCGATCAGCGCCGCGATCCTGTTGCGCAGCTGCAGGGCGAAGTGGGGGGTCGAGGCGCCCATCAGCTGGCGGACGTCCTCGACGGTCACCTCGTGCGTCGACTCCTTGCGGAGCACGCGGCGGGGGTCCTCGGCCTGGCTCAAGTCGTTCCTTTCGGCATCTTCGCCTACGGCGCCGGGGCTTCTTCGGCGCCGCCCAGTTTGCGGGGGCTGATCTCCAGCAGCGAGTCGATTTCTGCCTGCGTGCCGAGCGCGATCGTCCGTTCGTCGCCGACCAGCCAGCCGTGATTGTAGACGCCGCGGACCGGGCGGAATTCGGGCGCGGTCGTGTACGCCGGCTGGATGTTGCCGAGGTACGCCGCCAGGCCAGGATCGATGCGGTTGGGCGCTTCGAGCAGAAGCAGCGGCCCGTACTCGCCCGTCGCCGAGAACAGCGCCGCGGCCGGCGCGTCAAGCGGCCGCGCGGAGTTCGCGAACACGAGCCCGTGCCCCGGCTCTTTGACTCCCCAGCCGAACGAGCCGTCCGTGAAGCGCGCCGCGGCGATCGCGCCGGCCGCCGGTGAGGCGCTTTCGCCCGTCCCGGCTTCAGGGATCCTCGTCACGCTCCCCAGCTTCGCCAGCGCCCCGAGCACGGCCTTGCCGACGGTGGCGCCGTTCATCACGTAGATCGCCGGGCGGTGCAGCCGGGTCAGCGCAGCCGCCGTTGCCGCCGACAGCGAACCGGGGTCCGTGAGCAGCAGCGGCGCCCCGCTCTCGGCGCTCAGCCCGGCGGCCGGCATCTGCGACGCGCGGGAGCCGCCCGTGCCCATCACGATCGCCTGGCGCGGGCGCCCACCTTGAACCTGTTCGAGCAGCTGCTCGATCTCGCCCGAGATCGGCGCCGGTCCGGCCGCCGGCACCGCGCGCACCGAGTACCGCCCCGGAAGTCGGGCGTGCGTGGCGATCTCGATCACCTGGGCACCGGCCGTCCCCGCCCCCGTCGGGTGCATCGCTTCGAGCGCTTCGAGGCTCACCTGCGGCAGAGAATCGCCTTCTGCGAAGAGGATCGGCGCGTTCAGCGGCGCTCCAGCAAGCGATGAGGCGGCCAGCGCTGCGGGCCAGGAGCGCTGATCGACGACGACGACGGCCTGCGGGCGCGAGGTGCTGGTCAGGCCCGGGTACACGACCCGCGCGACGGCCGCTGCGTCCGCCGCTGCGTTGGCGCCGCCGACCCGGGTCGTGTTCCGCGTCGCCACGCCGACGGCACCCTCGGCGGCGACCGGCGCGAGCTTCTGCAGCGGGCCGCCACCAGGCGCCGCCTGCGGACCCGTCTTGCCGCAGCCTGCGAGCAGCAGCGCCGCGATCAGAAGGAGAACCGCGCTCCGTGTTGAAGCAACGCTGAACCGCATTCGCCGGGGCACACTATCGGGGAGGTCGGAAAGCCAGGTATTGCGGGGAAGACAGACTGTCGGGGCGGTAGCGGGTGCAAGCGTCATTGCAGTTTGCTAGCGTGCCCGCGAACGCCGAGTCCCTGGCCGGGTGTCAGGGAACGGGGGACCCAGGTTGTTGGGGCGAATCCCGCGGTTGGATCCGCAGGAAGCGCAGGCTCTTTCAG
This sequence comes from Solirubrobacterales bacterium, assembly GCA_025963965.1. Classification (GTDB taxonomy): domain Bacteria; phylum Actinomycetota; class Thermoleophilia; order Solirubrobacterales; family Solirubrobacteraceae; genus Palsa-744. The sequence continues at coordinate 3,363 of JAOPZS010000078.1, forward strand.
CGCTAGCCCGTCAGCTAACCCCGCAGGCCGACGAAAGAGGTTTGTGTTTTGCACGTACGTACCGTAGGCGCGTTGCTGTGCAGCCTGATGTTCGTGGGCTCGAGCGCGTCCGCCGCCCTCGCGGCAAACACGGGTGGCGCCTCGGCCTCCGAAAAGACCAGCTCCTCGGCTCCGGCTCCTCTCGCCCCGAAGATCCACCTGTTCCGCGTCACCACACGTTCCCGGAGCGTCGCCTACAAAGGGCCCGTCTACCTGAAGACGGCGACCGGCGAAGTCGTCCCCTACACCTCCGGCACGGCCGCCGGCACGACGACCGGCAGCGCTGCGAGCGCGACCGGCGGCGCCGCGGCCACGAGCGGCAGCGTCCCCTCTGCGGTCAGCGCGATCCCGGCCGAGCTCATGACCGGCAACGGCATGACCTCAGCCTCCGGCCCCACCGTGCGCCCGCAGCTCCTCGTGCCCGGCAACACAGCGCGCTTCGTCGGTGGTCTCGCCGCTGCCCCGATGAGCGCCCCGGCCGCGATCCAGCAGATCGTCTGGGCCGGCAACGAGCTGATCGGGCTTCCCTACGTGTGGGGTGGCGGTCACGCCTCCTACACCGCACGGGGCTATGACTGCTCGGGCACCGTCTCCTTCGCGCTGCACGCAGCCAGCCTGCTGAGCACCCCCGAGGACTCCTCGGAATTCGAAAGATGGGGCTCGCACGGAGCGGGGCGCTGGGTTGCGGTCTTCTCCAACCCGGGTCACGCCTACATGACGGTCGCCGGGCTGCGGCTGGACACGAGTGCCGCGGACGACCCCGCCGCCCAGCAGGGCCCGCGCTGGCGGCCCCTGCGGGTGGGCAACCAGGGCTACCGCGTCCGGCACCCGCTCGGGCTGTAGGCGGCGACCGGCAGCCGGCGGCCGCCGCGGCGTCCGTCGGCTACGCTTGAAGCTGTGGGCCGGTACCTGGCCGGCCGCCCAGCTTCAAGTCCATAGGAGGATCAGATGGCCGGCCTTGCCGGGCGCATGTCTACCGTCGTGAAGGCGAAGGTCTCGAGGATGCTCGACCGGACCGAAGATCCCGGCGAGACCCTCGACTACAGCTATCAGAAGCAGGTCGAACAGCTGCAGAACGTGAAGAAGGGCATCGCCGACGTGGTGACCGCCAAGAAGCGTCTGCAGATGCAGGAGAGCAGCCTGCAGAAGAGCGTCGTCAAGCTCGACACGCAGGCCCGCCAGGCCCTCTCCTCCGGCCAGGAGGACCTCGCCCGCGCGGCTCTGGAACGCAAGAACGTCGCCCAGACCGAGCTCCAGGGCCTGGACGGGCAGGTGACAGAACTCGAAGCCCAGCAGCAGAAGCTGATCGACTCCGAGCAGAAACTGCGCGCCAAGATCGAAGCCTTCCGGACGAAGAAGGAGGTCATCAAGGCGCAGTACTCCGCCGCCGAGGCCCAGGTCCGGATCTCCGAGGCGGCGACAGGGGTCGGCGAGCAGATGGCCGACGTCGGCCTGGCGATGCAGCGCGCCGTCGACAAGACCGAGAACATGCGCGCCCGTGCCGATGCCGTGCAGGAGCTAGAAGCCGCCGGCACCTTCGACGACATCACACAGCTCGGCTCCGGCGAAGACGACATCGACCGACAGCTCAAGGAGCTCTCAAGCCAGCCCGCCATCGACGACGAGCTGGCCAAGATGAAGAGCGAACTCGGGCCGGGTGGCGCCGCGCCGGCAGGACAGATCGCCTCGGGCGAGAGTGCTCCCGCGGGCGACGGCGGCAAGGCATGATCGTCCGCATATCAGGGGAGGATCAGTACGAGCTGGCCGATGACGACGCGGCGAAGCTCAACGAGCTCGACAACGCGGTCGTCGAGTTGGTCGAGAGCGGTCGCGAGGACGGCTTCGCCGAGGCCTACAGCTCGATGCTCGAGTTCGTGCGATCGCACGGCACGCGCGTCGCCGACGACGACCTGCAGGGCTCCGATTGCATCCTGCCTCCGCCCGACCTCAGCTTCGCCGAGGCCGGCGCCGAGTTCACCGGCGAGGGACTGATCCCGGACTAGCCGGGGCCCGGTCTCAGATCGGGATGCCCCACAGCGGGAACCACCGCTCGATCTCCGGCTCGATCGGCAGCTCGTCGCCGATCTGGGCCTTGATGCGCAACTCGCGCTCCGTGTCGCGTTCCTGGCTCTGCGAGCCGCTGCCGGCGGGTACGAACGGATACCAGTAGCCGCGCTTGTAGTTGTAGATGAAGTAGATCCGCTCGCTCTGCGCGCCGACGAACGCGAACACCGCGCACAGCAGCCGCTCGCCGTGGCCGGCCGTCTCGATCGAGCTCGAGACGGCGTTGATGCCGACCGCCAGGTCTTCGACGCTCGGCGCGCCGCCGGGGTTGTGGAGCACCATCCAGCGATAGCCGTAGCTGTCGTTCTCGCTCGTGACCGTCATGCCGCTCTCGCCGCCGGTCGCCGTGACGACTTCTTCCATCTCCTTCAGCGTCGCTTCGAACTCGCTCGTGGCGAGCGCCTGGAAGACGATCGCGGCCTTCCCGGCGGGGACGATCCCGTGCTCGCTCTCCAGCGTGACGTAGGCGGTCGTGATCGCGAACAGCCGATCCGGCGCCGGCCCCTTGACCTCGTGACGGCCCGTGAGGATGTCGCGCAGGCCCACGGCTCAGGCGCTCTGCAGCTGGACCTCGAGGCGCTGCAGCGCCTCGAGTCGCTGCTCGAGCGGCGGGTGATCCGCGAACAGGTTCAGAAGCGAGTTCTTGGCCTTCGGAGGGACGATGAAGAACGCGCTGAGGCCTTCGGCCTGGCGGAGGTCCTGGCGCGGCTGACGTTCGATCGTGCCGGAGATCTTGATCAGCGCCGAGGCGAGCGCACTGGGGCGGCCTGTCAGCACCGCCGAGCCGCGGTCCGCCGCGAACTCGCGGTAGCGCGACAGGGCGCGCAGCAGGAAGAAGGAGATCGCGTAGACGAGCGCCGAGACGGCGATAACCAGGAAGATGCTCTGGTCTTCTTCTTCGTCGCGCCCTCCGCCGCCGAAGAAGAAGGCGAACTGCAGGATCAGCGAGGCCAGCGACGCGAAGAAGCCGGCCAGCGTCATCACCATCACATCGCGGTTGATCACGTGCGTGAGCTCGTGGGCCATCACGCCTTCGAGCTCGGAGGAGTTCAGCATCTCGAGGATCCCGCGCGTCGCGCAGACCGTCGTCGTCTTGCGCGAGCGGCCCATCGCGAACGCGTTCGGCATCGGCGTCTCCATCACGCACACGCGCGGCTTCGGCAGGTCCGCCTGCACGCACAGGCGGTCGATGATGCCGTGCAGCTCCGGCTCCTCGGCCGGAGAGACCTCCTTGACGCCGAGCGTCCCCATCGCGATCTTGTCCGAGGCGAACAGCTGCAGCAGCAGCAGCCCGACGGCGACCACCACGATGATGCCGGCGCCGGCCCCCGCCGCGAACAGCACGCCGACGAACACGACGTACAGCAGACCGAGCAGGAACAACGTGAGAAGCATGCGTGCCTGCAGGCCCGTGTCTTTGCCGAAGCTCGGCCTTCTCGTCGCCATCGCGCAGATTCTCGCAGACGCGGATTCGCTTGCCCTAAAGTGCTGCTGACCCGATGCGAGACCCACGCCGGCAATGAAGCCTGAAGTTCAGCTCCTGGGCATCTCGATCAAGACCTTCGGGGTCACTTTCGCGTTGGGCTTCCTTGCCTGCGGCGCCGTCGTGGCTCGGCGGCTGCGCGAGATGGACCGCCCCGTCGACTGGGCGTACGAGATCACCTTCGCCGCCCTGCTCGGCGGTGTCGTCGGCGCGCGCGTCTACTACCTGATCGAGAACGCCTCGACGCTGCACGGCAGCATCGTCGGGAACGTCTTCTCCGGCTCCGGCCTGGTCTGGTACGGCGGCGCGATCGGCGGCGCGATCGGCGTGATCGGCTGGATGCGATGGCGCGGCGTGCTCGAACTGCGGATGCTCGACATGTGCGCCACCGCCCTCGCGCTCGGCTATGCGATCGGGCGGATCGGCTGCCAGGTCTCCGGCGACGGCGACTACGGGGTCCGCTCGACGCTCCCGACGTCGATGGGCTATCCGCACGGCACGGTGCCGACCCCTCCGGGTGTGACAGTGCTGCCGACGCCGATCTACGAGACGGTGGCGATGTGCCTGCTGGCCTACGGCCTGTGGCGCCTGCGAGATCGCGTGCGTCCGGGCGTCATCTTCGCGCTGTATCTGCTCGGCAGCGGTTTCGAGCGCTTCCTCGTCGAGTTCATCCGCCGCAACAACGAGGTCGCGGTCGGGCTGACGACACCGCAGCTCGAGAGCCTCGCCCTCGTCCTGATCGGCTTGGCGTGGCTGTGGCTGATCGCGCGCCGCGACGGCTTCGCGGCGCTGCGAGCGGCGCCGGCTTGACGGTCCGGCCGAGTGTCGCTCGCGATGGCGCGTGCGCATCCGTAGATACGCGGCGTGCCGATCAGGTGTCGCTCCCGCTCGGCCGTGCGCGATCGTAGATACGCGTGAATACCTTCGCTACCGCACCGTTTCGCGAGCACCCGTCCGACCCGGCCCGGACCGCCGAGCGATAATCAGCGCGCGATGGCAACCGGCACGAGCCTCTCAGCAGTGTTCCCCCTGGGCAGCCGCCTCAACGAGCGCGGCGTGCTCGAGATCGGCGGCTGCGACGCGATCGAGCTGGCGCGCACATTCGGCACACCCGCCTACGTCGTCGCCGAGGATGACCTGACCGCCCGGGCGCGAGCATTCACGGGAGCCGCTCGCCAGCTGCACCCCGACATGCAGGTGGTGTACGCCTCCAAGGCCTTCCCATGCACCGCCGTGCTCGCCCTGTTCGCGCGCGAGGGCCTGTGGTGCGACGCGGCCTCCGGCGGCGAGCTGCATCTCGCGCTCGCCGCAGGCTTCGCCCCGGAGCGGATCGTGCTGCACGGCAACGCCAAGTCCGAGGCCGAGCTGCGGATGGCGCTTCGCCACCGCGTAGGGCTGATCGTGCTCGACAACTTCGACGAGATCGACCGCCTGTCCGGGCTGATCGCGGAGGGAGACGGCGGCGACCGCGGCGCCGGCGGCCAGCCGGTGCTCGTGCGCGTCAACCCGGACGTCAGGGGCGAGACCCACGAGAAGATCTCGACCGGCCAGGCCGACTCGAAGTTCGGCTTCTCGATGGACCAGGCGGGGGAGGCGATCGAGCGGGTGCGCGCCGCCGCGGGGCTGTCACTGGAAGGGCTGCACGCGCACATCGGCTCGCAGCTGCTGGAGCTCGAGCCGTTTCGCCGCGCCTGCCGGCAGCTCGCCGCGCTCGGCGAGTTTCCCGTGCTCGATATCGGCGGCGGCCTCGGCGTCTCCTATCTCGAGGGGCAGCCCGCACCGCCCTCGGCCGAGGAGTACCTGACCGCGATCGTCGCGGCGTTGGATCGGCCCGGAGGTCGCCTGCTGGTCGAGCCGGGACGCTCGCTGACCGCCAACGCAGGCGTCACGCTGTACACCGTCGAGAGCGTCAAGCAGAACGTGTCACGTTGGGTGGCCGTCGACGGCGGTATGTCGGACAACCTGCGCCCGATGCTCTATGGCGCCGGCTACGAAGCGCACGTCGCCGACCGCTTCGGCGGCGCCACGGAGTGCGTCCTGGCCGGGAAGCACTGCGAGTCCGGTGACGTGATCGTGCGCGACGCGCTGCTCGACGACCCACGTCCCGGCGACGTGATCGTGACTCCCGCGACCGGCGCCTACGGCTTCGCGATGGCCAACAACTACAACGGCGTGCCACGCCCGCCCGTCGTCTTCTGCGCCGAAGGGCGGGCCCGCGAAGTCGTGCGGCGGGAGTCCTTCGAGGACCTCACGGCGCGCGACCAGCCGGCGCCCGTTCAGCACGATGCGCAGGGCGGCGGATAGTCCGATGGCGGCGAGCGACTTCAAAGTGGGGCTCCTCGGCCACGGGACGGTGGGCGCGGCGTTCGAGGCGCTGCTCGCCGAGCGCGCCGAGGAGATCGAGCGCTTCAACGGGCTGCGGCCGGTGATCTGCGGGATCCTCACGCGATCGCGCGGCGACTTCGAGAAGATTCTCGCCGAGGCGGACCTGCTGGTCGAGGTGATCGGCGGCGTCGAACCGGCGCGCGAGTACCTGCTGCAGGCGATGCGCGCCGGCAGGCATGTCGTGACCGCCAACAAGCAGCTGCTCTCCCAGCACGGCGAGGAGCTGTTCGAAACGGCGCGAGCGCACGATGTGCGGATCCGCTTCGAGGCCGCCGTGGGCGGCGCCGTGCCGGTCGTGAGGGTGCTCGAGGAATCGCTGTCGGCGACACCGATCGACAGGATCCACGGGATCGTCAACGGGACGAGCAACTACATCCTCACGGAGATGAGCAAAGGTTCGAGCTATGCCGAGGCGCTCGCAGAGGCCCAGCGGATCGGCTACGCCGAGGCGGATCCGAGCGACGACGTGACCGGTCGCGACGCGGCCGCCAAGATGGCGATCCTCGCGCGGCTGGCGTTCGGCGCGCCCGTCCACCTCGACGAGGTCCGCTACGAGGGGATCGAGAACCTCCACGGCGACGACCTGCAGTACGCACGTGAGCTCGACCTCGGCCTGAAGCTGGTCGGCACCGCAGAGCGCCGCCAGGGCGGCCTGTCGGTCCATGTCTTTCCGACCTTCCTCTATCCCGGCCATCCGCTCGCCAACGTCTCAGGCCCGTTCAACGCTGTCACGGTCGAGTCCGAGACGATCACCGAGATCACGCTCTCCGGGCCCGGGGCGGGGGGTCGCCAGACCGCCAGCGCGGTTCTCGGCGACGTCGTCAGCGTCATGACCGGCGGAGCCAAGCCGCCGGCGCCGCCGCTCGCGATGGCGCTGATCGAGGACGTCGAGAGCGCCTTCTACCTGCACCTGGACGTCGCCGACGAGCCCGGGGTGCTGGCAACCGTCACGAAGGTGCTCGGAGAGCAGCGCGTCTCGATCAAGTCCGTCGTCCAGCGTGGCATGGGCGAGCACGCGCGACTCGTGATGGTCACCCACCCGGTGCTCGAGTCTTCGCTGCGCGAGGCCGTCGAGCGTCTCGGCGCGTTCGACTTCGTCCGCTCCGCCCCACGAACGATCCGAGTGATTGAAGAGGAGTTCCTATGACATTCAAACCCGTGCCGCTGCCGCGGATCCAGGGCGGCGCTCCGGTCGGCACGCACGTGCCGCTGATCGAGCGCTACCTCGACCGCCTGCCGTTCGAGCCCGGTGACAAGCTCGTCTCGCTGCAGGAGGGCTCGACGCCGCTGCTGCAGGCTCCTGTCATCTCGGAGATCGTCGGCGCGACCGTGCGGCTGAAGCTGGAGGGGAGCAACCCGACCGGCTCGTTCAAGGACCGCGGCATGACATGTGCCGTCTCGGCCGCCGCGCGCGACGGGGCCAAGGCCGTGATCTGCGCCTCCACGGGCAACACCGCGGCGAGCTCCGCCGCCTACGCGGCGCGCGCCGGGATCACGTGCGCCGTGATCGTCCCCGAGGGCAAGATCGCCCAGGGCAAGATGGCCCAGACGCTCGTGCACGGCGCGCGCGTGATCTCGCTGCGCGGGAACTTCGACCAGGCGCTGACGCTCGTGCGCGAACTCACCGCGACGCATCCGATCGTGCTCGTGAACTCGGTCAACGAATACCGCATCGAAGGCCAGAAGACGGCCGCCTTCGAGATCCACGAGGCGCTCGAAGGAGGCCTCGACGCCCTCTGCATCCCGGTCGGCAACGCCGGCAACATCACCTCCTACTGGCGAGGCTTCCGAGAGATGGGCACCTCCCCGCGGATGCTCGGCTTCCAGGCCGAGGGCGCCGCACCGCTCGTCGCCGGGCACCCGATCGAGCACCCTGAAACGGTCGCCAGCGCGATCCGCATCGGCAACCCGGTGCGCTGGGAGGACGCGATGGCCGCCGCGACCGACTCGCGCGGCTCGATCCGGACTGTCAGCGACACCGAGATCCTCTCCGCGTACCAGTTGCTCGCCTACCGCGAAGGCATGTTCTGCGAGCCCGCCTCGGCCGCCTCCGTAGCCGGCCTGCTGAAGTACGGCGCCGAAGGCGCCGAGCAGGTCGTGTGCGTGCTGACAGGCCGCGGGCTGAAGGACCCGGAGACGGCGATCGCGAACAACGACGGACGGATGATCACCTGCCCGGTCGAGATCGCCGCGATCGAGGAAGCGGTGCTGGGTGATCCGTAGGAGGGTCGTGCGGGCCCCGGCCTCATCGGCCAACCTCGGGCCCGGGTTCGACTGCATGGCGGCGGCGCTGTCGCTGACGCTGCAGCTGGAGGTCGAGGAGACCGGGCGCTTCGCGGTCGAGACGGCGCTGCCCGTCGCGAGGGGCAGGGAGAACCTGTGCGTGCGCGCCTTCGAGCTTCTGCACCCAGCCGACCACTTCACCTTCCGGATCAGCTCGGAGATCCCGCTGTCGGGCGGCCTCGGCTCGAGCGCGGCGGCGATCGTCGCGGGCCTGTGCGCCGCCGATCACGTGTTCGAGCTGGACGCCGACCTGCTGTCGCTCGCGACGCAGCTCGAGGGCCACCCCGACAACGTGGCCGCGGCGCTGCGCGGCGGCTTCGTGATCTGCGCCGACGGGCAGGCGACGCGCTTTGACCCCCCGACGGGGCTCGAGGCGCTGGCGGTCGTGCCCGAGGAGGTGCCGCTCCGGGAGGCCGTGTTCAACGTCGCGCACGCGGCCCTGCTGACATTGGGGCTGGCACGCGGCGACTGGGACCTGCTGGCCCGCGGCCTGCAGGACCGTCTGCACCAGCAGCGCCGCGCGCACCTGTTCCCGCGCTCGATCGCGCTCGCCGAGCGCGCGCGGGAGCTGGGCGCCCTCGGCGCGACGATCTCCGGCGCCGGCCCGACAGTGCTCGTGTGGTGCTTCTACGAGCAGACCGGCGCCGTCGCAGAGGCGCTGGCCGGTGAGATCGAGGGCTGGGCGAGGCTCCTGCGCGTGCCGTTCGAGCCGCAGGGAGCCTACGTCGAGGAGCTCTGAGCCGCGCTTGCGGTCAGGCGCTGCTTGCCTGCGCGAGCTTCGCCAGCCGCGCGCCGGCGCCGTTCAGGCCGCCCAGCCGCGCGATCAGCTCCGCCGCCAGGGACATGTAGTCGGCGCCGAGGTCCGGACGGTGATCGAGGATCGAGCGCGCCCGCTCGGCGGACTCGGCGTAGGCGATCGAGGAGCGGATCACTGTCTCGAACACGTCGCCCTCGAAGCGCTCACGCAGCGAGACGAGCGCCTCGCGCGAGTGGACCGTGCGCATGTCGGCGAGGTTCAGCAGCACGCCGAGCAGCTGCAGGTCCGGGTTGAGGCTGTCCCTCGCGAGCTCCACGACCTCCATCGCCTGCTCGACGCCCTGCAGCGCGAAGTACTGGGCCTCCGCCGTGATCAGGGCGTAGTCGGCGGCGACGAGCGCGTTGATCGTCAGCAGCCCCAGCGACGGTGGGCAGTCGATCAGGATCAGCTCATAGTCGGCGCCGGCCTTCGAAAGGGCCCGTCGCAGTGTCAGCTCACGGCCCATCTTGCCGCCGAGCATCAGCTCGGCCTCGGCCAGGCTGAGGTTGGCCGGGACGATGTCGCTGAGGATCGCCTCGTCGAGCGCCGAACGGCCCGCCAGCACGTCGGCGATCGTCGGCTCGGCGTCGGTCGGCAGGTCGAAGTAGTCGGAGAGGTTGCCCTGCGGGTCCAGGTCGACTGCGAGCGTGCGCAGGCCGGCGCGCCGCAGCACGTCGGTGAGCGTCCTGACCGTCGTGGTCTTGCCCGTGCCGCCCTTTTGGGAGAGGACCGCGATCGTCTTCGCCATGGCGCCCGATACTACGCTGCGACCCCGGCCTCGTGGCGTGCGGTGGCCGGATCGCCCGGACATCGCTCCCCGGAGCCCTGCGCGTGAAGGGGCGCCCTGCGGTGCCCGGTGCCTCAGGCGCCTGAGGAAACCGGCCCGGAGCCGGCCGTCGACGGGAGCGTCGTCTCGGCGCCGACGTGCAGGAAGCTCAGTCGGTAGCGCCCGACGATTATTTCGTCCCCGTCGCCCAGGACGCGTCCGTCGATCCGCTCGCCGTTCACGAACACGCCGTTGAGGCTGCGGTCGTCGAGCAGCCGCACGCCGGCGGGGTGATGGACGATCAGGGCGTGCCGGCGCGAGACGGTCGGGTCGTCGAAGCGGACGTCGGCGGCGAGGCTGCGGCCGATGCGGGTCCACTCGCGGGTCAGGGCGACGGTGTGCAGCTCGTCGTTCTCCTCATAGACGAGGTAATCGCCCGGCTGCACGAGCCTCGCGCGCGCCTGCTCCAGCCGTGCGCCAAGGTCGGGCGCCGCCGGCTGGACGAGCGCCGCATGGGTCGGCTGCTCCTGCCCGGACTCCGTGATCCGCTCGGTGCTGAACAGTGAGGCCCGCAAGAAACCCCGTCCGCCGCAGCTCGGACAGGAGGGGAGCACTTCGGAGCCTTCGAGCGTCAACGCGTAGCCGCAGTGCTGACACCGGAAAGAGCCGGCGCCGACGAACGTACCCGCGCTGAGTGACTCCATGGACTGCTCCTCCCTTTCTAGATGCACTGCCAAAGGGGGCGCTCCCTCGCCGGGGGTAACCTCGTGGCGATCATAACAAGAGTGAAGACCACGGCGCCCAGAATTCGAATAGTCGAACCGGCCCATTCCCTGACGCAGCTCGAGCAGCTCTCCTCGCTCTAGCGACTACCCGAGGCCGACGGGCGTGAAACCGGCCGGCGCGAGCTGGCTGGGAACTTCCGCCCAGCGGCAGGATGCGTCCCGGCCGCGGCGAAAGTGCAAGCGATGTCCACCGTCGCCGAAGACGTCGAGCAGCTCGAGCGGATCCTGCTGATACGCGGCGTCGACGCGCTCGAGGCCGATCGCAGCCAGTGCGCCGACTGCGGGCGCACCCCGCTGGTGGGCGAGCACGTGCACCTGTACGAGACCTCTCGTTCGCCCCAGGTCGTCTGCGAGCTGTGCCGTCAGCTGCGCCGCGAGAAGCCGTTGACGAGCGAGATCGTGCACCACTGCGAGCACGGACAGACCGTGCGCGTCACCGCTCGCGCTGCCTGACCCCTCGACGCGCCCGGGCGGGCGGCAGCGAGGCGACTAGACTCCCCGGCGCAGTGGATCCTGTGAGCGTCTCGACAGTCATCTCCGCTCCTCGGGAGTCGGTCTTCGACTACCTCGAGGACATCGCCAACCACGCGGAGTTCACCGACCACTACCTCGAGGACTGGCACCTGACGAGGATCGACTCGGTCGGCCGCGGGGCCGGTGCGCGCTTCCGCGTGGCCATTCCCGGCAACCGATACAGCTGGGCCGACGTGACCTTCGCCGAGGTCGAGCGCCCGCACCGCATCGTCGAGCACGGCCGGACGGGAAAGAGCAACCGCATCCGCACCGTCGGCGTCTACGACCTCGACCCCTTGCCCGGTGGCGCGACGCGGGTCACCTTCACCATGCAGACGGCTCCGGCGACGTTGGCGGACCGCCTCGTGGAGGGGCTCGGGGCGCGCGGCTGGCTGCGCCGCAAGAACCGCAAGGCCCTGCACCGGCTGCGCACGATCATGGAGGACGGCGCCGGCGAGGGCCCCCGCGCGGCGCGGCGTGGGCGGCGCGTAACGGTCGCCGGTGGGTAGACTGCCGCGCGCATGAGCAGCCGCCTGCGCAAGCCGATCCTTGCCCTTCCCGCCGTGCTGGCCGCGGTGGCGCTGGGCGCCTGCGGCGACTCCCACACGAAGGTGACCACCGGCACCTACGCCGGCGAGTCGGGCGCCAACGCGCCCTACCTCGACGTCGGACCGCTGAAGTACGAGGTCCAGCTCTCGCGCGAGCTGAACCCGGCCAACAGCGAGGACTCCTCCTACCTGAAGGGACTCGGCGCCGCCGAAAGCAAGCTGGAACCGGGCCAGGAGTGGTTCGCCGTGTTCGTCGCCGTCTACAACGGCACCGGGCGCAGCGAGCGGGCCGCCGAAACGATGACGATCAGCGACACGCAGGGCAACGTGTACGCGCCGATCGTCCCCAGCTCTGTCAACGACTACGCCTACCGCGGCGGCGTCGTGCTCGCCAAAGAACAGCTTCCGCCCCCCGACACGACGCAATACTTCGGACCGACGCAGGGCTCGTTGCTGCTCTACAAGATCAAACTCATCTCGCTCGACAACCGTCCGCTCGAGCTGAAGATCACAAACCCCGAAGACCTCGCCGAATCGGTCAAAGCCGAGCTGGACGTCTAGGGGCTACGCCGTAAGGCGCCGTAGCTCTCGGTCGCTGCGCGACGGAGAGCTCC
>JAOPZS010000139.1 GCA_025963965.1 Solirubrobacterales bacterium
AAGAAGTCGGCAGCGCTCATGTGCGCGATGAAGGCGCCGACGGGCAGAGAGCTCATACCCGGTCGATCCCCTCGATCAAGACGATCAGCAGGGCGAACACCCCGATCGCCAGAATCACCGCAACGACATCCATGCCGTCACTATCGGGCGCCGCCCGTCACGCTCACATGACGATCGCCCCCACGGGCATAACGATTCTGTGACGACGGCTCAGCCGGTGAAGCGGTAACCGACCCCGGGGTCGGTCAGGATGTAGCGGAACCCGGGCCCGCCTGCCTCTCCCTCGGGCTCGATCTTGGCGCGGAGCCGAGCGATGTGGGTGCGAAGCGGCTGGACGTCCTCGACGTACTCCGGTCCCCACACCTCGAGCAGCAGCCGGCGGTGGGTCATCAGCCGTCCGCGGTTGCGCACCAGCACGCGCAGCAGGTCGAACTCGATCGGGGTCAGGTGGATCGTCTCACCGTCGCGGCGCACCGCCCGCGCGGCCAGGTCGACCTCGAGCCCGTCGACCGACACGACCGGCTCCTCCTCGGCGCGGCCCGCCCGCCGCAGCGCGGCCTGCAGCCGGGCGATGAGCTCGCGGGCACCGAACGGCTTCGTGATGTAGTCATCAGCACCGGCCTCGAGCGCTCGAACCTTCTGCGCCTCCTCGCCGATCGCCGAGAGCACGAGGATCGGCATCTCGCTCCACTCGCGCAGCCGGCGGGTCAGCTCGACGCCGTCTAGGTCGGGCAGAACGAGGTCGATGATCGCGCCCTCGGGCGGGCGCACCGCGGCCACGTCGAGCGCCTCGGAGGCGGTTTCGGCCGCGACCGCCTGAAAGCCGGCCTCGCGCAGCACGACTTTGAGCGCGCGCACGATCTGCGGCTCGTCGTCGACGACCAGGATCCTGCTCGCCGCCGGCTCCTCGGGTTGCCCCCCTGCCGATCCGCCCGCCATGCTCACGCACCTCGGCCGGGCGGCGACCCGGACGTGGCCGGTCTGGGCTCCTGCGCGGAGGGCTCCTGCGCCGATTGCGGGCCCGCCGCGGCGCCGTCGCCTTGCGGGCCGGTCTCACGGAGTGGCAGTTCGAAGACGAACGTGGCCCCCTGGCCGGGGAGCGACTCGACGTGCAGCGTTCCGGCGTTGGCCTCGGTGAAGCCGCGCGCGATCGCCAGGCCGAGACCTGAGCCGCGATGCTCGCCGCCGGGCGTGCCGGCGCGGTAGAAGGGCTCGAACACGCGCTCGAGCTGCGCCGGCGGGATGCCCGGACCGCGGTCGACGACGCGCACGATCAGACGGTCGCCCCCCGCCTGCAGCCGCTCCGCGCTGCCGGAGGACCGCCGTGCGGCGAGCGAGCGCACAGCCCGGGCACGCACCGAGACGGGATGCCCGCCGGAGTGCCTGTGGGCGTTTTCGAGAACGTTCACGAAGGCGCGCTCCATCTGCACGGCGTCGAGCAGCACCAGCGGCAGCTCGGCGTCGATCGACAGCGCGAAGTCCGCGGCGGTGCCGAGCTCGGCCACCGCCGTGCGGATCACGTCGTCGACGGACACCCAGTCGCGGCGCGGCTCGGCGGCGCCCGCTTCCAGGCGGGAGAGGTCGAGGAGGTTGTCGACGAGGCGCGAGAGGCGGGTCGTCTCCTCGCCGATGACGGCCGCCATGTCCATACGCTCGGACTCCGACAGGGACGGCGATGCGACGGCCTCGCCGGCCGTCGCGATCGCGGTCAGCGGTGAGCGCAGATCGTGGGAGACCGCCCGCAGCAGCGATGTCTTGATCGAGTCGGCCCGCCGCAGCGCCGCCGTCTCGACGACCCCCCCGAGCAGCCCCTCGCGCTCCAGCGCGGCGTTCAGCAGCGCCTCGAGCGCCGGCACGACGCGCTCCTGGAGCCTGCGCAGATTCGCCTCGGAGGTGTCGGCGCCGACGAGCAGCGTGCCGATCCTGCTGCTGCCCTCGCGCAGCGGGAACGCGATGCGGCGGTCGTCTCCTTCGACGGACTCCATCTCGATCGCGGCCGAGCTGAGCTCGAGCATCTGGGACAGCCTCGCGGCGGCGGTCGGCAGCGTCTGGGCGAGACTCTCCCCGCGCAGCAGCAGCCGCGCCATCTCCGCCGCCAGGTCGGCCTCGCGCCTGCGCTCCTGCGCGTCGCGCGTGCGAGCGCGCGTGATCTCGGCGAGCGAGCTCGCGATTCCGGCGACGACGAAGAAGATGATCAGGGCGACCCAGTCGCGCGAGCCGCGAATCGTGAAGTGGCCGACCGGCGGCAGGTGGAACAGGTTGAAGGCGCCGGCGCTCAGCACCGCCGTGAGGATTCCCAGGCTGCCGCCCCAGACGATCGAGACGATCAGCACGGCCGGCAGGTAGACGACGCTCAGCGAGCCGACGGGCGCGACATGGCCGAGCGGATAGACGATCAGCGTGCACAGCGCGACGAGCAGCAGCGCTACCACGGCGCCGATGCGCTTTGGCGGCGGCTCCGGGGCGAGCAGAAAGCCGAATGCCGACATCGCCTCCAGCGTAATGGCGGGCGGGACGGGAGGTGGTCCCGTCCCGCCGCCGCGCTCTGCAGGCGCGGTCCGGCGGCGCTCCCTCTCGGGTCAGCTCGGCGCCGCGCTCGCCGGCCGCCCACAGCTGCCGCCGTCCGAACGCGATCCTGCTCCCCGGGCGCGCCTGCCGGGTGACGGCGGCGTGACCACCGTGTGACGATACGGTGACGGGGCGGGGCTGCGTCCGTTCGTCCGCCTCGGGGCTCAAGCGATCGGCGGTGGGTACCGAAGGATCAGTACCGCCGTGGCATGAGTCGACTCCTGCGCACATTTCCCCGCGTGTTGCTGCTCGCGGCCACCACCCTGGCCGTGCTGCCTGCGGGCGCCTGGGCGGAAACGGTGGCGCCGCTTCCCAGCTCGAACTACGCCGTCCGGCAGGCCTGCGCGAGACCGCAGCCGGGGCGAGCGAGCTGCTTTGCCGAACAGCTCGTGCCGATCAGCCTCGAAGCCCAGCGGCACAAGCACCCGATCGGCATGGTCAGGCCGGCGGCCGGCGCGCGACCGGCGGTGCCGTCGCCGAAAACCGGCCAGCTCGGCCTGCGCCCGCAGGACCTTCACAGCGCCTACTCGCTGCCGAGCAGCGCGCCCGGTCCAGCGACGATCGCCCTCGTCGACGCGTACAACGACCCGACCGCCGAAGCCGACCTGAAAACGTACAGCGAAGAATTCGGGCTGCCGCTGTGCACGAGCGAAAACGGCTGCTTCAAACAGGTCAGCCAGAGCGCCGGCACCCCGCTGCCGTTCCCGAAAACGGTCGGAGAACTCGAAACGGCCTCGAAATCCAAAAACGCGGCGCGCAAAGCGGAAGCAGAAGAAGCGATCGGCTGGGGGGTCGAGATCTCCCTCGACATCGAGTCGGCGCACGCGACGTGCCAGAGCTGTCAGATCCTGCTGGTCGCGGCCAACAGCCCGGAAACGACCGACCTGACGGCCGCCGAGGCTCGCGCCGAGGAACTCGGCGCGACGGCGATCTCGAACTCCTGGGGGGCGCCCGAGGAAGGCTTCTCCACGGCGGCGGCGGAACACGTGCCCTACGCCGACCCGGGCACGGTCATCACCGCCTCGGCCGGGGACAGCGGCTACCGCAACTGGGACGAACCGGGGTTCGAATTCACGTCGTTCCCGGCCTCCTCGCCGTCGGTCGTGGCTGTCGGCGGAACGCGCCTGTCGCCACTCACCGCCGAAGGCGCGTGGACGGGAGAGGCCGTGTGGAACGGGTCGGGCGCGGGGGGCGGCGGCTGCAGCGTCCAGTTCGGCGCGGCGAGCTGGCAGAGCTCGACCCTGAACTGGCCGTCCGTGGGCTGCGGCTCGAGTCGCGCCGTCTCGGACGTCTCCGCCGACGCCGATCCCTACAGCGGCGTCGTGATCCGCGACACGGACTTCCCCGGGGAAGAATGCCGCACGCCGTACCGCGAAAAAACAGGCGAACCGATCAAATTCCTTGAAAACTGGTGCACGTACGGCGGCACCTCGCTGGCATCCCCGATCATCGCGTCCGTCTTCGCCCTCGCAGGCGGCTCAGGCGGCGTGCCGTATGCGGCGCGGACGCTGTACGAAACGCAACGCAACGTGCCGGGGAGCTTCCACGACATCACGATCGGCTCGAACGGTGAATGCGCAGCGGGCTACGACGAAGAAACGGGACTCTCGTTCTGCACCGCCGCGCAGGAGGCCGCAACGAGCTGCGCCTCGAAACTGATCTGCCTGGCGGCCCCCGGCTACGACGGGCCGAGCGGCGTCGGCACGCCGAAAGGCGTCCTCGGATTCCTCCCGGGGCCCTACGAAGCCCCGGCGCCCCCAGCCACCCCGGCGAGCCCCCCGAGCTCCGCGGGCGCGGCGGCGGTGAAATCGACCCCGCCGCCCGCGCCGCCCGTGATCACCCCGCTCACCGTGCAGTTGACGTCGCTGGGGCTCACGAGCACCTCGGTGATCGCGTTGAACCGCCGTCCCACGACCGCAAAGGTCGCTTTCGTGTTCAGCGTGAACATCGCGACGCGGCTGCGCGTCGGCCTCGCCCGCCGCGTTCGCTCACACGGCCACACGCGCTGGGTCGCCGTGGGTCGCGCGATGACAGTCACTGCGGCGGCGGGCCGCAACGTCAAGCGCCTGAGCGGCTCCCGGCGCCTGCGCGCCGGGCTCTACCGCCTGACGCTCACGCCCATCAGCGGCAAGCCGCGCTCGATCCTCTTCCACATCGGCTGAGCGGCCGACCGGCTAAGCGCGTAGCTCTGCCGGCGCCCCGTAGGGCACAAGGACCGCCGGCAGCTCGACGCTCCCGTCCTCGCGCTGGCCGTTCTCCAGCAACGCCACGATCGTCCGGCCGACGGCGACGGCGGTGCCGTTCAGGGTGTGAGGCGTGCGTGTCCGTTTGCCGGCGCGCATGCGGATGTTCAGTCGCCGCGCCTGGTAGTCGGTCGTGTTCGAGCACGACGTGAGCTCGCGGTAGCGACCCTGGCTGGGCAGCCACGCCTCGCAGTCGTACTTCTTCGCAGCGGAGTTGCCGAGGTCGTTGACGGCGATGTTGAGGACCCTGTACGGCAGGCCCAGCTCGCCGAGCAGCTGCTCCTCGATCGCCAGGATCCGCTCGTGCTCGCTCTGAGAGTCCTCAGGCGCGACGAAGCTGAACATCTCGACCTTGTCGAACTGGTGCACGCGGAAGATGCCGCGAGTGTCGCGCCCGGCGGCGCCGGCCTCGCGACGAAAGCACGGCGAGAACCCGGCGTAGCGCAGCGGCAGGCTCTCGGCCTCGAGGATCTCTTCGTCGTGCAGCGAGGCGAGTGCGACCTCGGAGGTGCCGAGCAGGAACAGCTCGTCCTCGGCCACCGAGTAGATCTGCTGCTCGGTGTCGGGCAGGAACCCCGTGCCATACAGGGCACGCTCGCGGACGAGCACCGGCGGGATCACCGGCTCGAAGCCGTGGCCCTGAAGCTGCTCGAGCACCCAGCGGACGAGTGCCAGCTCGAGCATCACGAGCGGGCCTTTCAGATAGGCGAAGCGCGACCCGGACAGCCGCGCGCCGCGCTCCGTGTCGATCATCTCGCCTGCCAGCTCGAGATGGTCGCGCGGCTCGAAGCCGAGCTGGGGCACGGTGCCGACGTCGCGCACCTGCTCGTCCTCCGGACCGGGCGCGGCGCTCGGATCGGGCAGGTTGGGCAGCGTCGCCAGCGCGCCGTGCAGCTCGCGCTCGACGCTCGCCAGCTCCTTCTCCAGTTCCTTGACCCGCGCCGCGACCGTGCGCATCGCCTCGATCTCGCGCTGGCGCTGCTGATCGTCGGCGGCGTTTCGGATGCGGTCGTTCGCCTCGTTCTGCGCGGCCCGCAGGCCCTCCAGCTCAGGGAGCAGCTCGCGGCGGCGGCGGTCGGACTCGATGACGCGTTCGAGCGCCGCCGCGGCCTCGGCGCCGCGACGTTCCAGCGCGGCGCGGACGCCGTCCGGGTCCTCGCGGATCTGCCTGATGTCGAGCAGGGCGCGAGTCCGCCGGTCGGTCTATTTGCCCGTCTTGGGCTTCTTCTTGGGCGTCGTGGCCGTGGCCGTCCCGCCCGCGGGCGTCCCTGGCCCCGCCGTGCCGCCGCCGCCCGTGGACTTGCCCTGTTCGACTTTGCCCGCTTCCCCGGGCTTGCCGCCGCCACCTGATTCGCCCTGCGGGGTTTCCGACTGGGTGATCTTGGTCGCGGGCACGTTCTGTTTCTGCGTGCCGGAGTACTTGGCGAGGAACGCGGCGACTTCCTGGGCTTCTTTTCCGACGACGATGTTCTGCGGCATGATCGCCCCGGAGAAGCCGCCGTTGCGGATCGCGTAGAGAACCTGTTCGCCTTCCTCCTTGCGGATGTTGAAGTTCGGCCCGTTGGTGTTGATGCGGTTGGCGATGCTGGTCGCCGAGCCCTGGGCGCCGACTACGCCGAGCGTGTGGCAACCCGAGCAGTGGTCGCGAAACAGCACGGCTCCGCGGTGATACGGGCTGCTCTTGGCGATCTTCACGCCCTGCGATCCACAGGCCCCCAGCACCGGGGCGCAGGCGAGCAGGACCAGCAGCGTGACGGCGGCCTTCATGCGGCAGGAATATATAGGCCAGCCCAGAGCCCGGGTCCCCTGGCTCGAGCTCAGAAGCCGTGCGCCGTGCCGGCAGCGCGTAGCGCCAGGAACACGACGACCAGCGCCGAGGCGGCCATCACGCCGGTCTCCCGGCGCATGATCGCGCCGACCAGCTCGTGCTGATCTGACTCTCCGAGCGCTGCGACCGCTGCGGAACCGTCCAGGCCGCGCTGGTCGAGCACGGTCTGGGCGGATGCGACGCGCAGCTGCTCAGCCAGGAAGGCGATCGCGAGCGGCAGCAACGAGTAGAGGTAGAAGAGCTTGTCGGTCGAGTAGTTCCCTGTCGCGGCGAGCGAGCCGACAGCGATCACGAGCGCCAGGGCCGCGCCCTGCCCGACGCGCAGCAGCGGCCAGAAGACCCTCGCTGCGATGCCGTTGGTGTCGCCGAGCCACAGGGCCAGCAGGCCGGCCAGACCCGAGACGAGGTTGAGGGCGGCGACGGCGATCGACCCCGCCACGACAGCCTCATTCATGCGGCGATTTCGAGCCGATTGCCACTATGTAACACTCTGCCACAAGGGTGATATAACAGCGTCCGGTGTTGCGCAGCTATCTCCCCGCGATCGTCTTTCTGGTACTCGGCGGGGCTGTCGGCGGAGCGTTCGCCGTACTGAACTCCGTGATCGGCCCCCGACGGGCGACGCCGCAGAAGCAGGATCCCTACGAGTGCGGCCTGCCGTCGGAGATCACGCGGGGGATGCGCTTCGGGATCAGCTTCTACCTGATCGCGATGCTGTTCATCCTCTTCGACATCGAGGTCGTGTTCCTGTATCCGATCGCCGTCGAGCTGCGCGCCTACGGAACGTTCGCCCTGCTCGAGACGATCGTGTTCGTCGTGCTGCTGTTCGTGGCGTTCGTTTACGTGTGGCGCCGGGGGGCACTCGAGTGGAAGTGAAACGCGAGCGACTCGGTGGACCCGTCGATCCGTCGAAGCTGCGCGTGCGTGAGCTGAATGCGCACCAGCTGCTGCGCGGCAGCGAGCTGGAGGGCC
This sequence comes from Solirubrobacterales bacterium, assembly GCA_025963965.1. Classification (GTDB taxonomy): domain Bacteria; phylum Actinomycetota; class Thermoleophilia; order Solirubrobacterales; family Solirubrobacteraceae; genus Palsa-744. The sequence continues at coordinate 7,612 of JAOPZS010000139.1, forward strand.
CCAACCGGCCGGCGCATCTCGAGGGCGAGGAGCTCGAGCGCTACGTCGAGGAGCGAGTGCTCACGACCACGCTCGACTCGGCCGTGGCATGGGCCCGCTCGAACTCGTTCTTCCCACTGGCGTTCGGGCTGGCCTGCTGCGCGATGGAGCAGTTCCACGCGGCCGGGCCGCGGATGGACATCGCGCGCTTCGGCTACGAGGCGTTCCGCGCCTCGCCCCGTCAGGCGGACCTGATCATTCTGGCCGGGCGCGTCTCGATCAAGATGGCGCCGATCATCCGGCGGCTCTACGACCAGATGCTCGAGCCGAAGTGGGCGATCTCGATGGGCGCCTGCTGCAGCTCGATGGGCGTGTTCAACAACTACGCTCTCGTGCCGGCCGACAAGTTCATGCCGATCGACGTGCACGTCCCGGGCTGTCCCCCCCGTCCCGAGGCGCTGATGCACGGCGTGCTGAAGCTTCGCGACCTCGTGCAGGACAATCCGGACTCGGGCTGGCGAGAGCGCTACGGCGCGGTCGGCACCGAGGAGCGCCCCTAGATGCCAGACGCCACGGGCCTCGAGCTGCTCGCCGCCGACCTCGGCGACGCAGCGCTCGAGACCGTGTACTTCCGCAGCCGGGCGACGCTCGTGATCGACCCGCAGCGCGTACGCGAGGTGCTCGCTGCGATGCGCGAGCGCGGCTACTCGTTCCTGGCCAGCCTGCACGGCGTCGACTACCACCCGCAGGAGCCGCGCCTGGGCGTCCACTAAGAGCTTCTCGACATGGCCCGCGTCGATCGCGTCACGATCAAGCTGCGCGTCTCGACCGAGCATCCCGAGGTCGACTCGGTGACCCCGGAATGGCCGACGGCGGACCACCAGGAGCGCGAGGTCTACGACATGTTCGGCGTCGTCTTCCACGGCCACCCCGACCTGCGCAGGATCCTGATGCCCGAGGACTACGAGGGCTACCCGCAGCGTCGCGACTTCCCGGTCGGCGGAGAACCGGTGATCTTCACGCGCGACGAGCGCAAATGGCTCGAGGAGCCTCACGAGCCGGCCGGGGACGCGGCATGAGCCCGGCGGGGCTCTCCGACTACCGCCGGCGCGAGCAGAGCGTCACGCTCTCCCAGCTGGACGAGCCGCTCGAGACCGGCGAGCACGAGACCAGCCAGGAGCTGCTGACGCTCAACTTCGGCCCGCACCACCCGGCGACGCACGGTGTGCTGCGGCTGCTCGTGACGTTGGAGTCGGAGATCGTGCGCGACATCAAACCCGTGATCGGCTACGTGCACACGGGGATCGAGAAGACCGCCGAGGACAAGGCCTACTGGAAGGTGATCCCGGTCATCGAGCGGATGGACTACCTCGCCTACTACTTCAACGCGATGGCCTACTGCTCGGCCGTCGAGACACTCGTCGAGGTGGAGGTCCCTGCGCGCGGGCAGTACCTGCGCGTGATCCACCTCGAGCTGAACCGCATCGCCTCGCACCTGATCTGGCTCGGCACGAGCGCCCTCGACCTCGGCGCCGTGTCGATCTTCCTGTACTGCCTGCGCGAGCGGGAAATGATCCTCGACCTCTTCGAGATGTCCTCGGGGGCGCGGATGCACACGCGCTACTTCCAGGTCGGCGGCGTGATCGAGGACATCCCGGCGGGGTTCGAGGGAAAGCTGCGGGAGTTCCTGAAGGTGATGCCGAAGCGCGCCGACGAGTACAGCGCGATCCTCAACTCGAACGAGATCGTGCTGCAGCGGTTGCGCGGCGTCTGCCCGCTTGACGCGGAGAGCCTGCTCGGCCTCGGCGTCACGGGCCCGCTGCTGCGCGCCGCAGGAAACCCGTGGGACCTGCGCAAGGCGGCTCCATACAGCTCCTACGGGGACTTCGACTTCAAGATCCCGATCGGCACGGTCGGCGACAACTACGACCGCTACGCAGTGCGCCTGGCCGAGATCTACGAGTCGGTGAAGATCATCGAGCAGGCCCTCGACGGACTGCCGGAGGGCCCTCACATCACGGCTGACCGCAAGGTCGCGCTGCCCCCGCGCCACGAGCTGGCGACGTCGATGGAGGCGCTGATCCACCACTTCAAGCTCGTCACCGAGGGCTTTCGCGTGCCGCCCGGCGAGGTCTACTTCCCGATCGAGTCCCCGCGCGGTGAGCTCGGCTGCTTCGTGCGTTCGGACGGATCGTCCAAGCCGGCCCGGGTGCACATGCGCGACCCGTCCTTCGTGAACCTGCAGGCCGCCTCGCACATGGTCAAGGGCAGCTACATCGCCGACATGATCGCGACGGTCGCGATGCTCGACCCGATCCTCGGGGGGATCGACAGGTGAGCCCGCTCGGATGGGACGCGCCGGTGGATCTGGAGAAGGAGCCGGCGGAGGTGCCAGACCCGGAGACGACCGAGGTCCCGGCGTCGCTGCGGGCCGTGATCGAAGATCACATGGCCAACTACCCGGACCGCCGCTCGGCGACGCTGCCTGCGCTCGCGGCGGCCCAGCGCGTGCACGGCTGGTGCTCGCCGCAGGCGATCGAGCAGGTCGCCGCGGTGATGCGGCTGACGCCGGCGTACCTGGAGTCGGTGGCTAGCTTCTACGACATGCTCGAGACCCATCCGGTCGGGCGCCATGCCGTGTTCGTGTGCACGAACATCTCGTGCTCGCTGCGCGGCGCCGACGAGCTGTACGAGGCTGCGCTCGCCGCCACGGCCGACGACGCCGAGATCAACGTGCGCGCCTTCGAGTGCCTCGGCGCCTGCGACATCGCGCCGATGGCCTCGGTCGACGGCGTCTACGTCGGCCCGCTCACGCCGGGCGATCTGCCGGAGCTGCTCGCCGACATCCACGCCGGGCGCCCGGTGCTGCCCGACCGCCAGCTCGCGCGCCGGCCCGTGGCGGACCCGCACGCGAACACGCGCGAGTTCCCGGAGCACCCTATCGAGGCGCTCCCCGACGAGGACGCAGCGAACCTCGAGCTGCCCGTCGAGGACCCCGCCGCCGCGATCGGCGAGCCGGGCGGCGAACGACCAGGTCCGAGCGCCCCGCTCGAGGAGCCTCCGGAGCACGGCGAGGCGGACTCCTCCTGATGGGTGCCCCCGCGTCTCCGACGCTGCTGTTCACCGACATCGACGAGCCGGGGCTGACGACGCGGGCCGTCTACGAACGCCGCGGCGGCTACGAGTCGCTGCGCAGGGCGCTGGCGATGGACCCCGCCGACGTGCTCGCCGAACTCGAAGCGTCGGGGCTGCGGGGGCGCGGCGGCGCCGGCTTCTCGATGGGCAAGAAGGTCTCGTTCCTGCCGAAGGGCTCGATGGACAAGTACCTGGTGTGCAACGCCGACGAGTCCGAGCCGGGCACGTTCAAGGACCGGGAACTGATGCAGAAGACGCCGCACATGCTGATCGAGGGGATCGTGATCGCGTCGTTCGCCGCCGGCGCCAACCGCTCGTTCATCTACATCCGCGGCGAGTACGTGCTGCAGGCCGACGCGCTCGACGCGGCGCTGGCCGAAGCGCGCGCGGCCGGCTACGTCGGCGAGGACATCCTCGGCTCGGGGCACTCGCTGTCGCTGGTCGTGCACCGCGGCGCCGGGGCCTACATCTGCGGCGAGGAGACAGGGCTGCTCGACTCGCTCGAGGGCAAGCGCGGCAACCCGCGCCTGAAGCCGCCGTTCCCGGCCAACCAGGGCCTCTACCAGGGCCCGACGCTGATCAACAACGTCGAGACGCTCTCGACCGTGCCGGCGATCATCCGCCTCGGCGGCGAGGAGTACGCGAAGCTCGGCGTGGAGACCTCGACCGGCACGAAGCTCGTCTCCGTGTCCGGTCACGTGCAGCGCCCGGGAAACTACGAGATCGAGCTCGGCATCCCCTCGCGCGAGATCATCTACGGCCTTGCCGGCGGCCCTCCCGAAGGCCGCTCGATCAAGTGCTGGTTCCCCGGCGGTTCCTCCTCGCCGGTGCTGACCGAAGAGGACCTCGACGTGCCATACGACTTCGACTCGCTCGGCAAAGCCGGCTCGATGCTCGGCTCGGGCGCGATCATCGTGGTCGACGACCGCACGCCGATCATGAACGTCGCGATGAAGACGGCGAAGTTCTACCGGCACGAGTCCTGCGGCAAGTGCACGCCGTGTCGCGAGGGGACGAACTGGACCGTGAAGATGCTCGAGCGGATCGACGGCGGCGAGGCGACGCCGATGGACCTCGAGATCATGGCCTCCGTCCAGGAGCACATCATCGGCAACTGCCTGTGCGTGCTGGGCGACGCGATGGCGATGCCGATCGGCTCGATGATCGCCAAGTTCCGCGATGAGTTCGAAGCGCACATCGAGCGCGCGCGGCTGGAGCGAGGGCTCGGCGGCGCAGCCGCCTCGGGCGTCGCGCTCGCGGCGCAGGGCGCGCTCGAGGAGCACCCGGACGGGCGGCTGGCGCCGATCGGCGCCGGCGACCAGGCGCCGGGAGCGCACCGCGGCGAACCGGGCACCCACAAGGGCGGCGCGTAGCGATGCCCAGACCGCAACCGCGGACGATCACGTTCACGATCGACGGCTTGGAGGTGCGCGCGCCGGAGAACACGATGCTCGTCGACGCCGCCAAGCTCGGCGACGTCGAGATCCCGGTGTTCTGCTACGAGCCGAAACTCGGCAACCCTGTCGGCGCGTGCCGCATGTGCCTTGTCGAGATCGAGGGCATCCCGAAGCTCCAGACAGGCTGCTCGACGCCGGTCAAGGACGGGATGGTCGTCTACACGCAGACCGAGCGCGTGAAGATCGCCCAGCAATCGGTGGTCGAGTTCCTGCTGATCAACCATCCGCTGGACTGCCCCGTCTGCGACAAGGGCGGCGAGTGCCCGCTGCAGGACATCACGTTCGGGTGGGGCAGCGGCGTCTCGCGCTTCATCGAGCCGAAGCGCCACTTCGTCAAGCCGCTCGCGCTGTCGCCGCTGATCGCGATCGACCGCGAGCGCTGCATCCTCTGCTACCGCTGCGTGCGCTTCTCCCAGGAGATCTCAGAGGACTATCAGCTCGTGCTGCTCGAGCGCGGCGCCGAGTCATACGTCGCGACGTTCGACGGCCATCCGTACGTAGCGCCGTTCAGCGGCAACATCGTCGAGCTGTGCCCGGTCGGCGCGCTGACCTCGCGCCCGTACCGCTTCCGTGCGCGCCCGTGGGACATCGAGGGGGCGGGATCGGTCTGCACGCTGTGCCCTTCCCAGTGCAACGTCAGCATCACCGTCCGCGACGAGCTCGCGCTGCGCGTGCTCGCGCGCGAGCACGGCGGCGTCGATGACGGGTGGCTGTGCGACAAGGGGCGCTTCGGCTACCAGTCCTTCCACGTTCCCGAGCGGATCACCGAGCCGCTGCTGCGCGACGGCGGCTACCTGCGGCCCGTCTCGTGGGAGCGAGCCCTGACCGAGGCCGCCGCCGGCCTGGCGCGAGCAGGCGCGCGCACGGCGGCGATCGCCGGAGGCCAGGCGAGCAACGAGGAGGGGCATCTGCTCGCGCGGCTGATGCGCGAGGCGCTCGGCTCGCCCCATCTGGATTCGCGCCGCGGCGGATCGCTGCCGCTGGAGCTGCACCGCGCGCTCGGCGACCCGCTGCTTCAGGCACGCGTCAGCGACCTCGAGTTCGCCGACGCCGTGCTCGTGCTGGCGGCCGACCCGGTGAACGACGCGCCGATCCTCGACCTGCGACTGCGCAAGGGCGTGCGCCGCCGCGGTATGCAGCTGGCGCAGGCGATGCCCGCCGAGACCTCGCTGGAGTCCGGCGCGAAGCTGTCGCTGCGCTTCGCCCCGGGCCAGGCGGCCGCCTTCGCGGCCTGCCTCGCCGCCGCCCTGGGCGAGGATCCGGACGCCGAGGAGCTGGAGCGGCTCGCCGGCCTCGCCGGCAGCGAGGCGCAGCAGTTGCGGGAGCTCGCGGGGATGTTGCGGGGCCCAGCGGCGGAGGATCCCCCCGAACGGCCCCGCGAGGTCGTGATCCTGTTCGGTGAACGGCTGCTCTCGGGCCCCGACGGGGCGGCCGGCGCCACGGCGCTGCTGCAGATCGCCGAGCGGCTCGGATTGTCAGGCGTCGAGGGAGGCGGGCTGCTGGAGATCCCGAGCGGCGCGAACGGCCGCGGGCTGCGCGAGGCAGGCGTGCTGCCGAACGCCGGGCCTGGCTACGCCGAGCCGGCGCCGGCCGGCGGCCGCGATGCTCACGCGATCGCCGAGGCGCTCGCCGGCGGAGACCTGCAGGCCCTCTACCTGCTGCAGAGCGACCCGTTGCGCGAGCTGCCCGACGCGGAGCTGTGGCGCCGCGCGCTGGCCACAGCGGGGACGGTCGTCGCGCACGCCGGGTTCATGAGCGAGACGATCGCCGAGCACGCCGACGTCGTCTTCCCGGCTGAGGTGTATGCCGAGAAGGAGGGCACGGTCGTCCACCCCGACGGGCGCCTGCAGCGGCTGCGCCCGGCGATCGCGCGGCCGGGCGAGGTGCGCGCCGGCTGGCGGGTGGTCGCTGAGCTGGCGATGCGCCTCGGCCTGGACCTCGACGTGCTCAGCGCCAAGATGGCCTCGCGACAGCTGTTCGACACGGTCCCGT
>JAOPZS010000099.1 GCA_025963965.1 Solirubrobacterales bacterium
GAGACGCTCGACCGTCGCGACCTGCGACGGGTCGCCGCGCAACAGCGCGCCGCAGCGCTCGAGCACGATCCCGAGCTTCGGCAGGAGCGCCGTGCGCAGCACGGCCGAGCGCAGGATCAGCTCTGTCTCGAGCTCACCCGGCGGCGAGTCGAAGCCGGTGTGCACGATCCCTGAGTTGGCGCCGCTGGCCTCGGTGGCTAGCGCCGTGTTCCGCTCGAGCAGAACCGTTGCCACGCCGGTCGATGAGAGCGCATGGGCCACCGCGCAGCCGACGACGCCACCACCGACGACAGCGGCCTCTGCGTCGAAGGACATGTCACATGCTATGCATCGGCGCGTGAGAATCGCGCCCTTCGAGATCGAGCGTTTCTACGAGCGCTGGGAGTTCAGCGCCGAGCTGATGCTGTCGAGCAGCGACTGCGAGTCGCGTCCGGTGGCGGACCTGCTGGCTCTCGAGCCCGACGCGGGCGAACGGCTGCAGTCGCTGCACCTCGGCTACACCGAAGTGCCCGGCTCACCCGAGCTGCGCGGAGCGGTGGCGTCGACGTATGACCTTGCCGGGCCGGATGACGTGCTGACGCTGGCCGCTGCCGAGGAGGGCATCTTCCTGGCCTACCACGCCCTGCTCGACCCCGGCGATCACGCGATCGTCGAGGCGCCCTCCTACGGTTCGGCGGTCAACCTCGCCCGCAGCACGGGCGCCGAGATCTCGCTGTGGCAGCGCCGCCACGAGGACGGCTGGGCGTATGACCTCGACGAGCTCGAGCGGCTGCTGCGCCCGGACACGCGTCTGCTCTACCTCAACAGCCCCCACAACCCGACCGGCAGCCAGCTCTCTGCAGCCGATCAGCAGCGGCTCGTCGCGATGCTCGCCGAGCGCGGCACGGTGCTGCTCAGCGACGAGGTCTACCGGGGCCTCGAGCACGACGAGGCGGACCGGCTGCCGGCGGCCTGCGACATCTACGAGCGGGCGCTGTCGCTGAACACCGTGTCGAAGTCCTACGGGCTCCCCGGGCTGCGCATCGGCTGGCTGGCCTGCCGGGAGCGCTCGCTGCTCGACCGCGTCCGCGAGCTGAAGCTCTACACGACGATCTGCTCGAGCGCGCCGAGCGAACTGCTCGTCGCCCTGGCGCTGCGCCACTCGGCGCGGCTGATCGGCGAGGCCCGCGCGCTCGTGCTCGGGAACCTGCCGCCGCTGGCCGCCTTCCTGGCCCGCCACGAGGAGCTGTTCGAATGGGTTCCTCCGGCGGCCGGCCCGATCGGCTTTCCGCGCGTGCGCGACGATCGCGACGTGCGCGCGTGGTGCGAACGCACGGCCGCCGAGGCGGGCGTGCTGCTGCTGCCGGGCTACGTCTACGACGAGCCCCGGCACGTCCGCGTCGGCTACGGCCGCGCCGGGCTGCGCGAAGCGCTCGCCCGACTCGAGACGCACCTGGCGGCCTGAGCCGCTCTGCGCTCAGGCGCCGCGACTCGCCAGCCCGTCCACCCCGAGCTCGAGCATCCGCCGCCAGCTGTCGGGCTCGCGCCGGCGAGCAGCCCGCACGGCGCCCAGCAGCAGCCGCACGTCTCGTGGGCTTGCATCGGCCCGCAGCGACCCTTCCTGGCGGGCCCGCGCCAGGAGCGCTTCGATGCGCTGCTCGCAGCGCGCCGCCCGCTCGGCGACCGCAGGGTGCTCGGTGATGGTGGCCATCGCCTCGGCGACGACGTCGTCACCGGCCTGGCGGTCGGCCAGCTCGCAGAGCAGCTCGACGAGCGCCGGCCATGCCGCGCCGGACTTGGCCAGCGCGGCTTCGACGTCGCGGGTGACCGTGTCCAGGCGCCGGACCACCAGCGCCTCGAGCAGGTCCTCCTTGGAGGGGAACTGGCGGTAGACGCTTCCGACGCCGGCTCCCGCCGCCGCGGCGACGGCCGGCATCGGCGCCTCGATCCCGTCGCGGGCGAACACCTCCCCGGCCGCGACCAGCAGCCGCTCGCGCTTCTGCTCGCCGTCGAGCCGCGCCCAGGCGCACTCTCTGTCGGTCGAGCGCGCATCGACCTGGATCGGAATGGGCATTCCGCTATCCTACCCGACCAGCACCCGGAATCGTCATTCCGCCTCGGCGTCCCGCACGGGAAAGGACCGGATGAGCGCATCGCAGGACCGCATCAACCCGAACGTCACGCTCGCGGTGCTCGCGCTTTGCGGCGTCGCCTATGCGCTGCTCAGCTCGGCGATCGTGCCGGCGCTGCCGACGATGCAGCACGACCTGCACACGACCGAGACGGGGATCACGTGGCTGCTGACCGCGTACCTGCTCGCGGCTTCGATCTTCACCTCGATCATCGGGCGGCTCGGAGACATGTACGGCAAGGAGCGACTGCTGCTCTGGACGCTGGGGCTGCTCGGCGTGGGGACGCTGCTCGGCGCCGTCTCGACGTCGCTGCCACCGTTGATCGTCGCCCGCTTCATCCAGGGGGCCGCCGGAGGCATCTTCCCGCTGGCCTTCGGCATCGTCCGCGACGAGTTCCCGCGCGAGCGCGTGGCGGGCAGCATCGGCATCCTCTCGTCGCTGCTCGGGGTCGGCGGCGGGGTCGGCATCGTGATGTCGGGGATCGTCGTCGAGCATCTCGACTACCACTGGCTGTTCTGGATCCCGCTCGCGATGATCGTGCTCGGCGCGCTGTTCACCTGGCGCTACGTGCCCGAGTCGCCCGAGCGCACGCCGGGACGGATCAACTGGACGGCGGCGCTGCTGATGACGATCGGCCTGTGCGCGTCGATGCTCGCGATCAGTCAGACGACGCTGTGGGGCTGGGGGTCGCCGAAGACGATCGGCCTGCTGCTGGCCGGCCTCGCCGTGACGGGCGTGTGGATATGGGCCGAGGCGCGCAGCCGCGAGCCGCTGGTTGACATGACGATGATGCGTGTGCGTGGCGTCTGGACGACCAACGCGGCGGCCTTCCTGCTCGGAGCCGGAATGTACGCGTCGTTCATCGTCTTTCCGCAGTTCGCCCAGCTGCCCCGCAGCACGGGCTTCGGGTTCGGCGCCTCCGTTGTCGCCTCCGGCCTGTACCTGCTGCCCTCGACGGTCGCGATGACGCTGCTCGGCCTGTACGCCGGCAGGATCTCGGCCCGCTACGGCTCACGGTCGGCGCTGCTCGCCGGCACGGCCTTCGCGGCAGCCGCGTTCGCGATGCTGGCCGTCGCCCACGCCCATCCCTACGAGCTGCTGATCGCGGCGGCGCTGCTGGGCATCGGCATCGGCCTCGCCTTCTCGGCTCTGGGCAACCTGATCGTGCAGGCCGTGCCGAGCCGCCAGACGGGTGTGGCGAGCGGAATGAACACGGTGATGCGGACGCTTGGGGGAGCGCTGGGCGGGCAGCTGTCGGCAACGTTCATCGCATCGAACACCGCACACGGGCTGCCGACGGTCACCGGTTTCACCGACACGTTCGTGATGGCCACGGCGTTCCTGCTCGCCTGCCTGGGGGCCGCGGCGCTGGTGCCGCGCGCGCTCGGCGGCGGACGGCGCGCGGCCGGCCAGATGGAGGGGCGCCCGGCCGTCGCCGACGGCAACGCCTGATCACAGAAGAGGAGACCCCATGTTCCGCAATGTTCTCGTCGCAATCGACGGCTCGCCCGATGCCGACCGCGCACTCGGCCACGCGATCGACCTCGCCCGGTGCGAGCACGCGAAGCTGACGCTGTTCAGCGCCGTGCCGGCGCCGCCACCGTTCGCGTACGCGACGCCCGGCGCCGCCGCGCTCTCGGACCTCGACGAGCAGGCACGCGCCGAAACCGAGCAGCTCATCCGCGACGCGCTCGAGCGGGTGCCGGACGACGTGTCGGTGACCAGCGTGATCAAGAGCGAACCGCCGAGGCCCGCGTTGCTCAAGCAGATCGCCGAAGGTCAGCACGACCTCGTCGTGATGGGCTCGCGAGGCCGCGGCGCGGTGCGCTCGGCCCTGCTCGGCAGCGTCAGCCACCACGTGCTGCATCACAGCGACGTGCCCGTGTTGATCGTGCACGACGGCCTGGACGAGGGCCAGCAGGCCGCCGCCGAACACGCCGTCAGCGCCTAGAGCACCTTCGAGAGGAATGCCCGCGTGCGCTCGTGACGCGGGTTGGCGAGGACCTCGCCAGGCCGACCCGACTCGACGACGACGCCATCGTCCATGAACACGACCGTGTCGGCGACTTCGCGGGCGAAGCCCATCTCGTGGGTGACGACGATCATCGTCATGCCCTCGGCGGCGAGCTTGCGCATCGCGTCGAGCACCTCGCCGACGAGCTCCGGGTCGAGCGCCGAGGTCGGCTCGTCGAACAGCATCAGCTTCGGTTCCATCGCCAGTGCGCGAGCGATCGCCACTCGCTGCTGCTGCCCGCCGCTGAGCTGCGCCGGGTAGGCGTCGAGCTTGTCCTCGAGACCGACGCGCTCGAGCAGCTCGCGGCCCCGCTCGCGCGCGCGCGCGCGCGGGACGCCCCTGACGTTGATGGGCGCGCAGGTGACGTTGTCGAGCGCCGTCATGTGACCGAACAGGTTGAAGTGCTGGAAGACCATGCCGATCTCGGCCCGCTTGCGCGCGACCTCCGATTCGCGAAGCTCGTGGAGCTTGCCGCCGACCTGGCGATAGCCGACCAGCTCGCCGTCGACCGACAGGCGCCCCGAGTTGATCTTCTCGAGGTGGTTGATGCAGCGGAGAAACGTCGACTTGCCCGAGCCGGACGGCCCGAGCAGGCACAGCACCTCGCCGGCCGCGACGGCGAGGTCGATGCCGCGCAGCACCTCGTGGCGCCCGAAGCGCTTGTGCACCGCTTCGGCCTTGACCATCGGCTCGCTCACCTGCCGCCCTCCTCGTGTCGCGCGAACAGGCCGAGGCGGATGCGCTGCAACGGCGTCAGCGGTTCTTCGCGCACGGCGCCGCGGCCGTAGTAGCGCTCGAGGTAGTACTGGCCGACGTAGAGGATGCTCGTGAGGGCCAGGTACCAGAGGCTCGCGACGATCAGCAGCTGGATCGTCTTGAAGTTCACCGAGTAGATGATCTGCGCGCCGTAGAGCAGGTCCGCGACGGCGATCACGCTGACCAGCGAGGAGGTCTTGAGCATCGAGATCGTCTCGTTGCCCGTCGGCGGGATGATCACGCGCATCGCCTGCGGGAGCACGATGCGGCGCATCGCCTGCAGGCGCGTCATGCCGAGCGACTGAGCGGCGTCGGACTGCCCCTCCTCGACCGAGATGATCCCCGCCCGGACGATCTCGGCCATGTAGGCGCCCTCGTTCAAGCCGAGCCCGAGGATCGCGGCGGTGAACGGCGTGATCACCGTGTTCGCATCGGCGTGGATGAACGACGGTCCGAACGGGATCCCGAGGTTGATCTTCGGGTACAGCGCGGCGATGTTGTACCAGAACAGCAGCTGGACGAGGACGGGTGTGCCTCGGAAGAACCAGATGTACAGCCAGCTGGCGCCGGACACGAGCGGGTTCGGCGAGAGCCTCATCACGGCCATCAGCACGCCGAGCACGATGCCGATCGCCATCGCGATCACGGTCAGCTCAACTGTGACGCGAAGCCCTTCGAGGATGCGTTCGTCGAACAGGTAGCTGCCGACGACGTCCCATTCGAAGCGCGTGTTGGTCGCAACCGAGCGGCCGATCGCGGCGGCGACGAGCACGACGACCGCCGCTGCGATCCAGCGCCCGGGGCGGCGCACCGGGACGGCCCGGATCTCGTCGGGCCGTCCCGCGGTGTCGGTGACCTCTGGAGAGGACACCGCGCGCGTCTAGCTGATCGCGCCGTTGATCGTCGGTTCGGTGATCGCCCCCGACTGGATACCCCATTTTTCGAGGATCGCTTTGTACTTGCCGTTCGCGATCAGTTCCTTCAGCGCCGCGAGGATCGGTTTCGTCATACCGCTTGTCTTCGGGATCGCCAGCCCGTATGGGGCGAAGGCGTAGGTCTTGCCGACCAACTTGAACTGGCCGCCGGACTTTTTGATCTGGTAGTCGACCACGGGTGAGTCGGCGAGACCAACTTCCGCGCGGCCGCTGGCGATCGCGAGGTTGACCGCGTTCTGCCCGGAGAAGCTGAGCACCGTCACGCTCTTCTTGCCTTCTTTGCCGCACTTCTTGCTCTGCGCTTCTGATTCTTCCTGCTCGACAGTGCCCTTCTCGACGCCGACGGTCTTCCCGCAGATGTCCTTCAGTTCGGTCACGCCCGGGTTGGCGCTCGACTTCGCATAGAACGAGATGCCGGCCTTGTAGTAGTCGACGAAGTCGACGGTCTTCTCACGTTCCTTGGTGTCGGTGAACGACGAGGCGCCGAGGTCGTAGCGGCCCGCTGCCAGCCCCGGGATGATCGTTTCGAAGTTGGCGTTGACGAACTTCGCCTTCAGGCCCATCACTTCGGCCACCGCGCTCACGAGGTCGGGGTCCATGCCGATGAGGGTGTGGCCGTCCGGGGCGATGAACTCGTTCGGGGCGTACTCGGCTTCGGCGGCAACCGTCAGCGTGCCTTTCGATTTGACCGCGGCCGGCACCTGCGCAGCGATCGCCGAGACGGCGCCGCCGGAAGCCGACGTCGACGTGGTGGGCGTGGCGGTCGTGGCCGTGGTGGTGCTCGAGCTTCCGCACCCGGCGAGCGCGAGAACGACCAGTATCGGCGCACCGAGACGGGCGAGGAGCTTGATCATCGAAACCTCCTGGGGGGGAAATGAGGCAAGGCGAGCGGTACGAGGCCCGGCAAGTATAAATCGCGCCGGCATCTCGGCGTCTCGGCGCGGCGCTCAGGGAATCGACGCGTCCAGCCTGCCGGCTCGCTGGACTCCCGAGCAGGTCCCGTCCAGCGGGCTAAGGCATCGGCCGCACGGTGCCGATGAGGGGCTCGTGACCCACATCTCTCGCATTCCGCCACGCGCCGGCGCACGCCACCGCCGTCTCCTGCCGCTCAGCGTCCTGGCGGTCCTCGCGGCGCTCTGCTCGTTCGCCCTGCTGGCAGCGCCGGCCGGGGCGGTCGTCAGCGAAGTGGAAGGGACGCAGGTGGGCCTGCAGCCGCGCACGACGAACCTCGTCTTCCCATCGGGAAGCTTCAGCAACGAAAGCGGCAGCCCGATCGTCAACGGCGCGAGCGTGTACGCCGTCTACTGGGACCCGGGGGCGTGGTTCCATCACGAATGGGTGAGCAACATCGACACGTTCCTGCAGCAGCTGGGCGCCGGCAGCGGCGAATTCGGCACGATCTTCTCGGCGCTCGGTCAGTACCGCGACCGGACAAACGCGCAGGCCAGGTACAACTTCACCTTCAAGGGCGCCTACTCGGACACCACGCCGTATCCGACCGCTGGATGCACCGATCCCGAAGCTCTGGAATTCGGACAGATCACGTGCTTGAACGATGCGCAGGTGCGCGAAGAGCTTCAGAGCTTCATCGCAAGCCACGGGACACCGAAGGGGATGCACTCTGTCTACTACCTGCTCACGCCGCCGGGTGTGTCGGTCTGCCTCACGGGAGGGTCGACGCACTGCTCCGACTACGCGCTGAGCGAAGAAGAAATCGAAGAAGGCGAACGCAACAGCACCAGCTACAAAAACAGCTTCTGCAGCTACCACGGCGCGATCAATCCCGGCAAAGCCGCAACGGGTGACGCCAACACGATCCTCTACGCAGCGATTCCCTGGACGGCGGGCTACGAGGGCCAGCCCTGGGACTTCGTTCCCGGCCCGTCCAACGGCGGGCAGGCGTACGACTGCCAGGACGGCGGCTGGAACCCCGAAGGCGCGGAAGAGAACCTCGAGGGTCAACCGCACATCCAGGAGCCAAACCAGGAAGGCAAAGGGGAAGAGGGCGACTACGCGCCGGCCCTCACCGACGTGCTCGTCAACCAGATCGCCGAGGAGCAGGCGAACATCGTCACCAACCCGTTGCTCACCTCGTGGCAGAACCCCGTCTCGCGTCGCGAGGCGACAGACGAATGCCGCAACGTGTTCGCTGCGACGGCCTCGCCGAGCTCGATCAAAGGCGAAGCGGTCAAGAAAGCGGGCACCGAAGCCGGCAACCTCGAGAATGAGCTCATCGCGGGCGGCGCCTACTACGTCAACAACGTGTTCAACGCCGGCGCGCTCCATGGTGGGGGAAGTTGCGTCGGCGGCGTCGGACTCGTCCCCCGCTTCACCTCGCCCAACCCGGTGAACTCCGGTGAACTCGTCGCCTTCGACGGGATGGGGTCAACGGTCAGTGAGTTCAAGGGTGCGACCTTCGGCCCGAGCGGCCCGCCGACGACCACCTATGCGACGTTCGAATGGAACTTCGGCGACGGAACGGGTGAAGTGAAGGGCTTCGCACCCGGCGCGCCCGCGTGCTCGGTACCGTGGCTCAGCCCCTGCGCCGCCAGCACGTTCCACTCCTATGTGTACGGCGGCAAACACACCGTGACCCTGACGATCACCGACGTGGCCGGAAACGTCTCGAACGTGAGCAACGACGTGGTGGTGGTCGGCCCCCCGCCTCCGACTCCTCCCGCCGTCAGCCCTCCCGGCAGTGGTGCCACGGGAGCCTCGACCACCGGGGCCGGCACCGGCACCGGCTCGAGCGGCAGCGGCTCGAAAGCACCGGGGCCGATAGTCACGACCCCCGTCGCCAAGGCCGGCGTCGCCTCGCGCTCCCTGCGCACGGCGCTCCGCCGCGGTCTGGCTGTCACCTATTCGGTCAACGAGCAGGTCGCCGGCCGCTTCGAAGTGCTGATGGCGCGCAGTGTGGCGAGCAAACTGAAAATCGGCGGTCCTGCCGCGACCGGCCTGCCGGCGGGCACGCCGCCGCAGGTGGTGATCGCGAAAGCCGTGCTGGTCACGACCAAGGGCGGTCGGAGCACGGTGCACATCAAGTTCTCAAAGAAGATCGCAGCCCGCCTCAAGCACGTGCACGCCGCGCCTCTGATGCTGCGCCTGGTGGTGCGCAACGCCTCCGCCTCGAGCCCCGAGACCGCGACGGTGCTCAGCTCGGTGACGCTCTCCGGCTGAGCGCCGCGGCACGCCGCCGAGCGGCCGCGACGCCGCACGGGTCACGGGTCACGGGTCACGGCGGAGGATCCTTTTCTCCGCGTTTACGTCGTGCCTTGGAGCTGAACACGAAATGCCACAGGCAGGCCAGCAGCACGTATCCGAAGACGATCGAGGTGATCGAGATGACCGCCAGGCCCGTGTTGTCGGCGACCGACGATTCGCCGTCGAGCGCCACCGTCAGGGCGAGCACGGCGTACAGGGTGCCGGCCATCGCTTGCCGCGGCTACAGGCCGGGGTAATGACGGACGACGAAGCCGGTGTTGTCTGTGGGAGTGACCAGCCAGCGCGACGCGTACACGCCGCTGCGCCCGGCGGTGTCGAAGAGGATCCCGTCGACGTACATGTAGGTGTGACCGGCGTTGGCGTAGACGGTGATGTAGCGGCCCGGCCCGGGCACGCCCCAGCTCTCGAGTTCGCCGGAGGTCTCCGGCGCGCTGAGCAGCCCCCCGGCGGCCAGGGCGTAGCTGACCGAGCCCGAGCAGTCGTACGCATTGTCGATGAAAGAAGCATGCCCCCCGCCGAACACGTACGGGAAGTTGGCGATCTCGTTCGCGCCGGCAACGACCTTCTGCACGACTTCCGGAACTTCGGTGGGGATCGGGATCGTGCCGTTGCCGCCGATCGACTGGCCACCCGGAACGGGTGTGAGTCGCGCGTGGCGCGCCTGTTTGGCGCTCTTTTCAACCGCCTGCATCTGCTGCAGCTCAGCCTTCACTTCGGCGTCCGACGGCGCTCCCGCTGCGACGAGCGCGTCACCGGCCTTGGCGGGGGCGGCGGCGGCGGCATGGTGAGTCGAGGCCGGCGCCGGGAAGCTGCTGGCTTCCTTCGGGTCGGCCACGAGGTGCGCGGCGGCGGCGTGCTTGTCCGCGGGCGTGCCGACTGCCGGCCCGGCGGCGATGCCACCGCGCGGGCTCGACTTACCGGTGGTGGCGCCCGATCGGCCGGAGCTGCTTCCACAGCCGGCCAGCACGGCGCATGCCGCAAGGCCGCAGCACAGCGCTCTGGCCTTCGCGGGACCGATCATCTAGGGGAAAGGCTAGCGTTCGCAAGCGGCGCCATGGTCGATAACCTGTTCCGATGCAAGAGGATCTGAGCGCCGTGGAGCTGCGCCCGCACGTTCGCGTGATCCACGGGATGCGCCGGCCGGCCAACTGGCTGCAGCTCGTGCGGTTCGGGCTCGTCGGCGGGCTCGGCTTCGTCGTCAACCTCGCCGTCTACACGCTGTTCGTCCATGGCGTCGGGGTCGAGTACCGCGTCGCCTCCGTCGTGGCGTGGATCGTGGCCGTGGCCAACAACTTCTTCTGGAACCGCCACTGGACGTTCGACGCGCGCGAAGGCATCGCGCATCACCAGGCGATGCGCTTCCTGCTGGTCAGCGTCCTCACGGAGGCGATCAGCCTGCTGCTGCTGACGGTGCTCGTCGAGAACGGCGGCCTCTCGAAGGTGCCCGCCCAGGCGATCGCGGTGGCGGCCGCGACGCCGGCGAGCTTCCTCGGCAACAAGCTGTGGAGCTTCAAGGCGCGTGCCTGATCGCAGCGCGCAATAGTCCTCGTGGGCGGCATTCGCCCGCGCCGGCGGGCCCAGAGGGCCCGATGATCCGGACCTATACTCTGACCTCGGCCCCTTCCGGAGGATCCTCGTGCAGGAGATGGTGATCTACGGCGTCAGCTTCGACATGGTTGGCAAGCAGCCGATCGTGCTTCTGAAGACCGTTGACGGCAATAAGTTCCTGCCGATCTGGATCGGCCACCCCGAGGCGGCGTCGATCCTGATGAAGCTGCAGGGCGCGGGCACGCCCCGCCCGATGACACACGACCTGCTGTGCGACATCCTCGGCGAGCTCGACGTGAAATGCACCCAGGTTTCGGTGACGGAGCTTCGAGAGAACACGTTCTTCGCCTCGATCACGCTGAGTGTCGCCGGTCGCGAGCTCGAGATCGACTCTCGCCCCAGCGACGCAATCGCCCTGGCTGTGCGCTCTGGCGCTCCGATCTACGCCGCCGAGGAGGTCATCTCCGAGTCGGCGATCGAGTTCGAGCACGATGTCGAGGAGTCCGAGGACGTCGTCGAGAAGTTCAAGGAGTTCCTGGATCAGGTCTCGCCCGAGGATTTCGCCGCAGGCGACTCCTGATCAGCGCCATGCTGCGTCCTCGCTCGCTCGTGTGCTGGAGCACACTTCGCTCACTGCGTCCTTGCCTGGCTTGATCAGCGCGCCGCTAAGACGCGCAGCTGGACCCGCCCTCCTCAGCGGCCGAACGCGCTGGCGAGGATCCTGTCGAGCAGTTCCTCGAAGCTGAGCCCGGCGGCGTCGGCGGCCTGGGGGAGGAGGCTCGTCTCGGTCATGCCCGGGACGACGTTGGCCTCGAGCACCCAGAGCTCGCCGGTGTCCTGCTCGAGCATCAGATCGATACGGGCGAAGCCCCGGCAGCCGAGCAGCTCGTAGACCTGCACGGCCAGCTGCTGGGCGCGGGCGGTTGTCTCCGGCGCGAGCTCAGCCGGGCAGACGAAGGCGGTCATCCCGATCTGGTAGCGGGACTCGTAGTCGTAGAAGCCGTCTTCGCGCGGGACCGCCTCGACCACCGGCAGCGCGTGCGGCGGCTCCTCGCCGTTGCCGCGATGCGGCGTGTCGAGCACAGACACGGCAAGGTCCCGGCCGCGGAGGTGCCGTTCGAGCAGGACGGTCCCGTCGTAGGAGAACGCCCCCACCATCGCTCCCGGCAGCTCCTGCTCGGAGCTCGCGAACTTGACGCCCAGCGCCGAGCCGCCCCGGGCCGGCTTGACGACCATCGGAAAGCCCAGCTCCGCTTCGATCGCGCCGAGCGCCGCGCCGGCGCCGAGGTCACGAATCGACGACTCGCGCAGCGCACGAAACGCGGGCGTGGGGATACCCGCCTCCCGCATCAGGTGCTTGGCCAGCATCTTGTCGGTGCAGTGCACGCAGGCCGACGGGCCGGAGCCGGTGTAGGGGAGATCGAGCGATTCCATCAGCGACTGAATCGTCCCGTCCTCGCCCTCGCGGCCGTGCAGCGCGACGAACACGACGTCCGGTCGCAGCTCGAGCAGCTCGGGGACGAGGCCCGGGCCGGCGTCGATGCCGTGCACGTCGTGGCCGAGACGCTGCAGGCCCGCCTGCACCTGCGCGCCCGAGCGCAGCGATACGGCTCGCTCGAGTGAGCGCCCGCCCTTCAGGACGGCGACGCGCCGCGCATCGCTCATCGGTCCTGCGAGCGGCGGCCGGCCCTCGGCTCCTCGCGCCGCGGCAGCGCGACCACGTCCGCCAGCGGCCGAGCGTCGGAGTCCGAGGCCTCCGGGCCGACTCGGGCCGGGGCCGGGCGTCCGCTGAGCGATCCGAGCAGGTCCAGCTGCGTGCGGATCGCCTTGCCGATCCGGCGGATCCCCTCGTGGATGTTTTCCTCGGTGACCCCGGCGAAGTTCAGGCGCATCGAGGACGAGCCGCTGTTTCCGTCCATGTAGGCCGCGCGCCCGGGCACGAAGGCGACCCCCTGCTTCGTCGCGAGCGCCAGCAGGTCGGTCGTGTCGATTCGCTCGTCGAGCGTCGCCCAGACGAACAGGCCGCCCTCCGGGCGCGTCCAGGATGCCTGCTCGCCGAACTGCTCCTCGAGCGCCGAGAGCATCGCGTCGCGCCGCGTCCGGTACAGGTCGCGCAGCTTCTCGACGTATTCGAGCCAGCCGGTGCCCGAGCCTCGCCCCTGAGCGAAGTAGGCGGCGACGAACATCTGCGTCACCGGCGAGGAGCACAGATCGGCGCCCTGTTTGCCGAGATTCAGCTTCTCGAGCACCGGCCGCGGCGCGACCGCCCAGCCGAGTCGCAGGCCCGGCGAGAGGATCTTCGAGAACGTGCCGAGGTAGATCACGAGGTCCGCGGCCCCGACGCGGCCGACGGCCTGCGAGTCCAGCGAGTACAGCGTCGGCAGCGCCTCGCCCTCGTAGCGCAGCAGGCCGTACGGGTTGTCCTCGAGCACCAGCAGCTCGCGCTCGCGTGCGACCTCGACGAGTCGCCGGCGGCGCGCCAGCGACATCGTCACGCCACCCGGGTTCTGGAAATTGGGGATCGTGTAGATGAACTTCGGCCGTCGCCCTTCGGAGCTCAGCCGGTCGAGCGTCCGCTCGAGTGCGTCGATCGGCATGCCGTCGGCGTCAATCTCGATCTGCTCGACGGCGGCCTGGTAGGCGCTGAACGTCGGCACCGCCCCCGGGTAGGTGGGCGCCTCGGCGACGATCACGTCGCCCGGGTCGATCAGCGCCTTGCAGACGAGGTCGATCACCTGCTGCCCTCCGGTCGTGACGATCACCTCGGAGGGATCGATCGCGGTGCCCTCCGCGGCCATCACCTCGGCGATGCAGTGCGTGGTGGCCGTCATCCCTTCGGTCGGGCCGTACTGCAGCGCGCGCGCCGCCGACTCGTGGGCGACATCGGCCATGACGCTCGCGTAGAGCTCCGGCGGGAACGTCGAGGTGTCGGGCAGCCCGCCCGCGAGGGAGATCACATCGGGGCGCTCGGTGAGCGCCATCATCTCGCGCATCGCCGAGCTTTTCATCCCGCGTGTCCGTGCAGCGAACAGCGCCTCGTAGCGAGCCAGCTCGTGCGCCGTCGCACGGGTCCCGCTGCCGCCGCTGCCTGGTGTGCTCGATCGCGCCATCAGCCTGGAGTTCTCCGTTCACCGTGCGGCGCCTGCCGGTGGGACGGGAACGGCACGTCCCGGCGGGTCGACTATCGTCCTGCCCGATCTGACGAGCGCCCAGGCCACGGTAGCGCACCGGCAGATCGGGCGATCGAGTGATGAACGGCCTTTTCTTCTACATAGGGCTGGGCGCCGGGCTGGCGGCGGCATGCGGGCTGCGCCCGTTCCTGCCCGTGCTGCTGATCGGCGCGCTCGGCTCCGCGAAGGTGCTCGGCATCGGCTTCCCGTCCGGAAGCTGGCACTTCCTGCAGTCGAGCTGGTGGCTGCTCGCCGCGGCGGTCGTCTTCGCCCTCTCCTACGTCCTGCAGATCCTGCTCGGCTTCGCACCGATGGTCGATCCGGTCTCGCGCGAGCCGCGACGCGACCCTCTCGCGGCGGCGCTCACCGGGCTTGCATTCGGCGCAGGCGCCGTGCTGTTCGCCGGCGTGCTCGGCGCACACGGCGATGCAGCATGGCCCGGCGTGCTCGGCGGGCTCCTGATCGTTGCGCTCGCCCAGCGCCTGGCCGGACCGGTGGTCGTGGGCGCCCGCCGCCGGCTGGCCGAGAAGGGACCGCGTGACGCCCTGACGCTGTATCTCGACGCGGCGTCCCTGCTCGTCGCTGCGCTCGTCGCGGTGCTGCATCCGCTCGGCTACGTCGTCGTCGCCGCGCTCGTGTGGCTGCTGCTGCGGCGGCGCTCACGCTCTGGCGAGAAGTATGCGGGTCTCCGCATCCTCGGCCGCTGAGACCGTCGCATGAGGGGCGCGCCGCCGAAGCTCGTGCTGTGCGTGATCGACGCGATGGCGCCGGAGATGCTCGAGCGCACGATCGCCGCCGGCGCCGCGCCGGTGCTCGAGCGGCTCGTCGCCGACGGGCTGTACGTGCCGGATTGCGTCGCCGCATTCCCGTCCGTCACGCCCGTCTGTGCCGCATCGATCGTCACCGGGCGCGCGCAGGAGGAGCATCACATCCCCGCGATGAACTGGTTTCACCGCGAGGAGAACCGCTACGTGGAGTACGGCTCGAGCTTTCGTGCTGCCCAGCGTTTCGGCATCGCCAGGCAGCTGACCGACACGGTCTACAACATGAACCGCGCGCACCTCTCCGAGAAGACGCTGACGGTTTTCGAGAGCCTCGACGACGCCGCCGTTCGGACCGCCGGGACGACCTACCTGATGTACCGCGGCCGTCACCGCCACGAGCCTCAGCGCGACACGGCGCTGACGCGCGTCGCAACGACGCTCATGCGCCATCCGGTGATGGGCCCCCGCGAGCTCTTCTACGCGGACATCTTCGCCTCGCAACGCACCGGCTGCCGCTCGGCCCTGGGTATGCCGGGCGTCCGCGACCGGCACTCCGGCTGCGTGTCGGCCTATCTGGTCGAGCACGACCTTTTCGACTTCCTGCTGCTGTCACTGCCCGACAACGACTGGCACTCCCACAAGAAGGGCCCCGACGCCCAGGTCTCCTCGATCGCTCAGGCGGACCTGCAGCTGGCCCGCGTGGCGAACGCCGCGGGCGGGCTCGACGAGTTCCTCGCGAGCCACGCCATGATCGTGATGGCCGACCACTCGCAGAGCCCCGTCACGGCATCGATCGCGCTGCAGGACGAGCTCGCCGAGCTGGGGGTGCTCGGTCCGGCGCGGCCGGCTCGCGGCTCCGGACGCGCAGAATCGGTCGAGCCGCGGATCGCCGTGTGCCCATCGCAGCGGGCCGCGATGGTCTACGCGCTCCACGATGCCGAGCGCGACGCGATGCGGGCCTCCGTGGTGGCGATGTCGATGGGGATCGAGGGCGTCGACCTCGTGATGTGGCTCGAGCGCGACGCCGAGGAGCGTCCGCGCGAGGCGGTGATCGCCAGTCGCGCCCACGGCGAGCTGCGCTTCGCGCCCGGCGGCCCGCTGACCGATCCGCGCGGACGCGGCTGGCGCCTGGAGGGCTCGCTCGGCGTGCTCGGCGGCAGCGAGCGCGAGGGGAAGTTCGTGACCCCGGACTACCCCGACGCGCTGGCGAGGAGCTGGTCGGCGCTGCTCTGCCCGACCTCCGGCGAGGTGCTGCTCTCCGCCGCGCCCGGCTATGAGTTCCTCGACTGGGGCCGCCAAGCGCATGTCGGAGGCGGCAGCCACGGCTCACTGCACGCCTGCGACTCGCTGGGGGCGCTCGTGATGAGCGGTGTGGATCTCCCCGAAACCGCACCCGCGCAGTGGGCGATCCGCGATATCGCCTCGCTCGTCCGCGGCCATTTCGGCCTTGAGTAGGGGCACGCTCGCCGCCCGCGTCCCTTACCCTCGCGTGATGCGAAGCCTCGCGGCCCTCCTCGCATGCCTGATCCTGCTGGTGGCGCCCGGGGCTGCGCTTGCCCTGCCCGGGGCGGGCTCCTTCACCCACGGTCCGAGGTTCGCTACGCCCACCGTGACGCCGCCGCCCAGCGCGGCGAGCGCGACGACGGCGACGAACCCCGATGCGCCCGTGCCCGTCGCGCCGTCGAACATCCCGCCGGCGGGACGGCGCCTATCGGCCAACCAGGTGCTGGCGATCGCCGAGCGGCTTGCGAAGATCGAGCAGGTCCGGCGCGAATACCCCGGCTCCTACGGCGGCGCCTACCTGAAGCCGGCCTTCCACTGGCAGGTGTCGTATTTCTCGAAGAACGGCAAGAAGGAGATCGCGCAGGTCATCGTCGATGACCTCAGCGGCCGCGTGCTGGAACAGTGGACCGGCTTTCAGGTGGCGTGGACGATGGCCCGCGGTTACCCAGGCGCGTTCGGACGGCACGTCAACGCGCTGTACGTATGGCTGCCGCTGTGCCTGCTGTTCCTGCTGCCCTTCTGGAACTTCCGCCGGCCGTTCACGCTCCTGCACCTCGACCTGCTCGTGCTGCTGTCGTTCTCGGTCTCGCTCGCGTACTTCAACCACGGGCACATCTACGGCTCGGTGCCGCTCGCCTATCCGCCGCTGCTGTACCTGCTCGCGCGGATGCTCGCGCTGCTGCGCCGACCGCGGCAGGGACGGCGCGAGCCCGGCCCGATGCGCCTGCTCGTTCCCGGACGCTGGCTGGCGGTGGCCGTCGTCTTCCTGATCGGCTTTCGCGTCGCCCTCAACGTGACCGACTCGAATGTCGTGGACGTCGGCTACGCGGGCGTGATCGGTGCTGAGCGGATCGTCGACGGACACGCCCTGTACGGCCATTACCCGACCGACAACGAACACGGCGACACCTACGCCCCGGTCAACTACGAGGTCTACGTGCCCTTCCAGCAGGTCTTCGGGTGGAGCGGCTCGTGGGATGACCTGCCGGCGGCCCACGCCGCGGCGATCTTCTTCGACCTGCTCGCAATCGGGCTGCTGTTCCTGATCGGCCGGCGCATGCGCGGCCCCACGCTCGGCGTCGCGCTGGCCTACGCATGGGTCTCCTTCCCCTTCACCCTGTTCGCACTCGAGAGCAACAGCAACGACACGCTCGTCGCGGCACTCGTACTGGCCGCGGTGCTAGCGGCGAGCTACCGGTCACTGCTGGCAGGCACGGCGCGTGGCGCCCTGGCGGTGCTTGCGGGCCTGACGAAGTTCGCGCCACTGGCGCTGGCGCCGCTGCTCGCCACCGACGCGCTGCGCGCCGTCCCGGCGCGCAGGCGGCCGCTGATGTACGGGATGTTCATCCTCGGCTTCGTCGGCGCCGGTGCACTCGCTTTGATCCCGGCGCTCGCCCACGACTCGCTGCGCACGATCTACCAGCGCACGCTCGAGTACCAGGGCAACCGGGCCTCGCCGTTCTCGCTCTGGGGGCTGTACGGGCTCCACACGCTCGAGCATGTCGCCGAGGGACTGGCGTTCGTGCTGGCGATCGCCATAGCCCTGATCCCGCGGCGCGGTGACATGGTCGGCCTCGCTGCCGGCTGCGCCGCGATCCTGATCGGCGCCGAGCTGGCGATCGAACACTGGTTCTACCTGTACATCCCGTGGTTCTTCCCGCTCGTGATGATCGCGCTGCTCGGGCGCTACGCGGCGCCGCTCAGGCGCTCTTCGGACGCGGCATCAGCACCTGCTCGATCGAGTCAGCCCGAAGCCGTTCTGAGCAGCTGACCACGACGCCCATCAGCCACGGGTCCTCCTCGGAGGTTTCGAAGCGGACGGGCATCTGCGTGAGCAGCGACTCGATGGCCTGCTCGCGCTTGACACCGATAACGCCCCCGCGCGGACCGGTCATGCCGACGTCGGTGATGTACGCCGTCCCCGCCGGCAGCACTCTCGCGTCGGCCGTCGGCACGTGCGTGTGCGTGCCGACCACGGCGGTCACGCGCCCATCCAGATGCCACCCCATCGCAACCTTCTCGGACGTCGCCTCGGCATGCACGTCGACCAGCACGTGGTCGACAGCTCCCAGCTCCCCGAGCGCGACCTCGATCTCCGTGAAGGCCGAGCGGCCCGCTCGCAGGTACAGGTTGCCGCTGATGTTGACCACACCCAGGCGCACCCCGCCGTGCTCGACGACAGCCGTTCCGCGCCCCGGTTGGCTGCGCAGGAAGTTGGCCGGCCGCACGATCCGCTCGTTGCTCTCCAAGTAGGGGTAGATCTCCCGGCGGTGGTACGTGTGGTTGCCCAAAGTGATCACGTCGACACCGGCCGCGAACAGCTGGTCGGCGTTCTTCGGCGTGATGCCGAGCCCGCCGGCCGCGTTCTCGCCGTTGACCACGACGAACGTCGGCTCGTGGCGCTCGCGCAGAACCGGCAGGCAGTCGAGCAGCGTCTGGCGCCCGATGCCGCCGACCACGTCCCCGACGAACAGGATCCGCGCGGGCGCGGGCGGGTTTCCTGCAATGCCCGCCTGAGGCTCAGCCATACTCTGCGAATGGTGGGAGGCACGTGAGCGGGGCCTCAGGCAAAGCCCCGCCGGCGGACGCACCCAGCGGCGAAGAGGAGCGACTCGCCGGCACCGCGGACGAGACGCCGGCCGAGCCGCCGCGGGCGGTCGTGCCGCGTTGGGTGCAGCTCGTGCTGCTGCCGCTGGCGGTGATCGCCGTGTGGGCGGTCGCGAAAGCCGCCGGCAAAGTCCTGCTGCTGTTCATCATCGCCGGGCTCATCGCTCTGATCCTCAATCCCGCGGTTGCGTTCGTGCAGCGGCCGCGAGTCCCGCGCGGGCTGGCGGTCCTCGCCGTCTACCTCGGATTCTTCCTGACGCTCGCCGGCGTCGGCGTGCTGCTGGCCAACCCTATCTCCCATCAGGTGCAGAGGTTCAGCAACAACCTCCCGCATCTCGAAAGCGAAGCCAACAAGCAGCTTGCGAAATTCGAAACGACGCTGAACGAAAACGGCATCCACGCCAAGATCGTCAAACCGGGCAAAACGGCCCTGCAGAGCATCACCGACAAAGTCGGCAAGAGCGCCGGCAAATTCGCCTCGTTCGGGACCGCCCTGATCACCGAAGTCGCCAACGCGATCTTCAACCTGGTGCTGATCTTCGTGGTGTCGGTCTACATGTTGTTGTACGCCCCCGAGATAGGTGCGCTCGTGCGAAGGATCATGCCGACCGGCGACGGCTCGAAGGCCGACGACTACCCGGTGCTGGTGCAGCGTGCCGTCTCCCGCTACGTCGGCGGCCAGCTCCTGTTCAGCGCGATCATGGGCACCTCGACGGGCGTCGCGCTGTACATCTTCGGCATCACCGGGATATTCCCCGACGGCAGCAAGTACGCGGTGGCGTTCGGCGTCTTCTACGGATTTGCCGAGCTGATCCCGTACATCGGGCCGATCCTCGGTGCGGTCCCGCCGGTGCTCGTCGCGCTGTTCACAGGAGGGCCGATCACGGCCCTGTGGGTAATCGTCCTGTTCATCGGGCTGCAGCAGGTCGAGGGCCACGTGGTGGCGCCGCAGGTGTTCGGCCACACGCTCCGCATCAATCCGCTGCTCGTGATCTTCGCGCTGCTGCTCGGGCTGGAGGTGCACGGCGTGATCGGAGCGCTCGTGGCCCTGCCGATCCTCTCGGTGCTACGCGAGACGGCCGTCTACCTGAGCCGTCACGTCACCTTCGAACCGTGGGATCGCACCAAGCGCGAGCTGTTGTGAGCGCGGCGCTGCGGGTCGAGGCGCTGAGCAAGAGCTACGGCGGAGTACAGGCGCTTCGGGAGGTCAGCTTCGAGACGGAGCCCGGCGAGCTGGTGGCGGTGCTGGGACCGAACGGCGCAGGCAAGACGACGCTGCTGTCGATTCTCGCCGGCGCCCAGCAGGCCGATTCCGGGCACGTGAGCGTGCCGCCGCGGGAGGTCGGTTGGGCCCCTCAGCAGCCTGCTCTCTACGCCAGGCTCACGGTCGCCGAGAACCTCGAGCTGTTCGCGCGCCTGGAGCGCGTCGCGGATCCGTCGCAGGCCGTCGCCGCGATGCTCGCGCAGACAGGCCTCGAGGCCCGTGCCGCCGAGCAGCTCGGCAGGCTCTCGGGCGGCAACCGCCAGCGCGTGAACGTGGCGATCGCCTTGATCGGCGACCCGCCCGTGCTGGCCCTGGACGAGCCGTCGGCGTCGCTGGACCCGGCCCAGCGCGAGCGCCTGTGGGAGTTCGTCGCCGCGCTCGCGCGCGCCGGCACGACCGTGATCTTCTCCACGCACGGCCCCGGCGAGGCGCAGCGCCACGCCGACCGTGTGCTCGTGCTCGACGGCGGGCGGGTGACGTTCGACGGCACCCCGGGCGGGTTGATCGCTCGCGCCGGCGGCGGCGAGGACGACCTCGAGCGGGCACTCGTCAGCTTTCTCGGCGGGGATCGGGGGGCGCCGGCGTGAGGTCGCTGCTGCGAAAGGATCTCCTGATCCTGCGCCGCTCGCGGCTGACGGTCGCGCTGCTCGTGCTCTACCCCGTCGCGATCGCGCTGCTGATCGGCTTCGCGATCTCGCGCACGCCGTCGCGGCCGCACGTCGCGGTGGTCGACGAGACGGCCCCCGGCGAGACCGTCGAAGTCGGCGGGCGGCGGGTGGCGGTCTCGAGCTACGTCGACGGCCTGTTCCGCGGCGTCGACGCGACCCGCGTGCCGACGCGAGCGCGGGCCGTGCAGGAGGTGTCCTCGGCGAAGGTGATCGCGGCGGTCGTGATACCGCCGGACATCGCGGCGAAGGTCTCCTCGGCGACGGTGCAGGCGGAAGTCGAAGTGATCTACAACGGCAACGCGCTCGAGCAGTCGCTCGTCTCCTCGCAGCTGCGCTCGGCCCTCGCCGAAGCGAACCTCGGCTTCTCCGAACAGATCCAGCGAGCGGCCGCCCAGGCGATCGAGCTGCTGTTGAGGGGTGGCAACCTCGGCGTGCTCGGCGCGCCCTCGAATCTGATCGGACTCGATCGCATCCCGGCGCTCCTGCAGAAGGAGATCGCACGCATGCCCCCCGGCCCGGACCGCAAGGCGCTGCAGCAGGTGGCCCGGTTCGCGACCTTCGCCGCCCAGAACCTCAACGTCAGCAAGCGCGTGCTGGCGACCGTCGGCCAGCCGATCAAGATCCGCAGCACGCTGCTCGACGGGCGGCGCACTCCGCTCGACACGTTCGCGGTGGTCGTCGCCGTGACCGTCTCGCTGATGTTCCTCGGCGTGCTGCTCGCCGCCGGCGCAATCGCGCTCGAGCGCGAGGAGAACGCGCTCGCCCGGTTGATCCGCGGCCTCGTCTCCCGCGAGACGCTGCTGCTCGAGAAGATCCTGCTTTCCGCGGGCTGCGCGTTCCTCGTCGCCCTGGCGATGCTCGCCGGCGTAGGCGCGTTCGTGTCGGTCGACTGGGCGCGGATCGGCCAGTGGCTCGCGGCGCTCGCCTGCGGAGCCGTCGCGTTCGCCGCGCTGGGCGTGGCGATCGGCGCGCTCGCGCGGGAGGTCCGTGCGGCCTCGCTGCTGGCGTTCGCGGTCTCGCTGCCGCTCGCCTTCCTTGCGCTCGTGCCGGCCGGCGCGGTCGGTCACGGCTTCTACGACGCGATCGGCGTGATCTCGTTCGTGTTTCCGTTCAAGGCCGCCCTGCAGGCGCTCGACGCTGCCGTCAACGGCGCGCACCCCGCGCTGCCGGGACCGGCCGCGCACCTGCTCGGGCTGACGGTGCTGTTCGCCGTGCTGGCGCGCGTCGGGCTGCAGCGGGCGAGCTAACCTGAAAGCGCATGGCCTTCCCGAACACGCGAATGCGCAGGCTGCGTGCGACCGCTCCGCTGCGCGGCCTGGTCCGCGAGACCGAGTTGCGGGCCTCGCAGCTGGTGCTGCCGCTGTTCGTCGCCGAGACGCAGCCGCCGAGCGGGCGGGACCGCGAGCCGATCGAGTCGATGCCCGGTGTCGCACGCCTCTCGCTGAGCGCGGCCGTCGCCGAGGCACAGGACGCCGCGGCGCTCGGTCTCGCCGGTGTGATGCTGTTCGGCATCCCGGCCGAGAAGGACGAGCAGGGCTCGGGCGCCTGGGACGACGAGGGCGCGGTGCAGCTCGCCGTGCGGGCGATCAAGCAGGCTGTCGGAGGGCTGCTCGTGATGACAGACGTGTGCCTGTGCGAGTACACCTCACACGGCCACTGCGGCGTTCTGCGCAGCGACAACACCGTCGACAACGACGCCAGCGTCGAGCTGCTGGCCCGCACCGCCGTCAGCCACGCGCGCGCGGGCGCCGACCTCGTGGCGCCGTCGGACATGATGGACGGCCGCGTCGGCGCGATCCGCGAGGAGCTCGACGGCGAGGGCTTCGCCGAGACACCGATCCTCGCCTACTCGGCGAAGTTCGCCTCGGCCTTCTACGGGCCTTTTCGCGACGCCGCCGACTCGACGCCGGCGTTCGGGGACAGGCGCGGCTACCAGATGGATCCCGCCAACGGCCGCGAGGCGGTTCGCGAGGCGCTGCTCGACGTGCAGGAGGGCGCCGACATGGTGATGGTCAAGCCGGCGCTGGCCTACGGCGATCTGATCCGGGCGGTCGCCGAGGCGACGAAGATGCCCGTGGCTGCCTACAACGTCAGCGGCGAGTATGCGATGGTCAAGGCTGCCGCGGCGGCGGGATACGTCGACGAGCGGGCGACGGTGCTCGAGATCCTCACGTCCCTGCGGCGTGCCGGCGCGGACACGATCATCACCTACCACGCAAAGGACGCGGCGCGATGGCTAGCCGAGCAGACCTGATCAGCGACGGCGACCAGCGCCGCGCCGAGGCAGCGACACCGAAGCTCCGCAGCCGCAAGGACGGCGCCGCGGTTCCGCTCGACGACGTCGATCGCAAGCTGCTGAACCTGATGCAGGGCAGCTTCCCGATCGCGCCGCACCCGTACCGTCACGTCGCAGGGCTCGCCGGAGTCACCGAGCAGGAGGTGATGGGCCGCGTCCAGCACCTGCTCGACAAGCGCATCATCCGGCAGGTCACGCCGATCTTCGACACGCGCGCGCTCGGCTACTCGTCGATGCTGGTCGCCGCCAAGGTCGATCCTGAGCACCCGCACCGCGCCGCGCAGGTGATCAACGAGCATCCGGGCGTATCTCACAACTATCTGCGCAACCACGAGTTCAACCTGTGGTTCACGATCGCCACCGAGCCGGACTCCGAGTTGGGGCTGGAAGGCACGCTCGAGGTGCTGGCGCGCGAAGCCGGCGCGGAGTCGGTGCGCCAGCTGCCGACGCTGAAGCTGTTCAAGATCCGCATGGACCTGGAGATGGAGGGCGACACACAGGCGCTCTCCAGCGCGACCGAGGTGAAAGCGCCGGTGGAGCTCGAGCCGCAGCCCTACGACGAGCGCGACATCGCGGTGATCCGTGCGCTGCAGGGCGACATGCCGGTCGTCTCCGAACCGTACGTGCCGGCCGCCGCCGAGCTGGGCATGAGCGTCGAGGCGCTGCTCGATCACCTCGCCGCGATGCAGGAGCGTGGCCTGCTGCGCCGGGTCGCGGCGATCCTCTATCACCGCCGCGCGGGGTTCTCGGCGAACGGGATGGGCGTCTGGAACGTCCCCGAGGAGCAGATCTACGACATCGGATGCCGGATGGCGGCGGTGCGCGGCATCTCCCACTGCTACCAGCGCCCGACCTATCCGGACTGGCCCTACTCGGTCTTCACGATGGCTCACGGCCGCTCAAAGGAGGAGTGCGACGCGGTCCTCGACGCGATCGCCGAGCAGACCGGGATCGAGGAGCGAGCGACGCTGTACTCCTCCACGGAGTTCAAGAAGATCCGCCTCCTGTACTTCACCGAGGAGTTCAAGGACTGGGAGCGCAGGCACGCCTGAGCGGAGTCCGGTGATGGCCTCGCTCACCGACAGCCGCTCCGCCGAGCTCTACCGACGAGCGCAGTCGCGTCTGCCCGGCGGGGTCAACTCCCCTGTCCGCGCGATGGGCGCGATCGGCCGCGACCCGCTGTTCATCGACCGCGGTGAGGGCGCCGAGCTGATCGACGTCGACGGCAACCGCTTCGTC
The DNA here is from genome assembly GCA_025963965.1 of Solirubrobacterales bacterium. Classification (GTDB taxonomy): domain Bacteria; phylum Actinomycetota; class Thermoleophilia; order Solirubrobacterales; family Solirubrobacteraceae; genus Palsa-744. The sequence goes on from JAOPZS010000099.1 coordinate 24,098, forward strand.
GACTACGTCTGCTCCTGGGGCCCGCTGATCCACGGCCACGCCCACCCTGCCGTGCTCGACGCAGTCACCGCCGCGGCCGCCAAGGGCACGAGCTTCGGCGCGCCGACGGCCGGCGAGGTAGAGCTGGCCGAAGAGGTCTGCTCGCGGGTCGAGAGCGTCGAGATGCTGCGCATGACCTCCTCGGGCACGGAGGCCTCGATGACGGCCGTCCGGCTCGCCCGCGCGGCGACCGGGCGCGAAAAGATCATCAAGTTCGCCGGCGCCTACCACGGCCACGTCGACGGCCTGCTCGCCCAGGCCGGATCGGGCCTGGCCACCCAGGCCCTGCCCGCCAGCCCCGGCGTGACGAAGGGCGCTGCCGGCGACACGGTCGTGATCGCGTGGAACGATCCCGATGCGCTGCGCGCGGCTGTCGCCGAGCACGCACCGGCGGCGATCATCGCCGAGCCGATGCCGGCGAACATGGGCCTCGTACCGGCGCGCGCCGGGTTCCTCGAGCTGCTCCGCGAGCAGGCCGACGCAAGCGGCGCGCTGCTGATCCTCGACGAGGTGATCAGCGGCTTTCGCGTCGCGCGCGGAGGAGCGCAGGAGCTGACGGGGGTCCCAGCTGACATCACCGTGATGGGCAAGGTGATCGGCGGCGGCCTGCCCGCCGCGGCGCTCGGAGGGTCGACCGAGCTGATGCGGATGCTGGCGCCGGCGGGGCCGGTCTACCAGGCGGGGACGCTGTCGGGCAACCCACTCGCCGTCGCCGCCGGACTGGCGACGCTGCGGCTTCTCGACGAGGGCTCCTACGTGCGCCTCGCGACGACGACGGACCGGCTGGCCGAGGGCCTGCGCACGGCTGCCGGCGGGCATCCGGTACAGGTGCAGAGCGCCCCGGGCCTGCTGACCGTGTTCTTCAGCGAGGGTCCCGTGGAGAGCTTCGCGCAGGCTCAGGCCTGCGACCTGGAGTCCCACGCGGCATGGTGTCGGGAGCTGCTCGGCCGAGGCGTCTACCCGCCGCCGTCGCAGTTCGAGGCGTGGTTCCCCTCGCTGGCGCACGGCGAGGAGCAGATCGAACGCACCCTGCTCGCCGCCGAGGCGGCCTTCGCGGCGCTGCCGGTACGGGAGCCGACGGCTTGAGCGGCCTCGTGACGGGGGGCGAGGGCACCGGACTGGAGCGCCTGCGTGTGCTCCTGCGCGAGGGCGGCGGCCTGCTCGCCGACCTGCTCGCCGAGCACGACGGGAGGATCCTCGAGGTGGGCTCTGCGGCGGCCTCGACGGCCGCCTCCGGACCGCGCGCGGAGGGTCGCCGCCAAGAGTACGAGCTGCTCGTCGAGGCGATCTACGAGGGTTACCTGCTGCACTACGCGACGCCGCGCCTGCTGCTCGCCCCGGAAGCGGATCTGGGTCTGCTGGCGGGGGACCGCCTTTACGCGATCGGCCTCGCGCAACTCGTCGCGCTGGGGGACACGCCTGCCGTCGCCGAGCTGGCCGACACGATCACCCTCAGCGCGCTGGCGCACGGCGCCCGCTCGCCGGAGCTTGCAGACGCCGTCTGGCAGGCCGGCGCGCGAGCCGTCGGCTGGGGCTCGAGCGAGACGCACCGCGCGGCCAAGCAGATGGTGCTCGATGGGGCGCCGGGAGCGCTCGATGCGATGCGCACAAGCGTTCGGGAGTCGCCAGAGTCGCCCTGATTCGCGCATCGATATTGTTTGCCCGGAAGTGGCAGACAAGCGCCTCAAACACAAGTCCAAATACACCCTCGACCGGGGAATCCCCGGGGCTTTCGAGGGGGAGACGATCACACGCAGGCGCTTCATGACCGGCAGCGCGCACACGGCCGGGGCGATCGCCGCGGGAGCGTTCACGCTGCCCGCGCTCGGGTTCGCCGTGGGGCCGATCCTCAAAAGCACACCGCACCGCTGGGAACCCGTTGGCAGCGAGGCGACGTTCAGCGAAGTCAACTACGTCCCGGTCGTGATCACGGTGACGCCGAACATCGGCGAGGCCGGCAAGTCGACCGCCTACATCCGCAAGTTCAATCCGGCGATCGACACGGACGCCTACGACAAGGGCACGCCCTACATCGCGATCTCGAGCCGCTGTGCGCACCTCGGCTGCCCCGTGCGCTGGGTAGACGCGGCGGAGCGGTTCATCTGTCCGTGCCACGGTGGCGTCTACGACCTGCTCGGACGGCGCGTCGGCGGGCCGCCGGTCAGGCCCCTGGACCGCTTCTACACGCGCGTCAACGGCGGAGACGTCGAAATCGGCCCGCGCTTCAGCGTCAACAGCGAGCTGCGCCGCTTCTCCCCGCGTGACCCCGGCGAGCCTCTGGACGGCGTCGGGCAGTACCTCTACCCGTCGCGTCCCGGCGCGCAGAAACTGTAGGGCGAGCGCATGCCGAAGCTGCCCAAACTACCCGCGCCACCGATGCCTGCGGCGCTGCGCGAGCCGCCGCCGCGGCCCGGGGACCCGAACGGCAAGAAAGGCCCGCTCGACGAGGCGATGGAGGCCGGGATCACGGTCGTCGACTGGGTCGACGAGCGCACCTCGCTGAGCGGCGCCGGGCGCTGGCTGATGTTCCGCAAGGTGCCCAAGGGGACGAACTGGTTCTACACGCTCGGCTCGGCCACGATGTTCGCGTTCCTCTCCCAGGCCGTCACCGGTGTGTTCCTGGCGATGTACTACCGCCCGGACCCCTCCGGCGGCGCCTACGAATCGATCCGCTACGTCACCAACGAGGTGTTCCTCGGACAGTTCGTGCGCGGCATGCACAAGTGGGGATCGAGCGTGATGGTGATCCTCGTGTTCCTGCACATGGGCCGCACGTTCTTCTTCGGCGCATACAAGTACCCGCGCGAGCTCAACTGGGTGATCGGCGTCGTGCTGCTGATCCTGACGATGACGATGTCCTTCACCGGGTACCTGCTGCCGTTCGACCAGCGCGCCTACTGGGCGACGATCGTCGGCGTCAACATCAACGGCACCGGCCCCCTGGTCGGGCCCTACCTGAGCGACTTCCTGCGCGGCGGCTCCGAATTCGGCGCGACGACGCTGTCGCGGTTCTACGCCATCCACATGCTGCTCGTCCCGGGGCTGCTCGCTGCGCTGATCGGCGCGCACCTGTACCTCGTGGCGAAGCTCGGCACGACCGCGCCGCCATGGCAGAAGGCGGAGGCTCCGAAGGAGCTCCGCGAGGCGGAGGTCTAGGCCGGTGAACAAGCAGCAGAAGGAGGAGTACCTCCGCGAGTACGCGCTCCTGAAGGCGAAAGGCAAGCCGTTCTTCCCCTACGCGGTGGCGAAGGACGGGGCGATGGCCTGCGTCGTGATGGTCGTGATCATCGCGATGTCGCTCATCCTCGGCGCCGAGCTCGGCTCGAAGGCGAACCCGACGACGACCACATACGTGCCGCGGCCGGAGTGGTACTTCTTCTTCCTGTTCGAGGTCCTGCGCGTGATCAAGCCGCCGAGCCTCGTGCCGCTGGCGACGATCGGCGTGCCGACGCTCGCGATGATCCTGCTGTTCCTGCTGCCGTTCTACGACCGCGGGCCCGAGCGCCGTCCCGAGCGCCGCCCGATCGCGACGCTGACGGGCATCGCCGTGATCGGCGCGATGGCCTTCCTGACCTACCAGGGCGCCAACGCGGGATCGCCGACGGCGATCGAAACACCCACACCGCCGCGAATCCTGCACGCCGGCGGTGCGCTGCTCTCGGAATACGAAGCTGGCAAGAAGGCGGTCGCGCAGAGCGGCTGCCTGGCCTGCCACAAGATCGGCGAGAACGGCAACTCCGGGCCCGGCCCGAACCTGACCAAGATCGCCGACCGGCTGCCTCGCCAGGCGATCGCGCGAACGCTGGTGAACCCGACGGCGCCGATGCCGTCGTTCAAGAACCTGCCGCCGGCGAAGTTCAACCAGATCGTCACGTTCCTCGCGCAGTCGAAGTAGGCCGCCCGGTGGCCACCCGTCTCCGAGCCGGCGCCGGGAAGCTCGAGGCGGGGCAGGTCCGGGCGATGTTCGATCGCATCGCCGCGATCTACGACCCGATGAACACGGCGATGACCGCCGGACTGCACCATCGCTGGCGATCTCGCGCTGCCGATCTCGCGCGCATCGGTCCGGGCAGCCGGGCGCTGGACGTGGCGACCGGGACGGGTGACCTGGCGATCGAGATGGCCCCGCGCGTAGTGCCGGACGGCGAGGTGGTGGGCAGCGACTTCTCCGAGGGGATGCTCGAGCGCGCGCGCGCGAAGGGGCAGCGCCTGGGCGGCGCCACGCTGCGCTTCGAGTGGGCCGATGCGATGGCGCTTCCTTACGGCGACGGGACCTTCGACGCGGCGACGGTCGGCTTCGGGGCGCGCAACTTCGACGACCTCGGCCGCGGCCTCGCCGAGATGGCCCGCGTCGTCCGGCCGGGCGGCCGCGTGGTGGTGCTCGAGATCACGACTCCGACGCGGGCGCCGCTGTCGCACTTCTACCGGCTCTGGTTCGACCGCATCGTGCCTGCCCTGGGAACGGTCGCCGGGCGCGGCGAGGCACTGGCGTCGAGGCTGCGCAGCGCGCCTGCCGGCACCGGCGTCGCGGATGCCTACAGGTACCTGCCCAACTCCGTCAAGCGGTTCCCTGCCCCGGCAGCGCTGGCCGAGGAGCTGGTGGGCGCCGGGCTCACCGAGGTCGAATACGTGCTGATCGCCGGCGGCATCGTCGCGATCCACGCCGGCACGGTCGGAGGCGGGGAGCGGTGAGCCGCGCGGCGGGCGTCGCGGGGAGCGCACCGGCGCAGGCGCCCGACGGTGTAGAGACGATCATGGCGCGTGGTGGCGAGCGGCTGCGTGCGCTGATGGCGCGCACCGAGGCCCACCTCGACGACGTCACCGCCGCGGCGGGAGCTCCGCTGGCAGCCCACGCCAACGCGACCGTGGCGGCCGGCGGCAAGCGGCTGCGGCCGCTGCTCGTGGTGCTCGCCGCCGAGTCGGCCGGAGGCCCGGTGGCGCGGGAGGGAGGCGAGGAGCGGATGGTTCGCGCCGCGGTCTCTGTCGAGCTGGTGCATTCGGCCACGCTCGTCCATGACGATCTGATCGACGGAGCGCAGCTGCGTCGAGGTCGCCCCACCGTCGCGGCCACGGCGGGGCGCCGCGTCGCGGTCGCGACCGGTGACCTGCTGTTCTCACGGGCCTTCGCCGAGCTCGCCCGCAACGAGAGCGCAGAGCAGCTGAAGGCGCTCTCGCAGGCCAGCTCGGCGCTCGCCGAAGGGGAGCTGCTGCAGCGCGAGGACGCCTGGGCGGCGCATGTCCCGGTTGAGCGCTACATGCGCCGCTGCGAGCTGAAGACGGCGGCGCTGTTCGAGGCCGCGTGCAGGCTCGGGGCGCTCAACGCGCGCGGCGGCTCTCCGCGGCTGGCAGGCGCCCTGGGGGCCTTCGCGCGGCGCATCGGCCTCGCCTTTCAGATGCTCGACGACATCCTCGACGTCTCTGGCCCGGTCGAGCGGACCGGCAAGTCACGCGGCACCGACCTGCTCGACGGCACCGTCACGCTGCCGTTCATCCTCGCGCGCGAACGCGACCCGGGGCTGGCGCGGATCGATCTGCGCACGCTCGGCGGACCGCCTCAGGCGGAGGCGCTGTGCGAGCGGATCGCGGCGACGGGAGCCCTCGATGAGGCCCGCGAGCAGGCGCTGGCCGTCGTCGCCGAGGCGAAGGCGTCACTGCCGAGGATCCTGCCGGGCGGCCGCTCGGAGCTTCTCGAGCTGGTCGCCGATGCTGTCGTCGAGCGCTACCGCTGAGCCTGCGAGCTCAGAAGTCGCTCGGGAGGATCAGGTCGGCGTCGAGCGCTCTCGCGAAGAACTCGATTTCCTCTGACATGTTCGCGTGGGTCATGCGCCGCAGGTCCCCGAGCAGGGCGCTCGAGCCACGGTCGAGCTCGTCGTCGAGCCGTTCCACGGCAGCCTGGTCGAAGACCCCCTCGCGGCGCGACTCGCACTCGGGGCATCTGAGCACGATCCGCCAATGGCGGGGCCCTTCCTCAGACCAGTCCAGGGGGTACACGAGCTCGCCGGCGCAGTGGAAGCAGATGTGCAGCTGCCCGGAGGTCCCGGCGGTCTCTGCGGCCTGTCCGTGCCCGCCCGTGCCGGTGCCGATGTCTTCCCCTGGAGGGACCGGGAGGCGCTGCTGGATGTCGGGTTCTTTTGCGGAGTCCATACGTTCAAAGTCGTCATCGACGCGTGAGGCGAACGCCTTTAGCGTCTGTGCCTCCCGAGACGCGGTGGTAGGTTCACCCCTCCCATGAAGCGATCGCTCCGTCCGATCGGCCACGAGGATCGGCTGAGCCTTGTCGACCACCTCGATGAGCTGCGCAACCGGCTGATCATCTCCGGGGTGGTCCTCGTGGTGGCGTTCGGGTTCTGCTTCTGGCAGAACCACGAACTGCTGCGGATCATCAACAAACCGCTCACGGCGCAGACCCAGAAACAGGTGCAGAAGGGCCAGGGCACGGTCGGCCAGGCGGTGCTCGCCCAGCAGGCGATCGTCAAGACCGCCCGTGACACGAGCCGGGCGCTCGAACAGCTCGCCGCCCCGGCCAGCGGCCTGTCGGCGCGCACCCGTGGGCAGCTCAGGCCCCTGAGCGAGCAGCTGCAGCGAGACGTCGCGAAGATCCCGCGCCATCCGAGCGGCGACAAGCCGGTGACGCTCAGCGTCGGCGAACCGTTCACGACCACGATCACCGTGGCGCTCTACTTCGCGCTGATCATTGCGCTGCCGGTGATCCTCTTCCAGCTGTTCTCGTTCATCCTGCCCGCGCTGAGGCCGGAGGAGCGGCGTGCCACCGTGCCGCTGCTGACGGCGATCCCGGCGCTGTTCCTGGTGGGAGTCGCGTTCGGCTACTTCATCGTGCTTCCGGCTGCCGTCCATTTCTTCGTCAACTTCAACGCGGACCAGTTCAACAACCTCGTCCAGGCCAACCAGTTCTACAAATTCGCAGCCACGATCCTGCTGGCGATGGGCCTGGTGTTCCAGGTGCCGGTCGTGATCCTCGGGCTGACGCGGCTGGAAATCGTGACGGTCGCTCAGCTGCGGGGGGCTCGCCGGTACGCGATCGTCGCGTGCGCCGCGATCGCGGCGTTCCTGCCGGGGGACGTGATCACGCTGCTGCTCGAGACCGTACCGCTGTACCTGCTCTACGAGGCGAGTATCCTGCTGGCAGCGATCACCGGCAGGGCAAGACGCCGAGCCGATGCCGCGACTGGGAACGGGGACGCTGGGAGTGCGGCAGAGCCCGCGCCCGAGCCCGAGCCCGACCACGCCGAGGAACCGACCGTGCAGCAGATGATCGACCACACAGACGAGGACCTGTCCTGATGCTCTTCGACCTACGAGGCCGCGGTCGCCGTCGCACGGTCAAGGTGCTCTACATCGGCCTGGCGCTGCTGATCGGCGTCGGCCTCGTCGGCTTCGGCGTCGGCGGCGGGCTCGGCGGCGGCGGCATCCTCAACGCGACGAACAACAACGAAGGCTCCGGCGGGGCGAGCTTCGCGAGCAAGATCAAGAAGTACGAAAAGCTGACGCGCACCCAGCCGAGCAACCCGGCCAACTGGGAACAGCTCGCCAAGAACCTCCTGCACGAAGCGGGCAACGAAGGCTACACGAGCTCGACGGGCGCGCCGACGAGCAAGGGCAAGCAGATCTACCGGCGCGCCTCCGAAGCGTGGGTCGGCTACCTGGCGCTGAATCCGCCCAACCCGAACCCCGAACTCGCGCAGCTCGTGTACGTGATCTACAGCGAAGCGGGGCTGAACGAACCGGCGAAAGCAGTCCAGGCGCTCAACTACGTGGTCGAACGGCGCCCGACGGCCGCCTACTACGCCCAGCTCGCCGAGTTCGCCTACAAAGCGAAAAACGTGCGTCTCGGCGATCTCGCCGCGAGCAAGGCCGTGAGCCTGGCGCCGTCGAACGAGCGCACGCGGGTCAAGAACGAACTGGCCGAAGTCAAGAAGTTCCCGAACGGCGGGCAGACGTACGTGACCACCACGAACGGCAAAACCTACCGGGTCAAGAAAGCGCCGAACGGCGGCTACACGCAGGTCGCGCCGCCCACCAGCACGCCGGCGGCGACCGGCACGGCGAGCACGCCGACCACGACGAAATAGGCGCCGCTGCGGTGGGGGAGCAGCCTCACTACACGGGGAGGCTGCTGATCTCCTGCCCGGACCGGCCCGGTATCGTCGCTGCCGTCTCGGGCTTCCTGTTCGCCCAGCGGGCGAACATCGTCTCCTCTCACCAGTACTCATCGGATCCGAGCGGGGGGCGCTTCTTCCTGCGGACAGAGTTCTTCCTGCCGGACGGCTGCGATCGAGCGGCTCTCGCCGAGGTCTTCGCCGAGGAGGTCGCCGATCGATTCGAGATGGACTGGCAGCTGCGCTGGTGGGGCGAGCGCCGCCGCACGGCGATTCTCGTCTCGCGCCAGGACCACTGCCTGCTGGACCTGCTGTGGCGCCGCCGCCGCGGCGAGCTGGACACGGACATCGTCGCGGTGATCTCCAACCACCCTGACCTCGAGCGCGAGACGCTTGCCGCCGGCGTGCCGTTTCACCACGTTCCGGTTCCTGACGGGGGCAAGGCGCAGGCCGAGGAGCGGATGTTGGAGCTGCTCGAGGGAAACGCCGAGCTGCTCGTGCTGGCGCGCTACATGCAGGTGCTGAGCGACGGGTTCCTTGCGCGGATCGGCATGCCGGCGATCAACATCCACCACTCGTTCCTGCCGGCCTTCCCGGGCGCCGAGCCCTACCGCCGCGCCCACGAGCGCGGGGTCAAGCTGATCGGCGCCACGGCCCACTACGTCACGGCGCGGCTCGACGACGGGCCGATCATCGACCAGGATGTCGTGCGCGTCGACCATCGCCAGGGAGTCGAGGAGCTGGAGCGGGTCGGGCGCGATGTCGAGCGCCTGGTGCTGTCTCGCGCCGTGTCGCTGCACCTGCAGGACCGGGTCCTCCCCGACGGCCGACGCACGATCGTCTTCTGAGCCTCCCGCTCGGGCGGGCTCGGCTAGACTTGGGGCCGAGCCGGCACCGATCCGCGATCGGCCGGCGCCCTACCCGGGCCGTTAGCTCAACCGGCAGAGCAGGGGCCTCTTAAGCCCAAGGTTGCAGGTTCGATTCCTGCACGGCCCATATACCGCTGTCTTCGAGCTTCGGCTCGCGGTCAACGGCTGACCGGACCGCCGCGGCTACCCTGGTGTGATGGCTGAGCTGGACGCGACCCCACCGGATGTCCTCGTGCTCGGTGGGGGAGGAGTCCTCGGAGAGGCCTGGATGTCGGCGCTCTTGGCCGGCGTGGCGCAGGGCGGCGGCTTCGACGCGCGGCAGTCGGGCTGCATGATCGGCACGTCCGCAGGCTCGATCGTCGCCGCGTCGCTGGTCGCCGGCATCGATCCGGGCGAGCGTCTGGGAGTCGCCGCGCCGGGCCTGGCGTCAGCCACCGCGCCGACGGACGGCCCCGATGCGCGTGGTGGCCTCGGCCTGCCGTTCGCCGCAGCGCTCGAGTGGGGCGGCGCGGCTGCCGCGCCGTTGGTCTCCCTGGCGCTGAGCTCCTCGGCGACGGGCGGCGCGATCCTGCGCCGGGCGATGCTGCGCCGCATCCCTGCGGGGGAGCGCTCAATGTTCGAGCTGTCGCGCATCATCGACGCGGCCGGCCCCACCTTCGACGGCAGGCTGCTCGTCGCGGCCGTCGAGCTCGAGAGTGGCCGGCGCGTGATGTTCGGTAGCCCTGGCGCGCCGAGCGCGACGGTCGCGCAGGCGGTGCTCGCGTCGTGTGCGATCCCTGGTGTCTTCTCGCCCGTCTCGATCGGCGGACGACGATACGTCGACGGTGGTGCCTGGAGCCCTACGAACATGGACGCCGCCCCGGCCGGCCGGGGCGATCGCGTGCTCTGCCTGAACCCGACCGGCTCGCTGCGCCCTGCTCGCGGCGCACTCGCCGGCGCGATCGGACCGATCTCGCGGACGGCCGCCAGCGGCGAGGCGCTGGCGCTTCGCCACCGCGGTGCCCGCGTGCGCACGATCAACCCGGACGACGCGAGCGCCCGTGCGATGGGCGTGAATCTGATGAGCCGCTCGCGCCGCGGCGCCGTCGTCACCGCCGGGCACGCACAGGGGCTGCGGCTGGCCTCTGCCGGCGCGGCGCGCGCAGCCTGAGCCGCCGCGCCAGGCCGATTACGCTGCGCTGATGGACGCCGCCGACGGCCTGCCCGTGCTCGCCTTCGCCTCGGCCGCCGAGTGGCGCGGCTGGCTGGCCGAGCACCACAGCTCTGCGCTGGGCGTGTGGATCTCGATCGCCAAGAAGGGGAGCGGCATCGAGAGCGTCCGCTATCCGGAGGTGCTGGAGGAGGCGCTCTGCTTTGGCTGGATCGACGGCCGCCGCATGCGCCTGGACGAGCGGCGCTTCCTGCAGCGTTTCACCCCGCGGCGCGCGCGCAGCCCCTGGTCGCGCATCAACCGCGAGAAGGCCGAGGCGCTGATCGAGCGGGAGCTGATGGCGGCGGCGGGACACGCGGAGGTGGACCGCGCCCGCGCCGACGGGCGCTGGGAGCGCGCCTACGCGTCGCAGCGCCGGGCAGTGGTCCCGGAGGACCTGCAGGCCGAGCTCGACAGGCGTCCCGGCGCCGCGGCGGCGTTCGCCGCGCTCAGCGCGCAGAACCGCTACGCGATCCTCTATCGCCTCGAGCAGGCGCGGCGCCCGGAGACGCGGACACGGCGGCTAGCCGCGTTCCTCGCGATGCTCGAGGCGGGCGAGACGCTTCACCCGCAGTAGCTCAGGCCACGAGCGCCGGCTCCGGCCGGGACGCGCGGGCGCCTGCCGAGAACTCGATGCCGGCGTCCTCGAGCGGCCCGTGGCGGAGCAGGCGCACGTCCAGCGGGTAGTTCTGGTTGAGTCGCCACGGCGCCGTGGCGCCCTGTCGTGGCAGCAGGTGGATCGAGCGCTGGACGTAGCCCGACTTGAGGTCGAGGAACGGCTCCGTGGGCAGCGACGGATCGGGTGCGACGGGCGTGCACGTCGTGTATCCGCGGGAGCGCATGTGGTTCAGCAGCCGGCAGACGTACTCGCTGACGAGGTCGGCCTTCAGCGTCCAGGAGGCGTTGGTGTAGCCGAGCGTCAGGGCCAGGTTGGGGATGCCGCTCAGCATCATGCCCTTGTAGCCGATCGTCGCGGCGAGGTCGACGGCGCCCCCGTCGACCTCGATCTCGATGCCGCCGAGCGCCATCAGGTTCAGCCCGGTCGCCGTGACGATCACATCGGCGGCGAGCTCGCTGCCGTCGGTCAGGCGAAGGCCGCTCTCGGTGAAGGTCTCGATCTGCCCGGTGACGACCGAGGCGTCTCCGGCGGAGATCGCCTCGAACATGTCGCCGTCCGGGACGAAGCACATTCGCTGGTCCCACGGCTCGTAGCGGGGCTTGAAGTGGGTGTCGATCTCGTATCCGGCCGGCAGGCGCCGCTCGACCCCTTTTCGCAGCAGGCGCCTCATCAGGCCCGGCGCCCGCCGGCTCAGCTTGAACAGGCCGAGCCCGAGGATCACGTTCTTCCAGCGAACCGCCGAGTAGGCGGCGCGATCCGGCAGCAGCCTCCGCAACAGCACCGCGATCGGATCGCGGTTGGGCAGTGCCAGCACGTAGCTCGGCGAGCGCTGCAGCATTGTCACGTGCGCCGCCTCGGGCGCCATCGAGGGGACGAGCGTCACGGCCGTGGCGCCGCTGCCGATCACGACCACGCGCTTGCCGGCGTAGTCCAGATCCTCCGGCCAGTGCTGCGGGTGGATGATCTGCCCCTGGAAGCGCTGGACGCCCTCGAACTCGGGCGTGTAGCCCTCGTCGTAGCGGTAGTAGCCGGTGCAGCCGAGCAGGAACCCGCATGTCGCGGTCGAGCGCCCGCCGTCGGTGTGCTCGATCTCGACCGTCCAGCGAGCCTGCTCCGAGGACCATGCGGCGGCGACGACGCGGCTGTTGAAGCGGATGCGGTCGACGACGGCGTGCTCGTCGGCGGCCTCGCGGATGTAGCTGCGGATCGACTCGCCGTCGGCGATCGCCTGTTCCTCGCGCCACGGCTTGAAGGAGTAGCCGAGCGTGAACATGTCGGAGTCCGAACGGATCCCGGGATAGCGGAACAGGTCCCATGTGCCGCCGATCGCCGAGCGGGACTCGACGATCGCGAACGAGCGCTCCGGGCAGTCTCGCCGAAGGTGGCAGGCGGCGCCGATACCCGACAGGCCGGCGCCGACGATCAGCACGTCGACGTGGTCGGGCAGCGCATCGAGGCTGTGGTGCTCCGGTTCCGATGACATGAGCCCACCCTATCAACGCCGCGTCGGGCTTGTCAACACCGTGTTGATACATGGGGCAGGTCGGGCTATAGTCCTGTGCCGATGGGCACCCGTACCACCACAGACACGACCCGGGCTCCGGGATCCGGCGCCGCCGGGCGCAGCCGTCGCGCCACGCGCGTCAGCGGCGAGGAGCGCGAGTCGGCGATCCTCGCGACGGCCGAGCGGCTGCTCGAGGAGCGCTCGCCTCAGCAGATCTCGGTCGACGACCTGGCCCGCGGGGCGGGGATCTCGCGGCCGAGCTTCTACTTCTACTTCCCCTCGAAGGAGGCCGTGTTCCTTTCGCTGATCGACCGCCTGGTCGAGCAGGCCGACGCCGGGCGGGCCGCCGTCCTCGAGCATCTGGCCGAGGACCCCGCGGCGCGGTGGCGGGAAGGCCTCGAGTCGATCTTCGGCGTGTTCGGCGCGCACCGCGCCGTCGCGCTCGCCGGAGCGGAGATTCGCGCGGTCAACGCGGAGGCCCGCGAGCTGTGGTCGGGCGTGATGGAGAGCTGGGTCGCGGACACGGCGTTGGCGATCGAGGCCGAGCGCGCCCGCGGCGCTGCCCCCGACGGGGTGCCGGCCAGGGAGCTGGCGGTCGCGCTGGTGTCGATGAACGAGCGCGTGCTGTACGCGTCGTTCACCGGTGAAGCGCCGGCGCTGGCCGAAGACAGGGCGCTCGACGTGCTGCTGCCGATCTGGCTGAACGCGATCTACGGCACGACGGCCCCGAGCTAGAGCCGGCCGCCGCTCACGGCGCCGCGCCCGGCGTGGACCCCGGCAGCGCCGGCGCTGCCGGCGCCTGGGCCGCGGCCGTTTCCCCGTACGCGACGGAGAAGGCGCCGCCGGCATAGGCCGAGGGCGTGGCCGACACGATCGCGGAGCTGCTGCTGGCAGTCGTCCCGGACGGCCCGCCCTGGCGCAGGAGCAGCTGGACCGTGGGCCACCTGCTGTCGCCGAGGGGTCCGGTGTGTCCCGCCGAGGTGGCTGTGGCGTTGGTGAACGCGACACTGCCGAAGTTGGTCAGGTTGAGCGTCCGGCAGCTGCCGCCGCTGTCGCAGCCGGACGGCGCCTCGACGATCCAGTCGGCTGTGCTGACGTCGATGCTCGACAGGCGCCGCGTCGTCCAATAGCGCTTGCCGGTCGTCAGGTCGCTGAGCCGCAGCGTCGCGTTGCGTCCGCGGACCGTCACCGAGGCGCTGATGCGATCGCCGGGGAGGACCTTCAGGCGCACCGTGCTCGCGGCCGCAGGCAGCAGCTCGACCCAGCTCGAGTACGTGGCACGCCCGCTCCGCCCGCAGTCGGAGTCGGTGCCGGCCTGCTCGAGCGCCTTGGCGCCCTTGCTGTAGCCGCCGAGGCCGACCCAGACGGCGGAGTGGGTTTCGCGCCCTGCGGTGCAGGCCGCCGTGGGCACGGTCCAGGCCGCAGAGACGCTGCTGAAGCTGCGCCCGGAGCCCGCGCGGGCGACGTAACCGCTCCAGTTGCTCGAGACGGCGCTCGCGGCGAGGGCTCCGCCGGGGGCGGCGAGCGCGGCCGCCAGGAGCGTGACGGCCACCAGGCTGCCACGCCGGACGGCGGCGGAAATAGTGCGGTGCACCCTCACGCCGGCAACGATCCCGGGCGAACTTGAGGATCGGCTAGGGGCCGGGTAAAAAATTCGTAGGGAGCGATGCCCGGGAGGCCGGGTCAGACCGGCGTCGAGCGTGCGGCAGCCGCGCCGATCAGCGTCTGCTGCCCTGCCTCGGTCCAGATCACCTGCTCGCGACCCGGCCCGACGCCGATCAGCGCGACGGGTGCGCCGGTGTGCTCGGCGACGAAGTCGAGATAGTCGCGGGCCCCCTGCGGAAGGTCCGAGAGCGTGCGGCACTCGCCGAGGTCCTCCTTCCAGCCGGGCAGCTCGGTGAGCTCCGCCTCGCTGTGGTGCAGCACCGTCTGGTGGTAGGGGAAGTCCTCGAACTCGGCCCCTTCGGCACCGCGGTAGCTGGTGCAGACGTTGATCCGGTCGAGGCCCGAGAGCACGTCGAGCTTGGTCACGACGAGCGCGGTCATCGTGTTCAGCCGTGCTGCATAGCGCAACGCCACGAGGTCGAGCCAGCCGGTCCGGCGCGGGCGTCCGGTGGTCGTGCCGAACTCGCCGCCTCGCTCGCGGATCGTCTCGCCCATCTCGTCGTGCAGCTCGCTCGGGAACGGGCCGGCGCCGACCCGGGTCGTGTAAGCCTTGGAGATCCCCCAGACCTCCTCGATCGCCTTCGGGCCGATGCCCGTGCCGACACAGGCGGCCCCGGCGAGCGGGTTCGAGGACGTCACGAACGGATAGGTGCCGTGGTCGATGTCGAGCATCGCCCCCTGTGCGCCCTCGAGGATCACCAGCTCATCGTTCTCGAGCATCTCCCACATCAGCTTCGAGGTGTCGGCGATGTGCTGCTCGAGGCGGTGGCCGAAGATCAGGTATTCCTCGGTCATCGTCCGCAGGTCGAGCGCCGGGTCCTTCTCGAACGGGCGCAGCGAGAGCCGCTTGGGCTCCATCGCCGCGACGATCTTCTTCTTGAGGATCTTCTCGTCGAGGAGGTCCTGGACGCGGATGCCGAGGCGCGCCGCCTTGTCGGCGTAGCACGGGCCGATCCCGCGGCGGGTCGTGCCGATCTGCAGCTTGCCGAGCTTCGCCTCGCCGGCCGAGTCGAGCAGCAGGTGGTAGGGCATGATCAAGTGGGCGTTCGCCGAGATGCGCAGGCCGCCGACGTCGACCCGGCGCGCGCGCAGCGCGTCGAGCTCGTCGATCAGCACGCGCGGGTCGATCACGACACCGTTCCCGATCACGCAGCGCTTGCCCGGATAGAGGATGCCGGAGGGGATCAGGTGCAGCTTCCACTCCTCATCGCCCCGGACGATCGTGTGTCCGGCGTTGTTGCCGCCCTGGAAGCGCACGACGGCGTCGCCGTGCTCGGCGAGCAGATCGGTGATCTTGCCCTTGCCCTCATCGCCCCACTGGGCGCCGACTACGACTATCGCTGGCATGAGTGGTGCAGTTTAGGCGGGGCCGCGCACCCCCGGGGTGGGGGCGGTCAGTCCAGCGTCGCCGAGGAGCCCGCCTGGGGCACCCGGTACTCGCGGCGGCGGTCCTCGCCGGCGAGCGTGATCGGGTCGCCGCAGATCTCCACGAGGCGGGAGACGGTGCGGTCGCCGAGATGCTCGCCGAGCTCGTCCGGCGGCAGGTTCGTGGTGGCGATGATCGCCCGTTCGGTCTCGTAGCGCGCGTTGACGATCGAGTACAGCTGCTCGAGAACCCAGTCGGTCTGGTTCTCCGCGCCGAGGTCGTCGATGTGCAGCAGGTCGACGGCGCCGAGGCGGTCGAGCAGGTCGATCAGGCCGCCGGGCGACTCGAGCGACACGCGCAGCAGGTTCAACAGGCGCGGCAGCGAGTAGATCGCCACCGAGCGGCCCGCGTCGATCGCCGCCTTCGAGACGAGCATCGCGAGCGTCGTCTTACCGGTGCCGACATCGCCCCACAGCCACAGGCCGCGTCCGGCGTCGAGGTTCTCGCCGACGCCGTGCACGTAGCGGCGGACCGCCTGGATCTGGTCGGGGGCGGTGCGGGCGATGTCGCTGACGGGCGGCCGGTCGAAGGACACGCCGCGGTAGCGCCGCGGGATCCGCCCCTCGAGGCTGCGCGTGCGGGCGCCCGCGATGCGCCCGGCGCGGCACTCGCAGTCGCTGGCCGTGTTGGTCTGCTCCTCGATCACGAAGCCGGTGCCGTCGCAGATGCCGAGCGGGCAACTCGTCTCGCCCGCGGACGCGCGACCCCGCAGGTCGCGAACCAGCGGGAACTCCTCGACGAGCCGGTCGATCTCCTCGCCGCTCACTGCGCGTAGCGTTCGCCGGCGTAGTTCATGAACTTCGGGTACTCCTTCTGGAAGGTCAACGTGACTTTCCCGACCGCGCCGTTGCGGTGCTTGGCAATGATCAGGTCGGCCTCGCCGGGGCGCTCGGAGTCCTCGTCGTAGTACTCGTCGCGGTAGATGAACATGACGAGGTCGGAGTCCTGCTCGAGGTTCCCCGACTCGCGCAGGTCCGACAGCTGCGGAACCTTCGGCGAGCGGGTCTCGACGGCGCGACTCAGCTGCGACAGGGCGATCACGGGCACGCCCAGCTCGCGGGCGAGGATCTTCAGCCCGCGGCTGAGCTCGCCGACGGCGGTGACGCGGCTGTCATAGCGGCTGTCCGTGCGCATCAGCTGCAGGTAGTCGACGATGATCAGCCCGAGGCCGCCCTCGCACTGGCTGTGCAGGCGCCGCGCCTTCGCGCGGATCTCGAGCATGCCGACGTCGGAGGAGTCGTCGACCCACAGCGGTGCGGAGGCGAGGCGCTGCGAGGCGGACAGGATCTTCGGCCAGCGCTGCTCGGAGACGCGGCCCTTGCGCAGCTCCTCGCCCTTGATCCGCGCCTGCGAGGCGACGAAGCGCTGGGCCAGCTCGGCCTCTGCCATCTCCAGCGAGAACAGCGCGACGGGCTTGTTGTGCTCGACGGCGGCGTTCTCGGCGATGTTGCAGACGAGCGCGCTCTTGCCCATCGCGGGACGTGCCGCGATGATGATCAGGTTGCCCGGCTGAAAGCCGCCGGTGATCTCGTCGAGGTCTTTGAAGCCCGACGGGGTGCCGGTCAGCGACGTCCCCTCGAGCGACAGGCGGTGCAGCTTGTCGAGCTCCTCGTGCAGGACGTCCTCGATCGCCCTGAAGTCCTGCTGGCGATCGTCGCGGGCGACCTCGAGCATCGCCTTCTCGGCCTGCTCGACGAGCTCGCGCGGAGGCGCGTCGTGGCCGAGCACGCTCTCCTGGATCACGTAGGAGGTCTGCAGGAGCCGGCGCAGCAGGGCGTTCTCGCGCACGATCTGCGCGTAGCGGCGCGCGTGGCCTGCCGCCGGCACGACGCCCGTCAGTTCGTCGACCGCCGCCTGTCCGCCGACGTCCGGAAGCTTGTTCATCTGACGCAGGCGGTCGACAACGGTCAGCACGTCGACCGGCTCGCTCTCGTTGTAGAGCGCCAGCATCGCCTCGTAGATCGTCGCGTGGCGCTCGCGGTAGAAGTCCTCCGGGCGCAGCCCCTCCTCGATCACGAGCGCGTACAGCGAACGGTCGGAGAGCAGGATCGCCCCCAGCACCGACTGCTCGGCGTCGAGGTTGTGCGGTGGCGTGATCACGCCCTGGGAGTTGCCGTTGGAAGTCGACACAGCGCTCATCTGATTGGCGAGTGTAGGCTCGCCCAGAGGGCGGCCAGAGAGACGTTCCCGCAAATCGCGGCAGGAAAAGCTGACGTGCTGCTCACGAACACATGTTCGCAGCGCGCGGGGACGGAAGCGCGTACGCCGCTGCGCGCCGTCCTCGAGTCGGTAAAGCGCTCCGGAGCGTCGCTATTTCTTCGCGACGACCATCGTCTTGATGGTCGCGGTGACGCCGTCGACGACTTCGACGACGACCATGTAGGTGCCGACGTTCTTGATCGGCTCCGGCATGTGCACGTTTCGTTTGTCGATCCGCAGGCCGCGCGCTTCGCGGATCGCCGTGGCGATGTCCTGCGCGGTCACCGAGCCGAACAGGCGGCCGTCGGCCCCGGCCTGCTGGGGGATCGTCAAGACGGTGCGGTTCAGCAGGTTGACGTTCTCCTGCGCTTTCTCGACGGCCTCGCGGGCGGCGCGCTCGGCCGCCGCCTGGCGCTGGCGAATCGTTTCGATCGCGCCCTTCGTGGCCGGCTCGGCCAGCTTGCGCGGGATCAGGTAGTTGCGCAGATAGCCCTTGGAGACGTCGACGACATTGCCCTGCTCGCCGAGCTCCTCGACGTCTCTGAGAAGGATTGCTTCGGGCATCGCCTGGGCCTAGTCGCGGTCGCGCCCGCGGCGCGGCCCGTCCTCGCGGCCACCCTCGTTGACGTAGGGCAGCAGCGCGAGCTCGCGCGCACGCTTGACGGCGCGCGCGATCTGCACCTGGTGGCGCCGGCACGAGCCGGTGATGCGCCTCGAGCGGATCTTGCCCTTCTCGGAGATGAACTTGCGCAGCGACGCGACGTCCTTGTAGTCGACCTGGTCGACCTTGTCACGACAGTGCTGGCAGGGCTTGCGCCTGCCGCTGCCCGGCCCACTGCGCTTGTCGCGGCGGCGAACCGGCTTGCCGCGCCCACGTGCCTTGGCCATCAGGATTCACCTTGGGCGCGCGCGCGCCCGGGACGGGCTGTACTGGAAAACACTGTCGAGACCTCGCTGTGTGGCTAGAAGGGGATGTCCTCGTCGGCTGCAGCGCCGGCGGCCGGTGCGGTCTGGAAGTCCCCCTCGTCGACGGGGACGTCGCTGCCTCTTGAGCCCCCGTTGCCCGTGAATCCGCCCCCACTGGAGCCTTCATCGCGTGAGCCCAGGAACTGCACCGAGTCGGCAATGATATCGATTGCCTGGCGCTTGGCGCCCTCCTGGGTCTCCCACTCGCGCCACTCGAGCCTGCCGTCGACCGCGATCGGGCGGCCCTTGGAGAGGTAGCGGGCGGCATTCTCGCCCTGCGCGCCCCACACGGTGACGTCGAAGTAGTTCGGCTTGTCCTCCCATTCGCCGGTGCTGCCGTTCTTGCGGCGGGTGTTGCAGGCGACCCGCAGCTTGCACACCGAGGTGCCGCTCGGCAGCGAGCGCAGCTCTGGGTCGCTCGTCAGGTTTCCGGTCAGGACGACGCGGTTGATGTTGGTTGCGGCCACGGCTCCTCTTCCTTTCGGCGGTGTTGCTGCGAATCGGCTTTCCAGCCCGGCCTGCGAGTGTAGACCGGCGCGCGGCCGGGCCTCAGCCGCGGCGGCGGGCGATCCCGCTCATTGCGAGGATCGCTTGGCGCGCGCCGACGTCCTGAAGACGCTGTCCCAGTATGGCGCGCTGATCCCGAACCCCTTCGTGTCGTCCTGGAAGTGGTGGCGCATGTGCCGCTCGCGCAGCATCCGGCCGAGCCGCCCGTGCGGCGCGAAGTGGTGCAGGTAGTAGTGCATCAGGTCGTAGACCAGGTAGCCGGCGAAGAACCCGGCGCCGAGGCCCGGCGCGTAGCGGTGGCCTGCGATCAGGTACATCAGGCCGAACACCCCCGCTCCAAGCGGAACGCTGACCGCGGGCGGCATCACGAGTCGCATCGGGTCGTTCGGGTGGTCGTGGTGGACGCCGTGGATGATCCAGTGCAGCCGCGCGCCGATGCCGTCCGTGGGCTCGAAATGGAACACGAGCCGGTGCAGCCAGTACTCGAACAGCGTCCACGTCGCGTAGCCCGCGATGAGCAGGCCGGCGGTCGCGGGCACGCTGAGCATCGACAGCGACCAGGCGGCCATCAGGGCGATCGCAGGCAGGAAGATCAGCACCGGAACGGCCGGGTGGACGCGGGACAGCGCGTCCAGCAGGCGCGACTCGAACATCGGCGGCGATGCGCGCAGCACATCCGTCCTCGTTCCGCCGCCGTCTGTCATGTCCTCGCTCCAACCCATCGCTGCCTCGATCTTATTACGCGGCAGCCGTGTCGCGAAGAGGCTAGGCGGTGTCGTCCGCCGGCGTCTCGCCGGCTGCCGGGTCGGCCTGATCGGCCGGTGCGGGAGCCTCTGAGGGCTCGATCGCGGAGGCCTCGGCCGGCGCGGCCTCCGCGGCCTCGACCGGAGCGGGCGGGGCCTGCGCCTCGTCGGCGGCGGGTGCGTCGGTGGCGGGAGGTGCCTCGGCGGCGGCCGGCGCCTCGCTCGTGGCGGTGGGCGGCGCCGGGGCGGTGGAGCTCAGCGACGGCGCCTCGGGCGTGCCCGGCTTGAGCTTGATGATGCGGTGGCGCAGCACCGCGTCGGTCAGCCGCATCGTGCGGTCGAGGCTCGCGAGCAGGTCCTTCTCGCTGACGTGGAACTGCAGTAGGCGGTAGTCCGCGTTCGGATGGCGGTCGATCGGGTATGTCAGCGCACGCTCGCCCCACTCGTCCTGGCCGACCAGCTCGCCCTGGGCCTCGATGGCCGTGACCGCATCCGCGACGATCTTGGCGCGAGCATCGTCCTCCACCTGGGGGTCGAGGAGCAATACGAGGTCATACGTAGGCGCTGGAAGCGTCATGCGACCGAGAAGAGTAGCGGGTCTAGGCCGACGCTCGCGAGCGGCCCTTGGCCTTGATGTCGGCCAGCTGCTCGTCGATCCAGTCGCCCGGGTCGCGTGAGGTGACGATCGCCGCCAGTCCCTCGGCGCGGCGCCGGCGCTCCTGCGGCGCCATCGTCAGAGCGGCGTGGATCGAGTCGGCCAGCTCCTGGATGTCGAAGGGGTTCACCGACAGGGCGTACTCGCCGAGCTCCTCATGGGCTCCGGTGTTCTCCGAGAGGATCGACACCCCCTCCCGCTCGTTGACGAGCGGCCCCTCCTTGGCGACGAGGTTCATGCCGTCGAACATCGCGTTGACGAGCAGCACGTCGTAGTGCTTGTACGCCGCCATCGCCTCCTCCAGGTTGTCGCGCAGCTTCAACTGGATCGGCATCCAGTCGGGCGTGCCGTGACGGTGGTTGACGACGGCGACGAGCGCCTCGATCCGCTCGAGGTACTCGGCGTACTGCGGGACGTCGGTCCGCGACGGCATCAGCTGCGCGATGAACGTCACACGCTCGCTGAACTCGGGATGCTGCTCCAGGAACAGGTCGAATGCCGAGAAGCCGCGCAGCACGTTCTTGGAGAGGTCGGCGCGGTCGACGCGCAGGATCAGGAAGTCGCGGCGCCGGCGCAGCAGCTGCTCCTCGAATCGCGCAACCGGCTCCCCGGCGGCGATCTGACGCGTCGCGGCGTGGTCGATCGGGAGCGGGTAGGCCCGCACCCACACCTCACGCTCCCCGAATCGCACGATGCCCTCGTTGAAGTTGACCTCGAGCTCCATCAGGTCGCGGCAGCACTGCAGGAAGTTGTGGCGGTAGGAGCGCGTGTGGAAGCCGATGATGTCGTTGGCCAGCAGCCCCGTGAAGATGTCCCGGCGGATCCGCGACGGGAGCACGCGCCAGGCGTCCGGCTGAGTCCACGGGATGTGGATGAAGTGGTGCAGGAACACATCCGGACGCGCGCGCCGGACGAGCTCGGGGAGCGTGTAGAGGTGGTAGTCGTGGACCATCACGACCGGCTCCTCGTTGCCCTCCAGCTCCTCGACCACGGCCTGTGCGAGGTCCTCGTTGACGACGTTGTAGCCGAACTCGAACGCCTCGATCTCCTCCCTGCGGATGTCGGGCGCATTCGAGAGGTCCCACAGGTAGTGCTGGATGAACCACAGCATCGGGTTGGCGAAGACGTTGTAGAAGCGGTCATAGGCGTCCGGGTCGCTGACGACGAGGCGCACCTGGTATTCGCCGCCACCGGGGGCGACGACTCCGAACGCCCGCCCGCCGTGCTCGCGGGAGACCTCGGCGTCGTACTCGTTCATCGCCGAGGCGATCCAGATCGCTTCGCGATGGGAAGCCAGGCCCGTCAGGGCCGTGACCAATCCGCCCGAGCCGCGCTGCACCTCGCCCCCCATGTGAAACGTGACAGGCCCTCGGTTGCTGACCAGCACCAGCGGAGCCCGCTGTGCCGGCACCGGACTCAGGCCTCCAGCAGCCCGTTGAAGATCCGCAGATAGTCGCGCAGATAGCGGGGGGTGAGGAAATGCTGGCGGACGTGCTCCTTGCCGCGCCGTCCCAGTGACCGGCCGAGCTGCGGGTCCCGCAGGATCTCGATCGTCCGCTGAGCGCACTGCTCGACGCTCGAGACCAGATAGCCGGTCGTGCCGTCCTCGATCTGCAGCGGGATGCCGCCGACGTTGCCGCCGATGAACGGCCGCCCCTTCCAGATCGCCTCCGTCACGGTCAGCCCGAAGCCCTCGCGCGTGGACTTCTGGATCAGCACATCGGAGTGCGACTGGAACGCGTTGACCTCGATCGCGCCGACGTTGTTGAAGTTGTTGAGGATGTGCACGTCCGGGTCGCCGTCGGCATGGGCGATCGTGGCGTTGAAGAAGTCCCACCCCTCCGGGTCGTCGCTGGCCATCGAGCCGACCAGCGCGAGCTGCACCTCGGGCATCTCCTCCTTGACCTGACGGTAGGCGTCGATCACCCCGAGCGGGTCCTTCCATGGGTCGAACCGCGACACCTGGCACATCAGCGGCCGGTCGACATCGATGCCGAACTGACCGCAGACGAATGCGCCGTCCTCGGGCGAGAGCGCCATGTTCTTCGGCGTCAGCGGGTCGATCGCGGGCGGCACGATGTTGACGTTGCCCTTCATGCCCTGCGGCGCGTACTGCGCCATGTGGAACAGCGACTCAGGGTAGTCCTCGATGTAGGGCATCAGCTGGGAGATCGTGTCCGGGTTGGGCGTCGACAGGTCGATGTGGCAGCGCCACACCCAGCCCTTGGCCTTCTCGGGCACGAGCTTGTAGAGCCCGGCCGGCTGCGGGTCGTGCACGAGGCAGACGTCCCACCCATCGCTCAGCTCGCGCGCGTTCATCTCGTTGAAGCGCCTCCACGTGTCCCACTGCTCGGAGTCGAGGTCCTGCGGCGCACCCTGAAGGGCGTTGTGCATCAGCTTCGTCGCGTTGAAGAACTCTTCACGGCCGTAGATCACGTGCCACTCGCAGTCCAGGCCGACGTCGCGCATCAAGGGCACGAGCGTGTAGAGGATCTCCGAGACGCCGCCGCCGAAGGCCGTCGCGGAGATGTGCACGACGCGCTTGCCCTGCAGAGGCTCGGCCAGCTCGCGGATTTCGGCGATCAGCTCGCGTCCGCAGATGTGCGTGTAGTCGGCGAGCGTCTTGTGGGCAAGGGCGACGGGCTGGAGCACGCGGCGGCACGATATCTCACCGGGACGCCGTAGTCGCGCGAGGAGCCGCCGGCCGGACTATGGTCTAGCGGCATGCTCAACGGGCGCCTCTACCGTGCGGCCTTCCTGCCGTTCCTGCTTGCTCTCGCCGTCGCCGCCTTCTCGCTCGGCAGCCGGCCGGCACCGGTGACCACGACTCTCGCTCCCGACGCATTCCGGGGTACGCGCGCGTACGGGGAACTCCACGTCCTCGCGGCCAGGTTCCCCGACCGCCGACCCGGCAGCGCCGGCGACGAGGCGCTGGCGTCCAATGTCGCCTCGACGCTGCGCGGCCTGGGCGGGACCGCCGGCGGCGGGTTCTCCGTGCACCTCAGCCATGTCGAAGGCCAGACGATCGACGGCCAGCGCCGCCTCACGACGGTGATCGCCGAACGTCCGGGCTCGACCAGTGCCGCGCCGATCCTGATCGTCGCTCACCGCGACGCCGCCGCCAGGGGCTCGAGCGGCGAGCTGTCGGCGACGGTCGCCCTGCTCGAGCTCGCACGCGTGTTCGCCGCCCGGGAGACGAAGCGCACGATCGTGCTCGCCTCGACCTCCGGCGGCAGCGGCGGCGCCGCCGGCGCCGCGGCGCTGCCCGAAGACCTCGAAGCGGCAGGCCTGCACGGGCCGTTCGACGCCGCGATCGTGCTGGGTGACCTCGCCGGGGCCGACCTGCGCCGCCCGCTCGTCGTGCCGTACTCCGACGGCTTCGGCTCTGCGCCCCTGGCTCTGCAGCGGACCGTCGCCGACGCGATCAAGCGCGAGTCCGGGTGGGACCCCGGAGCGCCCAGCACGCTCGGCCAGCTCGCTCACCTGAGCTTCCCGGCCGCCGTCGGCGAGCAGGGGGTGCTCGCCGATGAGGGCCTGCCGGCGGTGCTCGTCGGCGCCGGCGGCGAACACGTCACGGCCGGCGAGCGCACCAGCTCCGAAAGGCTCGAAATGCTGGGACGCGGCGTGCTCAGCTCGATCGATGCGCTCGACACCGCCGCGGACGTGCCCGCCTCGCTGCAGACGGGGCTGCTGCTGCAGCGCAAGACCGTGCCCGAGTGGGCGCTGCGCCTGCTGCTCGGCGCGCTGCTGCTGCCACCGCTCGTCGCCGGTGCGGACGGTCTGGCACGCCTGCGCCGGCGCAGGCGCCCGGTCGGCCGGGCGAGCCTGTGGACGCTGAGCTGCGCGCTTCCGTTCCTCTGCTGCGCCGTCTTCTGCTGGGTGCTCGGGCGGCTCGGCATCATCGGCGCGGCCCCCTCGGTCCCCGTGCCCGGCGGCGCGATACCGCTCGACGGAGCGGCGATCACGGCGCTCGTCGCCGTCGCTTTGACGTTCCTGCTGTCGTGGCTTCTGTGGGGGTCGCTGATGCGCCGGCTCGGCATCGGCACGCCCGCCCGGCGGCCCGACCCGGACGTCGCCGGGCTGCCCGTGCAGCTGATCCTCACCGGGGTGGCCGTCGTCGTCTGGATCGGCAACCCGTACACGGCGCTGCTCGCGATCCCGGCCCTGCACCTGTCGCTGCTGCTCGCCGCGCCTGAGCTGCGCCCGCGCCGCCCGGTCGCGGTGGGCATCGCGGCGCTCGGCCTGCTGCCGCTCGCGCTGCTGCTGAGCTTCTACGCCCGCCAGCTCGGGCTCGGTCCCGCAGAGCTGGGTTGGAGCGCCGTGCTGCTTGTCGCCGGCGGCCACGTCGGCCTCGGCTCGGCACTGCTCTGGAGCGTCGCCTTCGGCTGCGGCGCGGGGGCTCTGATGCTCGCCATCGAGCGCCAGGACGAGCCCAGCCTGCCGGCCGCCGAGGATGACGTGGAGATCACGATCAGGGGTCCGATGTCATACGCCGGCCCCGGGTCGCTCGGAGGTACGGAGTCGGCTCTGCGACGATAGGAGAGGTGAGCGAGTTCCCGATCACCTCCGTGGGGCCGGCGTCGAGCCTTTCCAAGGGGCGCTCGCGCTCCTCGAGGTCCCTCCGGTGGCTCGCGATCGCGCTGATGCTTGCCGGCGGGCTTGCGCTCGCCGACGGCGCAGTGACGCTGCTCTGGCAGGAGCCGATCTCGGCTCTTGTCGGGAAAATCCGGCAGGACAACCTCAAGGGCGAGCTCAAGCACGTCGAAGCGGCTCGGCCGAGCGCCACCGAGACCCATGCCCTGACGGCGATCGACGGCGAGCGCAACCGCATCGCCTACCTCGCTGCGGAGCTGCAGCACGCGGCGAAGAACGGCGCGCCGATCGGGCGGATCGTGATGCCCTCGATCGGCGTCAACTTCGTGATGGTCGACGGGACGGACACCTCGGACCTCGAAAGCGGTCCGGGCTTCTACACGGCCACGACCTTCCCGGGCATCGAGGGCACGACCCTGATCGCCGGACACCGCACGACCTACCTGGCGCCGTTCCGGCACGTCGACTCGCTGCGCGCCGGCGACCAGATCCAGCTGCAGATGCCCTACGCGCGCTTCACCTACACGGTCGTCGGGCACCGGGTGGTCCAGCCGGAGAACGTCAAGGCGGCCACCGCCGAGGTCGGCTACAGCCGTGTCGTCCTGTCGGCCTGCACGCCGCTCTTCAGCGCCGCGAAACGGCTGCTCGTCTACGCGCGCCTCACGCGGGCCGTCCCGGTCGGGCCGGCCCGCTACCTGACCGAAGGCCAGCTGCCGCAGCCGCTCGACTATCCGCTGCGTCCGGCGCCGGCCCGCGAACTACCACCGGTGCTCAAATCCCTCGGCCCGTACTACGTCGCCCCCGCCGCCTAGCAGCGTCACACCTGCGGGCCCGCCGGCGACCTCGCCGATCCAGCTGACCTGCGCGCGCCCCTCCCGTCGCAGCGCCTGCTCGACGGCGTCCGCGCGCCCAGGCGCGACCGTGAAGCACAGCTCGTAGTCCTCCCCGGCGTCCGCCGCGAGCTCGGCGGCAGGCCGGCCAAGCGCCGCCGCGGCCTCGCGCACACCTGCTCCGAGTGGCAGCCGCTCGAGCGCGATGCGCAGCTCGGCCCCCGAGGCCCGGCCGATGTGCCCGGCGTCGCTCGCCAGCCCGTCGGAGAGGTCGATCATCGCGCTCACGCCCGCCGCCGCGAGCGCACGGCCCTCGATCAGCCGCGGCTCCGGCCGGCTCGCGCGACGCAGGCACGGCTCGACCGCCACCGTGCGGGGCACCCTTGCCTGCAACACGGCCAGCGCGGCCGCGGCCGCGCCGAGCTCGCCGGTGACGCCGACGAGATCGCCCTCGCGCGCGCCGTCGCGCCCGATCAGCAGCTCCTCGCGATCTGCCCACCCGGTCACCGTCACGGACACCGAGAGCACCGGCGAGGCGACCACGTCGCCGCCCGCGATCGCGGCGCCGCACCGCAGCGCGAGCATGTCGGCCGCGGCGACGAGTGCGAGCGCCTGGTCCTCGCCGAACCCGCCTGGCAGGCCCAGCGAGATGTACGCCTCACCCGCCTCGGCGCCCATCGCCGCGAGATCCGAGAGCGCTCCTGCGAGGGCCCGGTGGCCTACCTCGGCGGGCGTCGCCCAGCCCTCCTGCAGGCGAAAGTGAACGCCGTCGACCATCGTGTCGATCGAGGTCGCGCACCACGGTCGCGCGCGGACCACAGCGGCGTCATCACCGATCCCGCGCAACAGCCGAGTGTCCTGCCGCGGGCTCTGCAGCACCGCGCCGATCGCGTCGATCAGGGACCGCTCAGCGATGCCGGTAGACGATTCGGGCCCGGTCCAGGTCGTAGGGAGAGAGCTCGCAGCGCACGCGATCGCCCGGCAGGATGCGGATGCGGAAGCGCCGCATCTTTCCCGCCACGTGTCCGAGCACGACGTGGTCGTTGTCCAGCTTCACGCGGAACATCGCGTTCGGCAGGGCCTCGATCACCTCACCCTCGAATTCGACCTTGTCCTCCTTCGCCACGCTCTTTCCTATCTGGCCGCGCCGGGCGGCCGTTCGGTCATTGCAACGTCAAACTACCAGCGCGGCGGCTCCACAGGGGAAACGCGAGCGTCGTCGGCGTGTCGTGACGGTGGCCCACCGGGCCGGCCACCGCCGGCTCATTTCGGTTCGAGTCCGCCCGTTTTGTTGACGCCGGGCGGTTCGGACCCCGGCGCGGCGGGGCTGCGGGGCGTCGCGTGACCACGGCTCTGACTACGCCGGCGCGGTTTGCTTTTTTCGCTGGCTTCGCCTTCGGCGGCCGCGGCCGCCTGCCCGGTGGCGGCGAACTTCCCGTAGAACGGCTGGAAGCTGATCCCGGCGTTCGATTCGTGCAGCGGCGCACACGGATGGCCTTCGGTCACGGCCGACATGTAGTCGTGCCAGATCGACGACGGCAGCGCGCCGCCCTGCTGCAGTTCTCCGTGCACGGAGGTCATCGACACGCGTTTGGTCGGGTAGCCCATCCAGACGACGGTCGAGTATTCGGAGTTGTAGCCGTCGAGCCAGGCGTCGATGAATTCACTCGTCGTTCCCGTCTTCGCAGCGGTCGGGCAGTTGATCGCCGAGCGCGCCGCGGTGCCACCGAGCGCGTTCTCGTGGAGGATCCGCGTCTCTTCGCCGGTGACGCCTTCGCTCAGGACCTTGACGCGGTGCGGCTGTCCCCAGTTGGTGTCGGCGTGCCCGTCCGGGAACACGACCTTGGTGATCGCGATCGGCGAGTTGCGCCAGCCGCCGTCGGCGAGCGTGGCGTAGACGTTCGCCATCTCCAGCGGTGTGACGCCGAGTTTGAGGCCGCCGAGTGCCTCCGCGGCGTAGCTCTGCAACGGGCTGACGACGCCCATCTTGCGCGCCATTTCGGTGATCGTGCTCTCGCCCAGGTCGGCGGCGAGCTGGGCGTAGACGGTGTTGTCCGATTTGAGTGTCGCCTGCACGAGGTCGATCGCCCCGTTCTGCTCGCCGCCGAACGTTTTCACGCTGTAGGTCGGGTATTCGGGGAGCCACCCCGCGGGCAGCGTGTGGGAGTCGTAGGTCGTGCTGTTCGGGTCGACGCCGCGGGAGAGCGCATCGGCGAGGTCGATCGCCTTGAAAGTCGAGCCGGGCTGGCGGTGGCCGTCGGCAGCGAGGTTGTACTGGGATTCCTCGTAGCTCTTTGACTCCGCCATCGCCTCGATGTTGCCGTTGGCGGGGTTGATCGTGACGATCGCCGCCGCCGGGTCTTCCGGCTGGTTGAGCACTTCGCCGATCGCTCTGCGGGCCAGGTACTGCATGTGCAGGTCGATCGTCGTGTAGACCTTCAGCCCGCCCCGTTCGACCGCCTTTTTGCCGTAGCGCCGATCGAGCAGCTGATGCACGTATTCGAAGAAGAAGTCCTCACGGCGCTGCGAGTAGAACGAGCCGCGTTCGGCTTCCAACGGGGCTCGCTTCGCGGCCGCCGCGCGCGCCGGGGAGATGTAGTGAAGTTCGGCCATCTTGCTGAGCACCTCGTTGCGCCGCTTGCGCGCAGCGGCAGGATCGAGGAACGGGTTGTATTCGGAAGGGGCCTGCGGCAGGCCGGCGAGCAGCGCCGACTGCTGCAGGTTCAGCTGTGAGGCCGGCTTGTTGAAGAACACCCGCGCCGCGGCCTGCACGCCGAGCGCGGTCTGACCTCCGACGGTTCCGTACGGGACGCTGTTCAGGTACTCGGTCAGGACGGAGTTCTTGCTGCGGCACTTCTCGTAGTCGACGGCCATCTTGGCCTCTTCGATCTTCTGCTTGAGGGTGCGGGTGTCGCTGCGCATGTACAGGTTGCGCATCAGCTGCATCGCGATCGTCGATCCGCCCTGCAGCGCCTTGCCCCGGGTCACGTCCTTGACGGCCGCACGGAAGATCCCGGTCGGGTCGACGCCGTCGTTTTTCCAGAAGCGCTGGTCCTCGATCGCGATCGTCGCGTTCCTCAGCTGGTCGGGAATCTGCGAGCCGGGCACCGGGGTGCGGAGGTCTTCCGAGCGGATGAAGCCGAGCCGTTCGTTGTTGGAGGCCAGCACCTGCGAGGAGCCGCCGCTGACGAGCGGCTTCAGTTTGCAGGGGTTGGGCGTTCCCTGCGCGACATGCGCGACGTAGCCGACGCCGCTCAGCACGCCGATCATCACCGCCGTCGCGAGCACGCCTCCGCCGATCAGGAAGAAGCGCCCGCCGGCGCTGCGGCCACGCCGGCGCCGCTGTCGAGCTTGTCGGGACATTTGGGCAGATTCGAGATTACCGCCCGGAATCCCCTTGGGCGGCAGGTTCGTGCTCGCCGATCTCTAGGCTCGGGGCTGAAGGTGATCGATCCCGACACAGCAGAGACGCGCGTCGCGACGATGGCCGGGGCGACGATCGACGGCGGCGCCGGCGCGACCGCGGCGCCGCAGCCCCTGGCGGGTGCCGGCCTTGCGCCTCGGCGCCGCAGCAGCTATCGCCCGCGCGCGCTGGACGTGCTGCGGGCGGACGCGGCGCGCATGAGGGCCCTGCGGGACGTCTGGCTGGCGCTGTGGAGCTCGCGCCTGCTGGTCGCTGCCGGCGGCGTCGGCACCGTTCTGGCCCTTGGCTTCGGACCGATCCGCGGCGCCTTCAACCCGCCGGGTGTGACGCGTGGCTTCGGCGGCCTCGGCGACGTGCTGGCCGCCCCGGTGGCGCGGTGGGACAGCGCCTGGTACCTGGTGATCGCCCATTTCGGCTACCACCCGCAGCTCGGTCACATCACCGCCGCGCGCACCGCTTTCTTCCCGGTCTACCCGCTCGGGATAAAAGCCCTCTCGTGGCTCGGCAGCCCGGCGATCGTGGCCGGCGTGCTGATCTCGCTGGTGGCGTTCGCGGCCGGCCTGTACGGGATCCACCGGCTGACGACGCTCGAGCTCGGCCGCGGTGCGGCGAGCGCAAGCGGCGGAGATGCCGCCCGCCTTGCGGTGCTCGCGACGGCGTTCGCACCGATGGCGTTCTTCTTCTCGGCCGTCTACTCCGAGTCGCTGTACCTGGCCCTCTCGGTCGGGGTGTTCTGGAGCGCCCGCCAGGGGCGGTGGGCGATGACGGGCGTGCTCGGGGCACTCGCCGCCGGCACGCGCAGCGCCGGCCTCGTGCTGCTGGTGCCGGCGCTGATGATCTACCTGTACGGGCCGCGGGAGGACCGTCCCTCGCCGCCAGCCCGTGCCGGGCGCCTGCTGGCGCGCCTGCGCCCGCGCTTCCGCCTGCGCGGCGATGCGCTCTGGCTGCTGCTGATTCCCGCCGGTGCCGTGGCGTTCTCACTCGGTTTGGCCGTGGCCGGCGGCGACGGGCTGGCGCCGCTGCGCGCGCAGGGCGTCTGGGGCCGGCATCTCGCCGGTCCGTACGTGGCGGTGTGGGACGGGCTGCGCGCAGCCTTCGAGGGGGCCCGCCAGCTGCTCTCCTTCCAGCGCGCCCACGTGTACTTCCCGGCTGCGACAGGCAGCCCGACGGTCGCGGCCGCTCACAACCTGGCGCAGCTCGCGTTCCTGCTCGCGGCGGTACCGGCGCTGCTGTGGGCGTGGCGTCGCCTTCCCGCGGCGTATGTCGTCTACGTGATCGCGGCGCTCGCGCTGCCGCTGTCGGAGCCGGTCACCGGACAGCCGCTGATGTCGCTCCCGCGCTTCCTGCTGGTGCTCTTCCCGCTGTCGATCGCCACCGGCGGCTGGCTGGCCGAGCATCCGCGGGCCCGCCGTCCGCTGCTCGTGCTCTCGGCCGCGCTGATGGTCGTGTTCGTGGCGCAGTTCTCCACGTGGCACTGGGTCGCCTGAGATGAGCGCCCGGCCGCCCTTCGAGCCGACCGCGGTCCCGCCGGCCGCGGGCAGCGCCGCCGCGCCCGCCG
>JAOPZS010000118.1 GCA_025963965.1 Solirubrobacterales bacterium
ACGGTCGAGGGAACCTTCGTCGAGGATCTCGACCGCTCGGAGCGGCGCAAGGTGCTCACCTTCACGCTGGAACGCCTGCTCGGCCCCGCGGCGCCCAGGGAAGCTTGAGTACGGTGCCGTCGACGCCGGCCTCGTAGCCCACAGGGAAGGAGCCACCGTCCCCGCAACCGTTCTGTACATGTCGATGTCCCTCGACGGATTTATCGCCGGCCCCAACGAGGGTCCCGGCAACGGGCTCGGCGACGGTGGGCACCGCCTGCACGAGTGGTTCCTGACGGGTGCCGACGCCGACCACAAGGCCGTGTCGGGCCGCCTCGGGGGGATCAACGGCCAGGTGGTCGACGAGTTCATGGCGACCGGCGCGGTCGTCGCCGGGCGGGGCACCTTCGAGCCGGCCGGCGGTTGGGGCGGCGATCACCACGACGGCGTGCCGATCTTCGTCCTGAGCAGGCGTGAGCCCGACAGCGAGATCGGGAAGTGGCCGCTGGTCAGGTATGTCAGCGACGTCAGGACCGCGATGTCGGAGGCAAAGCGGGCCGCCGGGGAGAAGAACGTGCTGGTCCACGGCGCCGGAACCGCGCAGCTGGCGCTCGATGCCGGTGTTCTCGACGAGCTCGAGATACATCTCATCCCGGTGCTCCTCGGCCAGGGTCGCCGTCTCTTCGAGAACCTCCCTGCGGATCAGATCGAGCTGGAGCGCACGCGGATCCTCGAAGGGGAGGCCGGCGTGACCCACCTGCACTACCGCGTCCGGCGCTGAGCGCAGCGTCAGGCGCGGCGGTCGGGGCGGCCGGCGGCGGTGACGCGGATCCCCGCGAAAGGGCCCACAGCCATCAGGTCCGGTCTGCGCCGGCACGCGACGGCAGCTCGGCAGGAGGCGGCGGCGACCGTTCCAGCCGGCGCAGCAGCTCGAGGTCGGCTCGTTCGGAACGGCGCATGCAGGTGCGGTTCTCGACCTGCGTAGCCACCGACAGGCACGGCACCTGCCGTCCTTCCACCTCGCCCACCGTCCCCTCGGCGCGCGGGCCGAAGAGCTCGAGCGGGTGCAGGTCGACCGCCCGCCCCGCCACGGGATGGTCGGTGAACACGATCTGAGTCGACAGGGGCACGTCTGGGTCGAGGCGGTACCACTCCCAGTAGCCGAGGTCGAGCAGCACCTGCACGGCCTTCTGCATGTCCCGATGCTCGACGACCAGGTCGAGATCGCGATGGGTGCGGGTACCTCTGCCCACCAGGGCGTCGACCCCCCATCCTCCTGCGATCCAACAACGAATGCCGGCCGCTTGGACAGCCCGGATGATGACGAGCACGACCTCGCCCGGCATCGGCGGAGAGCGGTAAAGGAGCCCGCTGAGCCGGACGAGCACGCGCCGCGGCAGCGGAAGTTTCCAGAGCAGGGCGTTCAGTCGCCCCGTCACGCGGTAGAACAGGCTCGGCTCGCTCGGTTTCGTGGCGACCTCCCAATCGCAACGGGGGCGGCTCGAGATCGTGAATCGATTCGCGCCCTTGGTGGGAGATCCTAGATCATCCGAAACCGGCGCGATTCGCCTCTCGCGGCCGCTAGGGCTCGCAGTCGACGCCCTGGTCCTCACCGGTTCCGCGAAGGGCGGCCTCTTGCGCGAGGATCCGCCAGCCTTCGAGGAAGTGCGCACGGGCTTGGGGTGAGAGTCGCTCGAGGGCGGTGCGAAAAGGCGCGACGGCGACGTCGAGCCAGCCCTCCATCGCATCGCGGAAGTCCTCGTGCACGCGGACGATCGTGCGCCTGCGGTCCTCATCGTCCTCGGCCCGCTCGAGCATGCCAGCGCGACTGAGCTCCCCGACGATCGTGCTCGTGCTTGAGAGCAGCAGCCCGAGTCGCTTGGCGAGTTCGCTGACACCGATGGGTTCGGCTGCCGCGACGGCCAAGAGGGCCGTCGCGTGGCGCTTTCCGAGCGAGGAGCGTTCCATCGCGTCCCGCATCGGCATCGGGGCCGGCACCGCGGCCTTGAGGTCGTGGAGCGTGACGGGCACCAGCGAGATCAGCTCGGCAACGTCTTCCTCCACGCTCGGCGCGGACTTCTTTTCTGGATCGCTCTTGACGGCCATGGCTTCGATGCTACTCTACTTCGATCTGCGAACTATTCGCAGAAGGGACTGTTCGCTTCTAAAGAGTATATTAGGCCCAGGAGGTCCACGATGAGCTCGATGGCAACCCCGCCCCGCCGACTCGGAATCGTTGCGCGCGTCGGCGTCTGGGCAGCCGGCCACCGGCGTCTCGTCGCTCTCGGCTGGATCGTCGCACTGGTCGGGGCCTTCGGAGCCTCGAGCGCGATCGGAACCAACTTCAGCAACAGCTTCTCGCTGAACGGCACAGACTCCCAGCGAGCCGTCGACCTGCTCAAGCGCGCCTTCCCGGCTCAATCCGGGGACTCCGACCAGATCGTCTTCGCGGTCCGCAGCGGGAGCATCGCCTCGCCTGCGGTGCGGTCGCGGATCGTCCCCGCGCTGGAACGGATCGCGCGGCTTCCCCATGTCAGCGGCGTCGTGAGCCCCTACTCCACGGCCGGGGCGCAGGCGGTATCGCGCGATCGCAAGATCGCCTTCGCGACGGTGAACTTCGACCAGCGCGCAAACGTCCTGCCGAAAGCGGCCGTGGAACGCGTGATCTCCGTCGCCGACGCCGCGCGGTCGCCTCAGCTGGAAGTCCAGCTCGGCGGTCAGGCGATCGAGCAGGCGGAACGCACGTCACTAGGCCCGGCAACCGCAGTCGGGCTGATCGCCGCGATGATCGTGCTGCTCATCACGTTCGGGTCACTGCTGGCGATGGGGCTGCCGATCCTCACCGCGCTGCTCGGGCTCGGCACGGCGATCGGACTTGCGGGCCTCGCCTCGCAGGTCATCACGACGCCGGACTTCGCAACGCAGCTGGCAGCCATGATCGGACTCGGCGTCGGAATCGATTACGCGCTGTTCCTGATCACCCGCTTCCGACAGAACTACCGCGGCGGCATGGATCTGCAGAGCTCGATCACCGAAGCGATGGACACCGCGGGACGCGCCGTGATGTTCGCCGGGATCACGGTCATCATCGCGCTCCTCGGGCAGCTGGTGCTCGGCGTGAGCTTCCTCTATGGCCTCGCCGTCGCCTCCGCGCTCGCGGTCCTGATGACGATGCTCGCGGCGCTGACGATCCTGCCCGCCGTGCTGTCGCGTTTCGGCGATCGCATCGCGCGTCCAGGCCGGCGCGCGCGTTCCAGCGGTGAGTCCTTCCAGGACCGCGACGCACGCGGCCTGTGGGCGCGCTGGTCGCGCATCATCCAGCGCCACCCCTGGCCCGGTGCCGTCGCGGGCGTGGCGATCATGCTCACGCTGGCCGCGCCGGCGCTCGCGCTGCGCCTCGGCAACAGCGACGCCGGCAACAACCCTGCGAGCTCCACGACACGCCACTCCTACGACCTCTTGGCAAAGGGCTTCGGGGCCGGAGTCAATGGGCCGCTGCAGGTTGTTGTCTCATTGCCACGAGCGGGCGACACGGCGGCGACAACGGCGATCGCCACGTCGCTTCGCGCGCTCGCCGATGTCGCATCCGTCTCCCCCGCCCGACTGAGCCCCAGCGGCGCGACGGCGGTCTTCGATGTCTATCCCCGCTCGGCTCCCCAGTCCCTCGCGACGAGCGAACTCGTCACCAGCCTGCGGAGCAAGACGCTGCCGCCGGTCGCCCGAAGCACCGGTAGCCAGATCCTCGTCGGCGGTCAGCAGGCAACTACGACCGACTTCACGAGCGTGCTCTCGGCGAAACTTCCCCTGTTCATCGGGATCGTCGTCGCGCTGTCGGCCCTGCTTCTGCTGCTCGTCTTTCGATCGCTCGTGATCCCGGTGCAGGCCGCGGTGATGAACCTGCTCTCGATCGGCGCGTCCCTCGGGGTTGTGGTCGCGATCTTCCAGTGGGGGTGGCTGGGGAGCTTCTTCAACGTCAAGGGCGGCCCGATCGAGGCGTTCATCCCCGTGATGCTGTTCGCAATCGTCTTCGGCCTGTCCATGGACTACGAGGTCTTCCTCGTCTCTCGGATACACGAGGAGTGGACGCGTCGGCGCGACGCCTCCGACGCCGTGATGCGCGGCCTTGCGTCAACGGGCCGCGTGATCACCGCCGCCGCGACGATCATGATCTGCGTGTTCGCGTCCTTCGCGTTCGGTGACCAGCGAGTTCTCAAGCTCTTCGGCCTGAGCCTCGCGAGCGCCGTGTTCCTGGATGCATTCGTGGTGCGAAGCCTGCTCCTGCCATCCGTGCTGGAGCTCCTCGGGCGCCACACCTGGGTACTGCCCGCGTGGCTCGGAAAACGACTTCCGCACCTCGCGATCGACGGCGCCGAGACGTCTGTCGCGCCGCTGGGCAAGCCCGCCGAGGAACCCGCGTGAGCGCCCCGGGGAAGGACGGCGACGCGGCACGACGGGCGCGACGACGGGCTCGGGCCGACGGCGGCGCGATCCGGTCCTACCTCACAGGTCTCGCGATCGAGGCGCGCCCGAGAACGCCGGATGACCGGGCTCCTGCAAGCCGAGAGTCGCCACGTTCAAGGGTGAAACGGAGAGGGCGGGATTCGAACCCGCGATGGAGTTTGATCCCCATACTCGCTTAGCAGGCGAGTGCCTTCAGCCACTCGGCCACCTCTCCCAGAGGTGAGGGCCGAAGTTTAGAGGCTGCGCCGCTCCTCAGCCCAGGGCTGCCGGCTGCGCCGGCCGCAGCCTGTCGAGCACGCCGAGCTCGCCGTCGATTCGCAGCCCGCGCTTGCGCGCCCGCCGAACATCGAGGTGGCCGCTCAGCAGGCCGAGGATCTCCTGCGGCGCGCCGCTGATCACGGCATCCGGGTGCTCGGCGGAGCCCGGCCGCACGTGCACCGCGCCGGCGGCGGCCTCGATCACGACCGGTTCCTCTTCGGTGCGCAACTCGATCGAGACGGGCGGGCCGTCCGGTTCGAGATCGGTCAGGAAGAGCTCGGCCGGCCAGGCCAGCCAGCGCCCGCGAAACACGTCCTGCGGGGCGGGTCCCTCGGCCATGTAGGGGATCCCCCACAGACCCAGCTCGTGCAGCACCGAGCGGATCGCCTCGCCCCGCGGCGTCAGCTTGAACAGCGTCGTCGCGACCGGCGGCGGCGCCTGCTCGCGGACCACGACGCCCGCCGCCTCGAGCTCGCGCAGGCGGTCCGAGAGCAGGTTCGTGGCAATTCCCGGCAGCCCGTTGCGCAGATCGGTGTAGCGGCTCGGGCCGGCGAGCAGGAGCTCGCGGACGATCAGGAGCGTCCACCGATCGCCGAGGACGTCGAGGGCCTTGGCGACCGCGCAGAACTGGCTGTAGGAGCGCACGAGGTGAGTCTAATACATCTGGTTGAAAAAATAGTGCTACAACTTGATTTTCTTGTCTAGGTGATCCTGCCCAAGGAGGCGTCATGCAGAACAGAGCCCTGATCCTCGTCTCGCTGCTGCTCGCCGCCTTCGCGATCAACCTCGATACGACGATCGTCAACGTGGCGCTTCCGACGCTCGTCGGCGAACTGCACGCCTCCAACAGCCAGCTGCAGTGGATCGTCGACGCGTACAACCTCGTGTTCGCCGCCTTCCTGCTCGCCTGCGGCTCGCTGTCGGACCGCTTCGGGCGCAAGGGCATGCTGCTCTGGGGGCTCGCGCTGTTCGGTCTGGCCAGCGCCGCCGGCGGTCTGATGAGCAGCTCGGGCGGCCTGATCGTCGCCCGCTGCTTCATGGGCCTCGGCGCGGCGATGGTGTTCCCGGCGACGCTGTCGCTGATCTCCAACATCTTCACCGACCGCGGCGAGCGAGCGCGGGCGATCGGGCTGTGGGGGGCGACGGCAGGGATGGCGATCGCGCTCGGGCCGATCGTCGGCGGGTGGCTGCTCGAGCAATTCGACTGGACGAGCATCTTCTTCGCGATGACACCCGTCGCCGCGCTCGCCGCAGCGCTCGTCGCCCGCTCGGTGCCGAGCTCGCGGGACCCGCGGGCGCCCGCGCTCGACGGGCCGGGCTTCGCGTTCTCGACCGGCGCGATGGCGCTGCTGATCTTCACGATCATCGAGGCGCCCGAACACGGCTGGTCGAGCGCGCGCAGCCTCGCCGGGTTCGCCGGCGCCGCCTTGCTGCTCGGCGCCTTCGTGGCGTGGGAGCGCCACACGGAGGAGCCGATGCTCGACGTGCGGCTGTTCGCCAACCCGCGCTTCACCGCCGCAAGCGGCGCCGTCACGGTGGCCTTCTTCTCCCTCTTCGGCTTCATCTTCCTGATGACCCAGTACTTCCAGTTCATCAAGCACTACGGCCCGCTCTCGGCCGGCGTGCACCTGCTGCCCGTCGCCACCTCCGTCGGCGTCGCCTCGGTGATCGGCACGCGCCTGGCCGTCCGCTTCGGCACCAAGCTCGTCGTCACGGCAGGCCTGCTGATGGTCGCCGCCTTCTACGTCTGGGTCGCCGCGATCGTCGCTCCCGGCACCGGCTATACGACGATCGCCCTGCAGATGGTGCTCTACGGGATCGGCATGGGCCTCACGAGCGCACCGGCCACGGAGGCG
This sequence comes from Solirubrobacterales bacterium, assembly GCA_025963965.1. Taxonomy (GTDB): domain Bacteria; phylum Actinomycetota; class Thermoleophilia; order Solirubrobacterales; family Solirubrobacteraceae; genus Palsa-744. Next base: position 6,555 of record JAOPZS010000118.1, read on the forward strand.
ATCATGGGCGTCGTGCCAACCGCCAAGGCGGGGATCGGCTCGGCCGTCAACGACGCCACGCGGCTGCTCGGCGGCACGCTCGGGGTGGCGGTGATCGGAAGCGTGTATGCCTCCCTGTACACCAGCCACCTCGCAGCGCGGCTACCCGGCTCGCTGCCCGCCGGCCTCGGCCACGTCGCACAGAGCTCCGTCGGATCGGCGCTCGGCGTCGCCGGCCAGCTCGCCTCCTCGGGGCACACGGCCCTCGCGGCGGGCGTCTCGCACGCGGCGTCGAGCTCGTTCATCGACGGGCTCGGACTGGGCTGCCTGGTGGCCGGCGGTGTCGGCCTCGCCGGCGCCGCGATGGCGGCCTGGCTGCTGCCCGCCTTCCCGACGGCCGACGACGAGGAGCCGGCGCCGGGTCCGGCTCAGAGTCAGATCGTGCCGGCGCTGGCGCGCGCCGACCGCTAGCGAGCTCAGCCGACAGGCGCGCTCAGGTCGTAGGCGCTGGCGCCGCCGAGCGTCACGCTCTTGAAGTGCTTCGCGACCCATTCCTCGATCTGCGCGCTCGACGCGCGGCCACCCGGGGCACCTCCCGGAGCACCGCCCCCGGAGGCCACGTAGTAGTGGACTTCGCCTTTCTGGACATACGACTCGAACTGGGCGAGCGTGATGTTGCCGCCCTCGTTGTTGAAGCCGCCGATCGCCATCACGGCCTGGCCGCTCGCGAGCTCCAGGCTCGCCGCGCTCTGTGAGCCGCTCGTCGCAACCACCCAGCGGTAGCCGCTCGCGCCCGATCGCAGCGCGTTCGTCAGCGCCGCGCTGGTCTGGACCGAGCGACCGCCGAAGCCGCCGGCCCCGGTGAGCCCTCCGCCGCTGCCCGGCGCCGGGAGCGAGGAGCCGCCGCTGGAGCTCGAGCCGAACAGCGCCTGAGTGCCGGCGGCCGTGGCACCGGCGGGGCCCGCAGCCGCGGCGCCCG
>JAOPZS010000122.1 GCA_025963965.1 Solirubrobacterales bacterium
TCTTCATGCGATCGGCCTCTTCCTCTCTCGTGGCGAAGCCGGCGCCCTCGCGCCCGGCCTCCCAGGAATACCCCGATTTCTGAGCGCCTACTCAGCCAAACCGTCCAGTAGGCCGGGTTAGCCCGCCTTGCGCGGCCCGATCCACTGGGCGAGATGGTGCTCCGCGGACCGTCCCGGCGGCGTCCAGCTCAGGCCTCGCGCGGGATGTACGGCGCCAGCTCGCGACGTGCGATCGACAGCTTGTGGACCTCGTCGGGCCCGTCGGCAAGGCGCAGCGTGCGCAGATGCGCGTAGGCGGAGGCGAGCCCGAAGTCCTGGCAGACGCCGCCGCCGCCGTGCACCTGGATCGCGCGGTCGAGCACCTTCAGCGCGACGTTCGGCGCGGCGACCTTGATCGCGGCGATCTCGGTGCGCGCGTGGCGGTTGCCGACGGTGTCCATCATCCAGGCGGCCTTCAGCGTCAGCAGCCGGGCCATCTCGATCTCGATCCGCGACTCGGCGATCCAGTCCTGCACGTTGCCGCGCATCGCCACAGGCTGACCGAACGTGACGCGTGAGACGGCGCGCCTGCACATCGCCTCGAGCGCCCGCTCGGCCGCGCCGATCGCGCGCATGCAGTGATGGATCCGGCCGGGCCCGAGGCGCGCCTGGGCGATCATGAACCCATCGCCCTCGCCGGCGATCAGGTTGGAGGCGGGCACGCGGACGTCGGCGAAGTCGACTTCGCCGTGGCCGTCCTGGTCGGTGTAGCCGAACACCGACAGCTCGCGCACGACGTTCACGCCGGCGGTCTCCATCGGCACGAGGATCTGGCTCTGCTGCTTGTGGATCGGCCCGTCGGTCTGCGTCTTGCCCATCACGATCATGATCCGGGTGTTCGGGTGCATCGCGTTCGTCGTCCACCACTTGCGGCCGTTGAGGACGTAGTCCTCGCCGTCGCGCTCGATCCGCATCTGGATGTTCGTCGCGTCGGAGCTCGCGACATCGGGCTCGGTCATCGCGAACGCCGAGCGGATCTCGCCCTCGAGCAGCGGGCGCAGCCACTGCTCCTTCTGGGCGTCGGTGCCGAACTGGTGCAGCACCTCCATGTTGCCGGTGTCCGGCGCCGAGCAGTTGCAGGCCTCCGAGGCGATCGGCGAGCGTCCGAGCATCTCGGCGAGCGGCGCGTAGTCGCTGTTCGAGAGGCCGGCGCCGTGCTCCTCGTCGGGCAGGAACATGTTCCACAGCCCGGCCTCGCGAGCCTCGGCCTTCAGCTCCTCCATCACGGGAGGCTGGTAGTGCGGGTTGCCCGAGTCGCGCAGCTGCTGCTCGTAGACGGACTCGGCCGGGTAGATGTGCTCGTCCATGAAGGCGCCGAGACGCTCTTTGAATTCAGAACAGCGCTGGCTCGGCTCGAAGTCCATCGTCCCTCCCGGTTGGCTGCAAGGTCTTTAGGATCATCGCCGATGAGCCAAGAGGGCGCCAGCTACCGCGCTGCGGGGGTCGACTACGAGACGCTCGATGCCGGCAAGCGTCTGGCGCTGAGCAGCGCGCTCGCGACCTCGCCGCTGCTCGAACGTCGTGGCGGCCGCGCGCTCGATGCCTCGCGGGGCGAGCCGGCGTTCGTGTTCGAGCTCGGCGGTCGCACGCTCGCGTTCGTCGTCGAGGGTCTGGGGACGAAGGCGATGATCGCCCGCGCCGTGCTCGAGGCGGGCGGCGCGAACCGCTTCGCCGACGTCGCCTACGACACCGTTGCGGCGATCGCCAACGACCTCTGCTGCGTGGGCGCGCTGCCGCTCGTCGTGAACGCGTACTTCGCCACCGGCTCCTCCGACTGGTACCTGCGCGGCGACCGTTCCCGTGCGCTCGTGGAGGGTTGGCAGCGCGGATGTCTCGACGCCGGGGCGACGTGGGGGGGAGGCGAGTCGCCTTCGCTGCCGGGGCTGCTGGCCGAGGACGAGGTCGAGCTGGCCGGCGCCGCGGTCGGCGCGGTGCCGGAGGGCCGCTCGGCGATCCTCGGCGAGGAGCTCGCGCCGGGCGATGAGATCGTGCTGGGCTCCTCGAGCGGGCTGCACGCCAACGGCGCATCGCTGGCGCGGCTGATCGCGCAGCGCCTGCCCGGGGGCTACGCCACCGAGCTGCCGGACGGGACGAGCCTCGGCGAGGCGCTGCTCGAGCCGACGGTCATGTACGTGCCGCTCGTCGCGGCGCTGCTCGAGCAGGCGCTGCCGGTCACCTACCTAAGCCATGTGACCGGGCACGGCCTCCTCAAGCTGATGCGCCCGCAGCGCGAGCTGACCTACCGGATCGAGCGACTGCCGCCGGTCCCGCCGGTGCTCGAGTTCCTCGTCGAGCAGGCGGGACTCGACGCTCGCTCCGCATATACGACGTTCAACATGGGCAGCGGCTTCGCCGTCTACTGCGCGGCCGGCGCCGGCGAGCGGGTCGTCGGCGCGGCGGCCACCCTCGGCATCGACGCGATCGTGGCGGGCGTGGTAGAGGAGGGGCCCAGACGGGTAGTAGTCGAGCCTGTCGGCGTCAGCTTCGAGGGTGCGGAGATGGAGCTCTCAGCACCTGATGAACCCTCAGGCTGAGCCTTAGACTCATGAACGACGCAAGTTCCCGAGACCTTCGAAGCCGAACGCCCCGTGGCGCGCGAGCGCCCGTCAACGGGCATCCCGTTCGATGTTGAACGGTTCGCAGACTGCGGTTAGTGTTCGGACCGAAGACGCCATGTTCCCCGTGGGGGGATCTCGAGTCGCCGGGCCGCCATGGCTCCGGAGCTACCCGGATCGAGGCGGACCTGTCCATCAACAGAGGAGAGAAACTGATGCGTAGAGCATCCAGCTGTCTTGCCGTGCTCGGCCTCGCCATCCTCGCGCTTGCACTTCCGGGCGCGGCGTCGGCGACGCCGAAAGTGACCTTCAAAGCGGCAGCGGTGCCGATTGCGGGCTTCCCCCACACGGGGAACATCTTCGGCGCGGGCGCCGCGGTCGAAGCGGAATACAAGATCGAAGGCACCGAATACGGCGGGTTCCCGCCGCCGCTGACCCACGTCAACTTCTACCTGCCGGCCGGCGTCAAGCTGCACCCGTCGGGCTTCCCGACGTGTGCCCCCTCGGTACTCGAACCGTCGGGCCCCGGTCCGACCAAGTGCCCGAAGGGCTCCGCAGCGGGTCCGAAGGGAACGGTTCAGGGCTTCGTCGCCTTCGGCACCGAAATCGTCCCTGAGACGGCGTCGATCGAATCGTTCTACGCGCCGGGAGGCGGGCTGACGTTCTTCACGTTCGGCCACTCGCCGGTGCTGCTGGAAATCCTCTCGAAGGCGCACTACGTCAACTCGAGCGGCCTCTACAGCAAGAAGCTCGAAGCCGAAGTGCCGCTGGTCGAAACGGTCCCGGGCGCGCAGGACGCGTCGGTCAAATTCATCAAGGTGAAGGCCGGCTCGGCGATCAAGAAGGGCGGCAAGACGACCTACTACGGCACGATGCCGACCAAGTGCCCGAAAAAATACCTGCCGGTCAAGACCGAACTGACGTTCGCCGGTCTCGGTGGCCTCAAAGAAGAAACGGTGACGGCCGAATACAAGGCGCCGTGCCCGCGCAAGCATTAGGTCAAGTGGTGAGCTTGCGCCTTTGAGGGCGTAAGCTGCCAGGCAGCAAAGTTGGGGCGGGCGACCTCATCGAAGCGGATGAGGTCGCCCGTCTCGTTGTGAGAGAGCGAGGATGAAGCGGGTGAGGAAGGACACCGTGGGGCGTAAGCGAGTCGCGGCGGGGATCGCCGCGGCGTGCCTGATCGTCGCCGCAGTGCTGCTCGCGACGTCCGCGGGCGGCACGAACGGCAGCTACAGCCTGCGCGCCATCTTCGACGACGCCGGGAACATCATCCCCGGCGAGGTGGTCAAGGTCGCGGGTGTCAAGGTCGGCAAGGTCGGCTCGGTGACGCCCACCCCGCAGGCCAAGGCCGCCGTCGTCCTCGAAATCACGAACGACGGCTTCAAGGACTTCCGCGCCGACGCCAGCTGCGAAGTGCGTCCCCAGGCGCTGATCGGCGAGAAGTACGTCGATTGCCTGCCGACCCAGCCGCGCGTCGAAGGGACACCATTGCCGCCGCCGCTGGAAAAGATCGCAAACGGCCGTGAAGGAGCGGGCCAGCGGCTGCTGCCCGTCAAGAACACCAGCAGCCCGGTCGACGTCGACCTGCTCGGCGACATCAGCCGCCTCCCCGAACGCCAGCGTCTGACGATCATCCTCAACGAGCTCGGCGCCGGCCTGGCCGGCCGCGGCAGCGACCTCAAAGAAGTGATCCGCCGCGCCAACCCGGCGCTGCGGGAATTCGACAGGGTGCTGGCGATCCTGGCGAGCGAGAACCAGGTGCTGACGAAGCTCGCCGTCGACTCCGACAAAGCGCTGGCGCCGTTCGCGCGCGTCCGCGAACACTTCGCGAACTTCCTCGCGGAAAGCAACAAGGTCTCCCAGGCGACCGCCGCGCACCGCGGCGCGCTCGCCCAGAACCTCAAAGACTTCCCGCCGTTCCTGCGCCAGCTCGGCCCGGCGATGGAACGGCTCGAACGCTTCGCCGAACAGACGACTCCGGTCTTCACGAACCTCAACAAAGCGGCGCCGGCGATCTCGACGGCGTTCACGCACCTGCCGAAGTTCTCCAGCAGCTCCGAAAAGTTCTTCGAAAGCCTCGGCAAGACAGCCAAGAAATCGGGTCCGGCCCTCGTCTCCAGCAAAAAACTGCTCGCCGAGCTGAAGGCGCTCGGCACGGGCGCCAAGCCGTTCACGAGCAACCTCGCCGAACTGTTCACCAGCCTGCGCGACACCGGCGGGCTCGAGCGGATCATGGACTTCATCTTCCTCGGCGCCGGCGCCGCCAACGGATATGACCAGCTCGGGCACTTCCTGCGCACCGAGGGCGTGGGGACGATCTGCGTGAAATACGCGCTCGCGCCGGTCAGCGGCTGCAACGCCCACCTCGGCACCAGCGAAGCCACGAAAGCGACCAAGGCGAGCATTCCCCCCGGGACCGGGCTGGAAATGCAGCGCACGCTCGCCGTGATCAACGGCGCCACGCCCGCGCAGGCGATCGCCAAATACCCGGGCGACCCGCACGCCGGCGAAACGACCGCTCCGAACGCTGCCGGCGGCGGCGCTGCCGCCACCAGCCGGCCGGTCGGCGGCTCGACCGCGGGCACGACGTTCTACTCGCCATCGGGCGAAAGCGCAGAAGCCAACGGGATGCTCCTCAACTACCTGCTGGGCAACTGAGCGATGAGCGGCCTGCGATCGACAATGCACCTGCTCGGAGCCACGCTCGGCGTGCTCGCGCTGATGCCGGTCGCGGCGGCGCTTGCAGCCGAAGCCGAAGGCGCGTCCTCCTCGCCGCCCGCGGTCGCGACGCCAGCCGCCGAAACGCCGAGCGAACAGACGGCCCCCGCCGAAGCCCCGGTCGCCCCGCCGACCGAAACGACTCCCGCCCCGCCGGCACCCGAACCGGCGCCGCAGGTCAAGCAGGCACACCCCCAGCATCCGACCGGTGGTGCCCCACGAGCCGCCCCTCCGGGGGGCAAGAGGAGATCCGGCGGCACGGGCGTGGAAGGCAAAGGCGAAGCCGGCCAGCCGCGCGCCAAGCACAAGGCGAACGCTCCGGGCACGCTCACGCCCGCGCTGCCGCTCGCGCTGCAGGGCGGCGTCGGCGGCGTGCCCAACTTCTTCGTCGAAAACTTCTCGATACCGCCGTTCCTGCTGCCGATCTTCCAGGCCGCCGGTGCCGCCTACGGAGTTCCCTGGCAGGTGCTCGCCGCGATCAACGAGGTCGAGACCGACTACGGGCGCGACGTCAGCGTCTCGAGCGCCGGCGCCGAGGGGTGGATGCAGTTCCTGCCCTCGTCGTGGAGCGGGTACGGCGTCGACGCCAACGGCGACGGATACCGGGACCCGTACAACCCGGCCGACGCGATCTTCGCCGCCGCGCGCTACCTGCGTGCCGCCGGTGGCGAGAAGGACGTCCGCGGGGCGGTCTACTCCTACAACCACTCGCAGGCCTACGTCAGCTCCGTGATGCTGCGCGCCCAGCTGCTCGGCGGCACGCCCTCGGAACTGCTCGGCGCGATCACCGGCCTGACCGAGGCGCGGTTCCCGGTGCACGCCGCCGTTCACTTCTCCGACGGCTTCCCCAGCGTGCACACAGCGTCGGGCGCGAGCAAGACGATCGTCGGCACCGCGATCTACGGACCGGCCGGCGCGCCGGTGATCGCCACCCAGGACGGTGAAGTGCAGCAGCTCGGCCACTCGCCGTCGCTCGGGCGCTTCATCACCCTGCGCGATGCATACGGCAACACCTACGTGTACGCCGGCCTCGGCGGCATCGCATCCGAATATCCGGTGATCCAGCCGCGCGTCAACTCGACCGGCAGCGCGCAGATCACGCACTCCGGGAAGGCCAGCGAACCGGCGCCGAGCGCCCCGGCCACCGCGGGCGTGCAGGCGCATTCACCGCTCTCCGAAGCGGCGACCGTCTCGGGCCTGGCCCTCGGCGCCACCGCAGGACTCGAAGCGGCTCCGGCGAGTGCCGCACCGGAAGCGCCGCAGCCGGCCGCCGCTCAGCCGCAGGCGGTGGCCCCGCACGTGCGCGCGTTCCGCGAAGGGACGAGCGAGGTCTACCTCCACCAGCTGCGCCCCGGTGTGCAGGTGATCGCCGGGACCGTCCTCGGCCACCTCGGCTCGGGCACTGCCGCGGCGGGCGAAGGCGCGCCGCACATCATCTTCCAGGTGCGCCCCGCCGGGCCGGGAGCTCCGCTGATCGACCCGAAGCCGATCCTCGACGGCTGGGTCGCGCTCGAGAACAGCTCGGTCTTCCACGCCAAGGGCGAGAATCCGTTCCTGGCGACCTCGCCGACGATCGGACAGGTGCTGCTCGAGTCAAAGCACCAGCTCGAGCCGCAGGTGCTCGGCGACGCAGGAATCGAGCTGAGCCGCTGCGGCCGCCAGGACGTGCGGGCGGGTCGCGTCGACAAGCGCGTGCTGGCGGCGCTGGAGTACCTGTCGGTGTCCGGGCTGCGCCCGAAGGTCGCGGGCCTGGCCTGCGCCCCAGCGACGCCGGCGGCGCTCGCGGCCAACGCGGCCGCCGGGACGACCAGCGAGTCGATCACGATCACGGCGATCGACGGCGTCCCCGTCGCCGGCCACCAGGGGCCCGGCACCGCGGCCGACACGCTCGTGCGCCGGCTGCTGATGCTGCAGGGCCTCGCGCGGCCGCGGCGGATCGTCAGCGCGATGAGCTATCCGGGGGCCGCCGCGACGGTCACGAACGCGAAGGCGAGCGACGCGATCAGGGTGACGTTCGCCGCGCAGCGCTCGGCGCTGGCGCGTGTCGCCGGTCTCGCCGGCGCGGCGCTGTCGCCGACCGGGTGGAGCCGCCTCGTCGCGCGCCTGGGCGAGATCCCCGACCCGACCGTCTCGAGCAAGCCCTCGAGCGCGGCGATTCCGGTCAGCCCGTCGGAAGCCCGGAAGGAAACCGGTGGCAACCACTAGCCCGCCCACACCCCCCGCTGCGTCACCCCCGCCGCCTCCCCCGGCCGGCCGGCCCGCCGAGCCCCCGGCCCGCGGCGGCGCGGTGCGGATCATCGCCGTCGGCGCGCTCGCGCTGGTGGTGCTGGCGCTCGCCTACCTCCTCTTCGCCGGCGGCGGCGGCGCCACCTACCACCTGATCTTCCCCGAAGCCGGTCAGCTCGTCCGCGGCGATCAGGTGCAGGTCGGCGGGGTGCCGGTCGGCAGCGTCACGGACCTCTCCCTGACGAAGGACTTCAAGGCCGATGTGACGATCCGCGTCGACAGCTCGCTGACGCCGCTGCACGAAGGCACGACGGCGCAGGTGCGGGTGCCTTCGCTGTCGAGCGTGGCCAACCGTTACGTGGCGCTGGCGCCCGGGCCCAACAACAAGGCGTCGCTGCACGACGGCGCGACCCTCCCGGCGAGCGCGACGAAACCGGTCACGGATCTCGACCAGCTGTTCAACGCGCTCAACCCGAAGACCCGGAAGGGGCTCTCCCAGTTCATCCAGGGCACGGCCGAATCCTACGCCGGAGCCGGCAAGCAGCTCGGCGAATCGACCGAATACTTCGGCCCGTTCCTGTCCGCCTCCGATCACTTCTTCTCCGAGCTCGTGCGCGATCAGCCGGTGTTCACGAACTTCCTCGTCGAAACGGCCAAGGCGGTCACGACGATCGGGGCGCGCGCGCCGCAGCTCTCCTCGCTGATCGAAAACGCCAACACGACCTTCACGGCGATCGGCGACGAACAGAGCAACTTCGCCGCCGGCCTCAAACAGCTGCCGGTGGCGCTCCGCGCCGGCAACAAGACGTTCGCGGAACTGCCCGCGACGTTCAAGGACCTGAAAGCCCTCGTCGACGCGTCCAAGCCGACGAGCAAGCCGCTGACGACCCTGTTCGAACGCCTGCGGCCGCTCTTGACCACGGCGACGCCGGCGGTCAAGAACTTCAACTCGGCCTTCAACCGCCCGGGGGCCAACAACGACCTGACCGACATCGTCAGGATCCTGCCGGTCCTCTACACGCAGCTGACGACCGCGTCGCCGGCGGTCGTGCAGGGCGAGAAGGAATCGGTGCCGATCACGGCCTTCTTCGGCCCCTACTCGCCCGATCTCGTCGGCACGCTGCGGACGTTCGGCCAGTCGGGTGCCTACTACGACGCCAACGGCGGCTACGCGCGCATCAGCCCGGTGTTCCCGAGCTTCTCACTAGGTGAAAAAAACACACTCACCCCGACCAGCGCGACGGCCGCGCTGGCTCCGTTGAAGTCAGGCCAGCTTCGCCGCTGCCCGGGTGCCGCGGCGAAACCGGCGGCCGACGGCTCATCTCCGTTCACCGACAACGAACTGCTCAGCTGCGACCCGGCGCAGGTGCCGTGATGGACCGCCGCCGCCGCAACTCCCTCGCCGCGAGCCCGCTGCTGATCGGCGCCGTCACGACGCTGATCGTGGTCGTCGCCGTGTTCCTCTCCTACAACGCCAACAACGGCCTGCCGTTCGTGCCGACGTACAACATCAAAGTCGCGCTGCCGGAGGCCTCCGGGCTGCAGCCGTCCAACCAGGTGCGGATCGCCGGCACGCGCGTCGGCGTCGTCAGCTCGCTCACGCCCCAGCAGGATCCGAAGACCGGGCGGGTGACGGCGATCGCCAATCTGAAGCTCGAAAAAAGCGTGGAAAAGCTTCCGGCGGACACTCACGCGATCGTCGAGTCGGTCTCGGCGATCGGGTTGAAGTACCTGGAACTCGAAAAGGGCACCTCGTCCCGGAAGCTGAACGCGGGCGGGACGATCCCGACGAGCCAGACGCGCGAACCGGTGAACATCGAGGAACTCTTCAACATGTTCGACAAGAAGACCCGGACCGCGATCAAGATCAACACGAACAACTTCGGCAACGGCCTCGCCGGCCGCGGGCTCGGCCTGAACAACACGATCCACGAATTGCGCCCGCTCGTGACCAAGGCGATCCCGGTGCTGCACAACCTCGCGGCGCCGCAGACCGGACTGCGCGAGCTGTTCGTCGCGCTCGACCGCGCCGCGAGCCAGGCCGCGCCGGTGGCGGAGGCGCAGGCCAACCAGTACACCTTCCTCGACAACTTCTTCACGGCCTGGGCGAGCGTCACGAAATCCCTCGAAGAAGCGACCGTCGAAGGCCCGGCCTCACTGCAGCAGGCGACCCACTCGCTGCCGTTCGAGGCGCCGCTGATCCGCAACGCGACCGAGTTCATGCACCTGCTGCGCCCGAGCGCCGCCGCGCTGGTCACGGTCGCGCCGCCTCTGGGGCACGCGTTCAAGGAAGGCGCCGTCAACCTCGCCGCCGCGACCGACCTCAACTCGAAGCTGGCCGAATCCTCCGAAGCGCTCGCGAAATTCGGGCAGAACCCGATCGTCACGCTCGCGTTCGAAGACTTCACGCACACCGTCGAAGTGGGCAACCCGGTTCTGGCCGGGCTTGCACCCGAGCAGGCCAAGTGCAACTACTGGACGCTCGCGTTCCGCAATGTCGCAAGCCTCGAGTCGGAGTCGATCGGCGTCGGCACCGTCGCGCGCGCAGCCTTCGTTCTCTCTCCGAGCGGCCCGAACAACGAGGGCTTCCCGTCGTCTGCTCCGGCCAACGGCGGCTCGACCGAAAAAGCAGAACCGAAAGGCACGAGGGTCCTCGACAGCAACCACCTGCACGTGAATCCCTACCCGAACGTCAGCGCGCCGGGTCAACGGCAGGTATGCGAAGCGGGCAAGACCAACTTCATCCCGGGCCAGGCCGTGATCGGCAACGCGCCGGCCAGCGCCGTGCAGAGCGGGACGGAATTCACCGGGCGTGAAACGAACCTCTTCGGAGAAACGTACTCGGCGACCCAAAAGCAGGCGCTCGGACTGTCAAAGCCCGCCACGAAGAAAAAGGCGAGCAGCAAAGGGAAGAAGAAATGAGCGGCCGCCGCTTCTGGCGCCGCCGCGCCGCGATCCCCGTCTCCGAACTCGGCCGTGGCAGCCGCGTCCGGTACGCGCTGGTCCTGATCCTCGTGGTGATCGTCGGCGTGTACTTCGGCTTCACCAAGCACATCCCGTTCAAACACGGCTTCCAGCTCAAGGCCCAGTTCAACTCGGCGGTGAACATCCACTCGAAGTCGCCGGTGCGGGTCGCCGGCGTCGATGTCGGCAAGGTGGCCGGGATCAAGCGCGATGGAAATACCGGGCTCGTGACGATGGAAATCGAAGGCCGGGGGCTTCCAATCCACTCCGACGCGACCGTCAAGATCCGCCCGCGCATCTTCCTGGAAGGGAACTGGTTCGTCGAACTGCAGCCGGGCAGCCCGTCGGCGAAGACGGTGTCCTCCGGGTACACGATCCCGACCACGCAGACGGCCGATCCGGTTCAGCTCGACCAGGTGCTCAACGCGCTCAACACCGACACGCGGGCCAACCTGCAGAAGTTCCTGATCTATTACGGCGAAGGGCTGACGAAGCACCCGGACGCCTCCGAAGATGCCGAACAGCTCCCGGAGGTGCGGGGCATCAACGCGGCCGAAGCGCTCAACAAGACCTACCGCCGCTCACCGGAAGCGCTGCGCGGCGGGGCGATCATCAACCAGGCGATCACCGGCACCGAATCGCATGACTTCTCAAAGCTGATCGCGAGCGTGGGCAAGGTCACCTCGGCCCTGAACGTGCACGAGCAGCAGCTCGGCGAACTGATTGTCAACTTCAACACGTTCTTCGCGGCCTTCGCCGCGCAGAGGGCGCCGCTGCGCGCGACGGTCCACGAGCTGCCCACGTCGCTGCGCGGCATCAGCCGCGGCCTCACGGCGCTCGGTCGCTCCTTCCCGCCGACCCGTGCCTTCGCCAAAGACATCCTTCCGGGCGTGAAAGCGACGCCTGAAACGGTCGCGGCGGCGCTGCCGTGGATCGAACAGGTGCGCCTCTCACTGCAGCCGAGCGAGCTCGGCGGCGTCGCCAAGGCCCTTGGCGAAGCGACGCCGTCGCTGGCGAAGCTGAGCGGCGAACAGGTGCCCGTCTTCAAGCAGACCGAAGCGTTCAACAAGTGCCTGACGAAAGTGATCTACCCCGCAGGCAACGTCAAGCTGCAGGACGGCACGTCGACCTCGGGCGTCGAAAACTACAAGGAGTTCTGGTACAGCCTCGTCGGTCTCTCCGGGATCGGTCAGAGCTTCGACGGCAACGGGCCGTACACCAAGTTCCTGGTGGGCAACAGCGGCCAGACGCTCAAGTCGCGGAAAGCGACGCTCCCGGGCAAAAAACTCGACGGTCTGGAACTGCTGGCCCGCTCGCCGCTCCCGCCGCAGGGCACCCGGCCCGCGTTCCCGGCCGAAGAGCCGACATACCAGCCGCTGGTTCCATGTGCGACGCAGTCGCTGCCCGACTTCAACGGCCCCCTGTCCAACGGCCCGGCCGACGGGACCAAATGATGAACCCCACCGAGCACAGCCACGAGGGCGGGCTCAGCGTCCGCGAGCAGATCGAGCGCTACCGCACGGCGTTCATCGCGGTGGTGACGATGGTCGTGATCGCGGCTGCTGTCGGCGGCTACATCCTCGCGCACGAGAACCTGCACCTGCCGGGCTGGGTGCCGGTGCTCGGCCACGACTACTACGAACTCAAGGCGGACTTCCAGACGGCGCAGGCTGTCACCCCCGGGCAGGGACAGGCCGTGACGATCGCGGGCGCGAAAGTCGGCGAAGTCGGAAGCGTCAACCTGCGCAACGGCATCGCCGTCGTGAGCATGAAAGTGACGCCGAAGTACGCGCACTTCTACAAGAACGCGACGCTGCTGCTGCGCCCGAAGACGCAGCTGCAGGACATCACGATCGAGGTCAACCCGGGCACCCCCGCCGCCGGCAGGCTGAAGAGCGGCGAAGCGCTGCCGCTCGCGCAGACGGCGCCGAACGTGAACTTCGATGAATTCCTGGCCGGGCTGGACGCGGAAACGCGGTCCTACCTGCAGGAGCTCCTCGCCGGCGCCGGCGAAGGGCTCAACAAGAACGGCCGATCGTTCGCGGCGACGCTGAAGCGATTCGAGCCGGCGGCGCGCTACGGACAGGAAATCCAGCGCGAACTCTCCAAGCGCTCGGCCAACATCAGCCACTCGATTCACAACTTCCGCCTGATCATGGAAGCGCTCGGCACGCGCGACAAGCAGATCGCACAGCTCGTCGACTCCTCCAATGCCGTCTTCCAGACGTTCGCCAAGGAGGACGCGAACCTGCAGAGCACGCTGCACCTGCTGCCGGGAGCGCTCGGCAAGACCGGCAAAGCGCTCGGCAAGCTGGCGACCGCCTCCAACCAGGTCGCCCCGGCGCTGCACAAGCTCGACCCGTTCGCGAAAGCGCTCGGGCCGGCACAGCACGCGACGAAACGCCTGGCGATCAAGACGGCGCCGATCATCAAGAACGAAATCCGCCCGTTCGCCCGCGAAATCCTGCCGACGGTGAGAGAACTCGGGCCCTCCACACAGGCGCTGACGGAATCGTTCCCGAAGCTGGCGACGAGCTTCTCCGTGATCAACGAATTCTTCAACGAGCTCGCGTACAACCCGAGCAAGACCAAGCCCGGCTTCGACTTCTTCCTGGCGTGGGCCAACCACAACCTCAACAGCGTCGTCAGCAACTCCGACGGCAACGGCACGATCGGTCGCAGCCTCCTCTACATCAACTGCAACCTGCTCGGGATCCTCAACGGCGTCGCGCAGGTCAACGAAAACGTCGCTGTGCTGATCGGCCTGCTGCGCCCGCCGACGAAGGCCGAATGCCAGTCCCTCGGCTTGAGCGAAAAACCGCCGACGAGCTCCCAGCACGTCGGCAAAGCCGGCAGCGCGCCGTTCTCGGGCCTCGGTTCCGCGTTCGGTGGCGGCTCGCGCAAGGCCTCGCCCGGCAAGGCCGCGCCGAGCTCCTCGCGCAGCCACGCCGCGGTCAAAGGGGGGAAGGGCTAGATGCAGAAGCGCGCCCCCACGCTCGGCAACATCCTCGTGATCATTCTCTTCACGCTCAGCTGCTTCGGGCTGCTGATGTTCCTGTGGGGCTCCTTCGGCGGTCCGCTTCCGCTGAAGCCGAAGGGCTACCGGATGACCGTCGCCTTCCCGCGCGTGCTGGCGCTGGCCGAAGAGTCCAACGTGCGAATCAGCGGCGTCGACGTCGGGCACGTGATCTCGGTCAAGAAGGGCGAAGAAGGACGGACGATCGCGACGATCGAAGTGAGCAGCAAGTACGCGCCGATCCGCGCGAACATGCACGCGATCATCCGCCAGAAGACGCTGCTCGGCGAGACCTACGTGCAGCTGATCCCGCAGGCGAACTCCGGCCCCTACCTGGCAGACAACGGGCGGCTCTCGAACAGCCAGGTCGAACCCTCGGTCACGCTCGACGACATCCTCAAGACGTTCGACCCGAAGACGCGCGCGGACTTCAAGATCTGGCAGCAGGCCCTGGCTGAAGGGATCAACGGCAAGGGCGAACAGATCAACGCCGCGTTCGCTCGCCTCGAACCGTTCGCCGAACACGCCAACAAGCTCGTCGGGATCCTGGCGACCCAGGAAGGGGCGGTGCGGGCGCTCGTCAAGAACACCGGGGTCGTGTTCAACGCCCTGGCCAGCCGTGACCACCAGCTCGAAGGCTTGATCGTCAACGGCGAACACACGTTCAAAGCGGCCTCCGAAGCCAGCCAGGCATTCGCTGCGGCGTTCCGTGCGCTGCCGGGCTTCGAGCGCAACTCGCGCAAGGCCCTCAAAGAACTCGACCTCTTCGCCACAGACGCGAGCCCGTTCCTCGAAGAATTCCGAACCCCCGAGCGCAAGCTCTCGGCGCTGCTGTCAGCTGCCAAGCCGTTCGCGCCGCAGTTCGACAAGTTCCTGACGTCGCTCGGCCCTCTCACGAAGGCCGCCCGGACAGGACTGCCCGCGCTCGGCAAATCGCTGAAGCTGACCGAACCGGTGCTAGAAAACCTGCGCCCGGTGCTGCACAACCTCGACCCGTTCCTGCAGTACACGGGGATCTACGTTCGAGAGGTCCAGGCGTTCTTCGGCAACCTGACATCGGCCTCGGCGTTCCAGTCCTCCAACGGCGACCTGCCCGAATCGGTCTCAGCCAAGCAGCACCTGCTCTCGACCCTCGCGACGCTGAACCCCGAAAGCCTCGCGGTCTACCCGGGCAAAGTCGGCACCAACCGGCCGAACGCCTACCCGCTCGCGGGGACCTACAACGCGATCCCGACCGGCCTGCCCGTGTTCAGCACGACCGGTTGCTCCAACGAAGCCCCGTCCGTGAACGGTCCGCCGAACGAAACGGTCTCTGAATCGCTGATCCTGAAACTGATCCACTTCAAAGTCGCCAACCGCCCGGAAACCTTCTCGGGCTTCAAAGCGACGGGCAACCCGACGACCGAAAAAGAACTCGCCGAAGCCGAAGGTGTGCCCGCAGGGGCCAACCAGGTGCCCGCGCCCGCCTGCACGCAGCAGGGTCCGAACAGCTTCAATGGCAAACTGAGCCAGTTCCCCCACGTCGTCTTCGAAGGAAAATGACCATGGCCGACCCCCACGATCCGAGCGACGACTTCGAGTATCACTCCAGCGGGCTGGAACTCGCCGGCAAGACCGGGGACTGGTCGATCCGCTGCAAAGACGTCGTCAAGCGCCTGGGTGGCGTGCCGGTGCTGAACGGTCTCAACGTGTCCTTCCCTGAGGACACGATCACGGTCGTGCTCGGCCCCTCGGGCACCGGCAAGAGCGTGCTGATCAAGCACATCATCGGCCTGATGTTCCCCGACTCGGGAGAAGTCTTCGTCAAAGACCAGTCGGTCTCGAAGCTGGCGATGCCGGAGCTGCTGGAGCTGCGGCGCAAGATCGGCGTGCTGTTCCAGGACGGCGCGCTGTTCGGCTCGATGTCGGTGTACGACAACGTCGCCTTCCCGCTTCGCCAGCACACCGACATGACCGAGGCCGCGATCGCAGAACGGGTCACGCAGCGCCTGCGCGACGTCGGGCTCGGCGAGGCGATGGATGATGCGCCCTCGCAGCTCTCGGGCGGCATGCGCAAGCGCGCCGGCTTCGCGCGCGCGCTCGTGATGGAGCCCGACGTGGTGATCTTCGACGAGCCCGACTCGGGCCTGGACCCGGTTCGCACGGCGCTGCTCTGCGAACTGATCCAGGAGATGCACTCGATCTACAAAGGCACCTACATCGTCGTCACCCACAACATCGCCTCCGCGCGGCAGATCGGCGAATACATCGCCGTGCTCTGGCGCGGGCGAATCGTGGAAGCGGGCGACGCCGAGCGGATGTTCTCCTCGGACAACGACTTCGTCCGGCAGTTCCTCAGCGGCTCCGCGGAGGGGCCGCTGACGATGGACTGAGCCGCTCGGCGCAGGGCCCGCAGGCGCGAGGCCGCCGTCCGAGTCGCGATCAGGCCGAGACCGGCGCCCACAGCGCGTCGATCTCACGCTCGGCCGCGGCGAGGCTCTCTGCCGCGAGCGGCTTCAGCTCGGCCATCCGCGGATTGACATCGGCGAGCGTGAGTTCGGCGGTGATGAAGCGCGGCTCGAGCCCGACGACGCTCAGCGCGTGCGGCAGCCACGGTTCGGCGTGGTCCCAGCCCTCCCGGGGAGTGCCCGTCGCGTAGCCGCCGCCCCGTGCCGCGAGCACGAGCAGGTCGCGACCGCCGAGCATCCCGGTCAGCGTCGCCTGGTCGACCGAAAGCCCTGGAGCGACGAGGTGATCGACCCACGACTTCACGCTGCTCGGCGGCCCGAAGTTGTAGAGCGGCAGTCCGAGCAGGATCGTCTCGGCGGCGAGCACCTCGTCGACGAGCTGCTCGCTCAGCGCCCAGGACTCCGCCTCGGCGGGGCTGTGCTCGGCGGGCGGGATCATGCGAGCCCGTCCCGACTCGGTGTTCAAGTGGGGCAGGGGCCGGGCGCCGAGATCGCGGTAGGTGACCGTGCCGTCGGGGTGGGCCGTCCGCCACGCCGCCGCGGCACGGGCGCTCAGCGCGCGGCTGACGGAGCGCTCGCCCTGGAAGCTCGAATCGATGTGCAGGAGGTGTGCCATCAGGTTGTCCTTTCCAACTAGGTTGTTAGCAACAACTCTGTTGTAACACACAACAGATCGACGGCACGTCGCCTAAACTGGCAGGAGATGTCCACGACCCAGACACGTCACCGCGCGGTCCCGCTGCTCGGCCATCTCGCGCGCCTGACGCAGCAGCGTGTCGAGTTGGCGCTGGCGCCGCTCGGTCTGCGCCCGCGCCACCTGATCGCGTTGACCGTGCTCCGTGATCACGGAACGCCGACGCAACAGGCTTTGGCGGCGGCCCTCAGCGTCGATCGCACGAATCTGATCGGCCTGCTGAACGAGCTGGAGGGAGCGGGTCTGGTGGTACGGCGCCGCTCCGAGGAGGATCGTCGCCGGCATTTCGTCGAGCTCACCGAGCAGGGAAGCCAGAGGATGGTCGAGGCTGACGCTGCGCTGGCCGGCGTAGAGGACGAGGTGTTCGCGGCGCTGGACCCGGATCAGCGTGAGATGCTCTTCCAGCTGCTGACGCAGGCGACCACCAGCCACGTCGTCGACTGCGCCGCGGCCGCGGCCGAGGAGCTCGCGCTGGAGAGCTGCTAGCGCGCTACGTGAGGCTACGTCGAGGCAACGGCGATGCCCCCGAGTGCCTGCGCCGCGACGGCCTGGAACACCTGTGGGTCGCGGTAGGGGCGCGCCACGAGCATCGCGCCCTGCAGCGCGCCCAGCAGTCCCTGTGCGGCCTCGACCGGGCTCGCTTCGAGACTCAGCGTGCCGGCGGACGCTCCGTCGGCGAGCACGCGGGCCAGCCAGGCGACGTTCAGGTCGAAGAAGCGACGCACCGAGTCGCTCATCGGGTCGGGCAGCGTCTCGTATTCGGCGGCGAGCATCCCGCACAGGCACATGCGGTCACCGCGCAGCACGTCTGAGTACAGGTCGGCGTATGCGGCGAGCTTCGCCCCGGCCTCCTCCAGGCTCGCGTCAATCGCCTCGAGCGCCTCGCCGAAGCGCACGGTGTATCGCTCGATCAGCGCCTCGCCGAGCTCGGCCTTGCCGGCATAGTGGTAGTGCAGGCTCGCCTTCGCGATGCTCATCTCGCGAGCGATGTCGGCGTAGCTGAACCCGTTGTAGCCGCGGCGTTGGACGAGCCCCTCGGCGATGTCCAGGATCCGTTCCGGCGTATTGGCTCCAGCGGAAAGCTCTGTCGTGTTCATCGGCGCATCCTCGCAGAGGTCAAGCGCTGCCTTGACAACCAACCTACTAGTAGGTAAGGATAGCGGCGAAGGAGGGCCTGCGACGAAGGGGGACCAGTGCAGTCGATCGAACACAGGAGCTTCGGGACGCCGGACGAGACGCGGGAGTTCCCACGGGGCCGGGCGGGGATTCTCAAGATGAGCGGCGGGGAAGTGGGGGAGATGGTCTTCGAGCCGGGCTGGAGATGGTCAAACGACGTCAAGCCGATCGCGAAGACCGGCAGCTGCGAGGCGCCGCACTTCCAGTACCACGTGAGCGGCCGTCTCGCGATCCGCATGGATGACGGCACCGAGTTCATCGCGGGCCCGGGCGACGTCACCTCGCTGCCGAGCGGCCACGATGCCTGGGTCGTCGGCGACGAGCCGGTCAAGGTCGTCGACTGGTATGGAGCCAGCGACTACGCCAAGCAGCACTAGCCGACAGATGGGCCGATCGCGGGCCCTGCTCGGGGCCGGTCCGGTATTTGATTCCTACCGACGGAGGTTGACCATGTCACGCCAGATCGCAGACTGCCGCCGCTTCGAGAGCGACAGCCGATGCTCGTTGACGATCATCGGAGAGGGGGACGAGCTGGTCGCGGCGGCGGTGGCGCACGCCGTGACGGTGCACGGCCATCAGGACACGCCGGCGCTCCGGACTCAGATCGGGGAGATGCTCGAGCCCGAGGAGAGCTACGTCCCGGGTGAGCGCGCGGCGGTGCCCTTCCCGGGCTAGCCGCAACCGACACGGACGGCGAGGGTCGGCCGGTCCGCCGGCCGCAGCCCTCGCTTCTGGCGTAGATACATACGCGCACGCGCGCTTCCAGGGCAGCGTCTTCCACGCCGTTGCAAGCCGCCCCAGCGTATGCGAACATACGTTCGTATGATCGCCTGCGTGCATCTGTCCCGTTTCGAGCTGGTGGCAGCCGCCGAGGGATCGAGCGTCGCCCGGCGGGCGGTGGCGGGGGGCGCGCTGGCAGTGGCGCCAACGGTGAGCGCCGGCGGCGCCGCCGCGGCGGGGCGGCTTGGGGAGGTGTCCGGCGCAGCGGAAGCACACGGCGTGAGGAGCGGGATGCTGCTGGGGGAGGCGCTTGCCCGCTGCCCCGAGCTGATCCTGCTGCCGGGCAATCCGGTGCGAGTCGGAGAGATCTGGGAGGACTCGCTGACGGCGCTGGAGTCGATCGGCGCGGCCGTCGAGTCGGCCCGCCCCGGCCTGGCCTATTTCCAGACGGATGGGCTGAACGGCTTGCACGGCACGCAGGAGGGAACGATCGCGGCGGCCCGCAGGGCGCTGGCGCGAGCGGTGCGGGTGGGGGTTGCGCCGGCTCGCTTCAGCGCCCTCGCCGCGGCGTTGGCGGCGCGATCCCGCCGCGCGCTGGTGCTCGAGGGATCCGAGGCGAAGCGCTGGCTGGCGGGCCGGCCGGTGGGCCTGCTGGGCTACCGGGAGGAGACGGCGGCGCTGCTCGAGCCGCTGCGGCGGCTGGGCGTTGACACACTGGGGGAGCTGCTGGGGCTCGGCCGTCCGGCGCTCGCCGACCGCTTCGGGGCGCCCGGCGCGATGGCCCACAGGCTGGCCGGCGGCGAGGACTCACCGCTGCGTCCACGCCGCCCAGAGGAGCGTATGCGGGAGACGATGGAGATCGGCGACGCCGGCAGTGGTCTCGCGCTGAAGCGGGTCCTTGGCGTGCTGATCAGCCGCCTGCTGGCCCGCGCCGAGCGGCGTGGCCGGACGCTGCGCTCGGTGCGGCTGTCCGCGCGCCTGGTCTCCGGCGGGAGCTGGCACGAGGAGGTCGTCTTCCGCGAGCCGATCTCCGATCCCGAGCGGATCTGGCTTGCACTGTCGCTGCGGCTGGCGCTGCTGCCCGCGCCGGCCGGCGCGCTGGGCCTGGCCGTCGAGCGCTTCGGCCCGCCCCAGGGCGAGCAGGGAGCGCTGCTCGACCAGGATCGAGCCTCCCGCCAGGCGCGGCTGCGCGAGGCCGTCGCGCAGGTGCGGGCCGTGGCCGGTCGCGACGCGGCGCTGCGAGCGGTCTGCGTGGACCCGCACTCGCGCGTTCCCGAGCGTCGCGTGGTGCTGGCGCCGGTCCCGGAGTAGCGACGAACGTGGCCAAGACACTGAACACCCCTCGTCCGGTGCGCGTGCGCTGGGGTGACGGGCTGCCGGCGGAGGTCGACGGCGAACAGGTCGAGGCGCTGCGCGAGTCATGGCTGGTCGAGGACCGCTGGTGGGAAGGGCGTCCGCTGCGCCGGCGCTACTGGGAGCTGATCGGCGTGCAGGGCCGCAACCTCGTCGTCTTCCACGACCTGTGCACGGGCCGCTGGTACGCACAGGGCGCGTGAGATGGCCGCCGGCACGCCTCCCTATGTCGAGCTGCACTGCCACTCGGCCTACTCGTTCCTCGACGGCGTCTCGCTGCCCGAGGAGCTCGCCCAGCGGGCCGGCGAACTCGGCCACACGGCGCTGGCGCTGACCGATCACAACTCCGTCTCCGGCTCGATGGAGCTGGCCCAGACGGTCGCCGAGCATGGCGTGCGGGCGATCCACGGCGCAGAGATCGACCTGATGGAAGACCCACAGGCCAGCGGCGACGGGGTGCGCGACTCCGCTCTCGCCGGCGTCCGGCGCACGGGCAACCCTCACATCACGCTGCTCGTCGAGGACGAGCGCGGCTGGAGGAACCTCTGCCGGATCCTCACGATCGCGCACTCCCACACCCGCGACGGGCCCGGGCGGCGTGAGCTGGGCGAGCCCCACCTCACGCCGGAGGCCGTCGCCGCGCACGCCGATGGGCTCCTCTGCCTGACCGGCTGCGCCGAGCGCTCGGTGCTGGGGGAGCGGGGAGGCCCGCAGACGCTGCGAACGCTGCTCGAGGGGTTCGGCAGCGAACGTCTCTACGCAGAGCTGCAGCGCCCATACGCGCGCCATGACCGCGCCCGCAACCGGGCCTTCGCCGCACAGGCGCGGCGGCTGGGGATCAGGACGGTGGCGACAGGCGACGTACACGCCCACTCGCCCTCCCGGGCCGAGTTGCAGGACGCCTTCGTGGCGCTGCGACACCGCCTCACGCTCGATGCCTCCGAGCCGCTGCGCCGCGGCAATCGCAGCCACGTGATGAGCTCGCCACGGGCGATGGCCAGCCGCTTCGCAGATCATCCCGAGGCGGTCGCCGAGACGCTGCGGCTGGCCGAGCGGCTGCGCTTCGACCTGACCAGGGACCTCGGCTACCGCTACCCGGGCGCCGAGGAGCAGGACGCCTCGCGGCAGCTGGCAGACCTGTGCGCGCAGCGCCTGGAGGAGCGATACGGCGCCGCGGCGCCGGCGCGCGCGCGGGCCGCCCACGGCGAGGCCTCGGCGCGCCTGGCCGAGGAGCTGAAGGTGATCGACCGGCTCGGGCTGGCCGGCTTCTTCCTGCTCCATCACGAGATGCTCGAGCTGTCCCGCGAGGTCGCGATCGAGGTCCGCGGCCCGGACTCGGTGCGGGCGCTGCTGGCTCCCGGACGGGGACGGGGCTCATCGGTCTCCTCGCTGGTCTGCTACCTGACCGGCCTCTCGCACATCGACCCGGTCGAGAACGGGCTGGCGCTGGGCCGCTTCCTGCACGAGGACCTGCACGGGCTGCCCGACATCGACCTCGACTTCCCCCGCGACATCCGCGAGCGGCTGATCCCGCGCGTGCACGAGCGCTTCGGCTACGACCGCGCGGCGCTGGTCGCGGCCTTCCCGACCTTCCGCGTGCGCGGCGCCGTGCGCGAGCTGGGCAAGGTGCTGGGCCTGCCGCCCGGCGAGATCGAGCGGATCGCGCGCGGAGCCGACCCGTGGGGGGCGGGCGGCGAGCATGGCGAGGTGGCTCTTGCCTCCGGTCGCGATGCTCACAGCGCGGTCGAGGGGGAGTCCGACCGGCGCTCTGCACGCTGGCGCTGGCTGGGGCGGCTCGTCGAGGAGGCCCAGGGGCTGCCACGCCACCTCTCCCAGCACTCCGGCGGCATGATCATCGCGACCAGGCCGCTGATCGACTGCTGTCCGGTCGTGCCCGCCGCGATGGACGGCCGGCAGATGGTGCAGTGGGACAAGGACTCCTGCGCCGACGCGGGCTTTCTGAAGATCGACCTTCTGGGGCTGGGGATGCTCTCGGCCGTCGAGCGCTGCGTCGAGGAGATCCACCGCGGGCAGGGCCTGCGGATCGACCTCTCGCGGATCCCCTACGACGACCCCGAGACGTTCCGGGCGATCCGCGCCGCGGACACCGTCGGCGTCTTTCAGATCGAGAGCCGCGCGCAGATGCAGTCGCTGCTGCGGACACGGCCACGCAACCTCGAGGACCTGACGATCCAGGTAGCGATCGTGAGGCCCGGGCCGATCCAGGGCGGCGCGATCAACCCCTACATCCAGCGTCGCCAGCGGCTGCGCGAAGACCCTGCCTATGAGATCCCCTACGAGCATCCGGCGCTCGAGCCCGTGCTGGCCGAGACGCTCGGCACGATCATCTTCCAGGACCAGGTGATGCAGGTCGCCGAAGCCTTCGCCGGTTACACCCCCGGCGAGGCCGACGGGCTGCGCCGGGCGATGAGCCGCAAGCGCTCCGGGGAGATGCTGCAGCGCCATCGCGAACGCTTCCTGGAGGGCGCGATCAGCCACTCCGGCGCGTCAGGCCAGACGGCCGAGCGGGTCTGGAGGATGGTGGAGGGCTTCGCCGGCTTCGGCTTCCCGAAGGCCCACAGCGCCGCCTTCGGGCTGCTCGCCTACCAGTCGACGTGGCTGCGCGTGCACCACGGGCCGGAGTTCCTCTGCGCGCTGCTCAACGAGCAGCCGATGGGCTTCTACGCCCCCGACAGCCTCGTTCACGAGGCCGAGAACCGCGGCATCGCCGTGCTCGGGCTCGACGTCAACGCCTCGCAGGTGCAGTGCGCCGTCCAGAGCGGCGCCGTGCGTCTCGGCCTCGGCTACATCAAGGGCGCGGCCGAGGCCGAGATGCACGGGCTCCTCGCAGAGCGCGAGCGGACCGGACGCTACGAGACGCTCGCCGAGCTCGCCGCCCGCTCGGGATGCCGCCGCGTGACGCTCGAACAGCTCGCCTGGTCCGGCGCCTGCGACGGGCTCCTGCAGGGTCAGGACCGCCGCTCGGCGCTGTGGCAGATGGGCATCGCGGCGCCTGCCGTGACATTGCAGGGAGAGCCGCGGGAGGACGAGGAGGCGGCGCAGGGACGCACCCTGAATGGCGCAGGCAAGCAGCTGGCGCTGCCGATCGAGCTTCCCGCCGCTCCCAAGCTGCGGCGCCTCGGCCGCTGGCAGCGGCTGATCGCCGACTACTCGACCAGCGGCGTGACGATCGGCGACCATGCGATGGCGATCCTGCGCGAGCGCATCAACGCGCCCAAGCTGGCGACCAGCGCCCAGCTGACGCGGCTGCCGTCGGGCTGCGAGGTCTCACTGGCGGGGCTGGTGATCGCCAGGCAGCGGCCAGGGACGGCCAACGGCACGATGTTCCTGCTGTTCGAGGACGAGTTCGGCACCGTCAACCTGATCGTCCCGCGCGACGTATACGAACGCCGCCGTCACCTCGCCCGCGCCGAGCCGCTGCTGCTCGCCCGCGGCCGCCTCGAGCGCCACCAGGAGGGCGCGCGCCAGCGCGCCTGGGGCGTTCGCGACCTGCAAGCGCCGGTCCGCGAAGCCGACGGGGAGGAGGTCCGCCCGGTGATCAACGTGCTCGTCGCCGAGCTCGAGCCGCTCGAGCGCTTCCTGACCGGCACGCTGGCCGGCGAGGGTGAGCGCGCGGTCGTGCGGCGTCTGCCCGGCACCGCTCGGCCCGGTGAGGCAGAGCCCGACTCCGAGGGAGCAGAGGTCGGCTCGACGATGCGCGCCGTCGCGCCGCCGATTCAGAGCTTCGCGTCCGGACGCCGCCGCTAGGCGCGACGGCGCGGGAACCGCCGCACGCGTGCCGCCGGACGCCCGCCGTGGCTGCGGTGCGGACGCATGCGGCGCGGCCAGCTCATCATCCCCGTGAGCATCGCCAGCAGCGTGATCGCGAGAACGCCAAGAACGATGATCGTGATCGTCAAACCCATGCCCTGCAACTACCCCGATTCGGCCGGCGTACCCGGTTACAGTGCGACGCGTGCAGGCGGTCGAGCTCGATGGCGTCGGATCGGCTGAGTGGGAGGCCGTGCTGGCCGGCGAGCAGCAGGCCTTCGGCGGCGTCGGTGAAGAGCTCTCCTGGGCCCGAAAGACCCGCCACGTCGCCGTGCTCGGCGACGACGGCGTGCCGCTTGCGCTGGCCGGCGCGATGATCGGGCGTGTCGCCGTCGCGGAAGGACAGCCGTTCCCGGTCGTCGGGATCGGCGGGGTGATCGTGACGCGCGCGATGCGCGGCCGCGGCATGGCTCGCCTCGTGCTCGAGGCGATTCTGGATGTCGCCCGCGAGCTCGGCCCGGAGCGCGCCATGCTGTTCTGCCGCGAGCGCCTGACGACGCTCTACGCGCGCTTCGGCTTCCACCTGATCGAGTCGCCCGTCACGGCCGAGCAGCCCAGCGGGCGGCTCATCGTGCCGATGCGCGCGATGTGGGCTCCGCTGGCCGATGGCGCCGGCTGGCCGGCAGGCGAAGTCGAAGTGCTCGGCGAGCCCTTCTAGTGCCGGGTCGGCCCGGCGGCCGCGGGTACGGCCACCAGTGCCTTCCCGGGGTTGGAGTCAGGTTCGAGGGCTAGCGTGCGAGCGCGGGACGGCGGTCCTCGGCCGCCTCGGCGTCGGTTACCGCCCAGGCGAGGCGCTCGACGAGCTGCTCGGCGGCATGCCCGTCAGCGAGGTGGATCGACGTGACGCGCTCGTCCAGCAGCACCTTCGCGTCGTTGGTTGGGGGGGAGCGACGAGGCTCCGCCGCCGGATCGGCGGTGACGATGATTCGGGCCATGAATCTCTCCTTACGATCGAGTAGCAACCTCCTCCTACTACACCCTGCCCATTCGAGATGAAGCCAGGGTTAAAAGGATGTGTCACCGTTCTCACGCCCGAATATGCATCGGGTCAGGTGTCTGACCCGGGCGCGAGGGGTGTCGCCGCGCAGCGCTGCGGGTAGCCTCCGTGTCTATCGCACGACTCGGTCACACCGACCTCGACGTCTTCCGGCTGTGCCTCGGCGGCAACGTGTTCGGCTGGACGATCGATCAGGAGCGCTCGTTCGCCGTGCTCGACGCATACCGCGAGGCCGGCGGCAACTTCATCGACACGGCCGACGTCTACGGGCGTCGCGGCCCCGACGGCGCCGGCTCCTCCGAGCAGATCATCGGGCGCTGGATCGCCGCGCGCGGCAATCGCGACGAGCTCGTGATCGCGACCAAGGTCGGTATGGCAGAGGGCCTGCGCGGGCTCTCCGCGGAGACGATCGCCCGCGGCGCCGAGAGCTCGCTCGAGCGACTCGGGATCGACACGATCGACCTGTACTACGCACACCAGGACGATCCCGACACGCCGCTGGAAGAGACCCTCGGCGCCTTCGCCACGCTGATCGCGGAGGGCAAGATCGCCTACGCCGGCGCGTCCAACTACGACGCCGACCGCTTCGAGCAGGCGCTCGAGGTCGGCCGCCAGGCCGGCATGGCCTCCTACGTCGCCTTGCAGCCGCAGTACAACCTGATGGAGCGCAGCGGCTATGAGGGGCCGCTGATGGACCTGTGCGCGCGGCACGGCGTCGCCTGCGTGCCGTACTTCAGCCTCGCCCGCGGGTTCCTGACCGGGAAGTACCGGCCGGGCGGCGCCGAGGTCGACAGCCCTCGTGCCGGCGGCGTCAGGGACCTGTACTTCAATGACCGCGGGTTCGCCGTGCTCGAGGCGCTCGACGAGGTTGCGGCGGCGCACGGGGCGAGCGTCGCCGCGGTGTCGCTGGCGTGGCTCGCGGCACAGCCGACAGTCGTCTCGCCGATCGCCAGCGCGACTTCGCCCGAGCAGCTCGCCGAGCTGCTCCAGTTCGTCTCGCTGCAGCTGAGCGAGGACGAGCTGCGCCTGCTCTCGGACGCCTCGGCCTGACCCTCAGCGCGCGAGGAAGCTCAGGGCGTGCCCGTCGGGGTCGCTGATCGACACCGCCCCGTCGCGCAGCTGCGAGCCGCCGACGTTCTCGGCGGCGCTCGCCAGCTCCGCCAGCGCCTGCTCACCATCCAGCGCGAACAGCACGCCGCGCAGTCCTGGCGCGTCCTCGCCCGCCGCGGCGCCGCCGGCGCTCTGCCAGGAGTTCAGGCCGACGTGGTGGTGGTAGCCGCCCGCCGAGACAAATGCCGCGGACGGAAGCCGCGCCTGGTCCTCGAACCCGAGGCCGCGGTAGAAGTCACCCGCGCGGCCGACGTCGGCGACCTTCAGGTGCACGTGTCCGATCCCGGTCCCGCCGGGCACCGTCGCGCTCGGCGCGCCCGGCGACTGCGCGAGCAGGTCTTCGACGTCGAGTGGCAGCGTCACCATCCTCACGCCGCGGCCGTCCGGGCCTCGCTCCCAGACCTCGCGCGGCCGATCGACGTAGATCTCGATGCCGAGGCCGTCGGGGTCGTCGAGATAGAGCGCCTCCGAGACGGCATGGTCCGACGCGCCGCTGAACGGCCAGCGTGCCGCGCCGATGCGCCGCACGGTCTCGGCCAGCGCCGGGCGCGACGGATGCAGCCAGGCGACGTGGAACAGCCCTGTGCTGCCCGCCGGGATCGCGGCGGGGGTCTCGAGCGCCGTCAGCTCCAGGGCCGGCTCGCCGCCGGCGCCGAGCAGCGAGCGCTCCCCGTCGCTCTCGAGCAGCGGCAGGCCGAGCACGCGCGAGTAGAAGTCGGTGCTCGCAGCCAGGTCCGAGACGGCCAGCCGGACGCCGTCGATTCGCAGGGAGGGGTCGATCACGCTCATCTGGAGAACCAGGGTAGTGTGGGGCCCATGAAGCTCCGAAAACTCGGGTCGAGCGAGATCGAGGTCTCGGAGATCAGCCTCGGCTCGTGGCTGACCTACTCGGGCGGCGTCACCCGCGAGCAGGCCGCGGCCTGCGTCGAGGCCGCCTTCGAGGAGGGCATCAACTTCATCGACACGGCCAACGTCTACGGGCGGGGAGCCGCCGAGTCGCTGCTCGGCGAGGTGCTTGCCGGCCGCGAGCGCTCCTCCTACGTGCTCGCCACGAAGGTCTTCTTCCCGATGTCCGACACCGACCAGGGCCTGTCCGCAGCACAGATCCACAAGCAGATCGACGCCTCGCTGGAGCGCCTGCGAACCGACTACGTCGATCTCTACCAATGCCACCGCTTCGACCCGGATACGCCGCTGGAGGAGACGATGCAGGCGCTGAGCGAGGTCGTCCGATCCGGCAAGGCCCGGCACATCGGCTTCAGCGAATGGCCCGTCCGCGAGGTCGAACGCTCGCTCGCGCTGCCAGGCGTCGAGCGCTGGGTCTCGAGCCAGCCGCAGTACTCGGCGCTCGTGCGCACGCCCGAGGCCGAGCTGATCCCGCTGTGCGAACGCGAGGGCATCTCGCAGATCGTCTGGTCGCCACTCGCGCAGGGCGTGCTCGCCGGGCGCTACCGGCCGGGCGAGGCGCCCCCGCCGGACTCGCGCGCCGCGAGCGACAGCATGGGCGGCTTCATCGGGCGGCTGATGAGCGAACCGGTCCTGCAGGCGGTCGAGCGCCTGCGCGACGTGGCCGCGCAGGCGGGGCTGACGATGCCGCAGCTCGCGCTCGCCTGGGTGCTTCGCCAGCAGAACGTCGCCTCGGCGATCGTCGGCGCGAGCCGCCCCGAGCAGGTGCGCGCGAACGCCTCGGCGTCGGGCATCGTGCTCGACGAGCAGACGCTTGCCGCGATCGACGCGGCGCTCGGCGACTTCGTCGTTCGCTGAGCGCGCCGTGAACTTTCGCGAGGCGAGCTTCGAGGGGCAGCGGTTCGTCTTCGCCGACAGCGGTGACGGCCCGGCGGTCGTGCTGATCCACGGCTTCCCGGACACGCCGTCGGGGTGGCAGCCGGCCGCCGAGGCCCTCAACGCAGGTGGCTACAGGACGATCGTCCCGTACCTGCGCGGCTACCACCCGAGCACGCTCGTCCCGGGCCGCGGCTACGGCAGCGCTGAGATCGGGGAGGACGCGATCAGGCTGCTCGACGCGCTCGGGCTCGAGCACGCCGTGCTCGTCGGCCACGACTGGGGAGCGGCCGTCGTCTATCGCGCCGCCGCTCTGGCGCCCGCCCGCGTGCGCGCGATCTGCGCCGTGGCGATCCCGCACCCGCGCATGATCGAGCGCTCTCCGGCGCTGCTGTGGCGCGCGCGGCACTTCATCACGCTTCGCCTGCCGACCGGCTCCTGGCTGGCGCGCCGCGACGACTTCGCCTACATCGACGTGCTGATGCGCCGCTGGGCCCCCGCGTGGCACGGCCAGGACCGCGAAGCGACGCTCGCTGAGGTGAAGCGGTGCTTCGGCGACCCAGCCGTGCTCGACGCTGCGCTCGGCTACTACCGCGACGCGGCGCCCGGGGGCGAGCCGGGCACCCTCGAGACACCGGCGCTGATCCTCGGCGGCACCACGGACATCATCGAGACGTCCGCGTTCACGCGCTCGGCCGAGATGTTCAGCGGCCACTGCGAGGTCGTGATCGCCGACGGCGCCGGGCACTGGCCGCACCGCGAGGCCGCCGCGATGTTCCACGAGCGGCTGCTCGGCTTCCTCGCCTCGCTGCCCTAGCCGTTCAGCGCGAGGCGACGACGAGGGCCTGGAAGCCTCGCCCGACCGGGCCGTCGAGATCGTGCAGCACGCTCTCTGCGAGGCCGATGCCGCCGCGGTGCAGCAGCGTGCGCGCGTCGATCCCGATCCACTCGCCGCGCGGCGGGCGGTGCAGGTGGACCTGAAGGTCGGCATTGATGAACAGGAAGCGCTCGAACGGCAGCGACGCGCTGATGCCGTTGCCGAAGTCGGCCGTCGCCGCGAGCCGCGCCAACGCGCTTGCGGCCTCCTCGCCGACGAGCGGGTGGCGAAGGCGCATCCAGACGCGCCCGGGCCCGAGCTGCTTCGGGTCGTCCAGCCAGCGCATCTCCATCGCGCTCGCCGCGAAGCTCGCCTGCTCGACCTCGGCGTTCAGCGCGAAGCGCACCGGCGTGCCCTGATCGGGTCCCGGCATCGTCTCGGTCGCCAGGGCCCCGTCGGGCGGCTCGGGTACGTCCCGACCGATCTCCTGCACCCGCAGCGCGCTCGCCCGGCAGACCAGCGCGCGGGTCCCGTCGGGGAGCTCGGCGTGCAGCTCGGCGGCCAGCTCCTGCACGCGCCGCCCCGGCCTGAGCGTGCGCACCTCGACCGTCAGCGGAGCGAGCGGGATCGGACGCAGCAGCTCGAAGCCCATCCGTGCGACAGGCGCTCCGGGCACGGGGTCATGGCGCTCGAACGCCGTCGCGATGAGGGCCGCCGGTGCGCCTCCGTGCAGCGCCTCCGGATCCCACGGACCGCGCGCCTGCTCGGTCGGGACGAACCGCTCGCCGTCGGCGAGGAAGATCGAGGGCGCCATCGCGCTCAGGCCGGCAGGTGCTCGACGAACTCGGCGAGGCGACCGGGGTCGCGCAGCGGCGGCCCGTGCCCGAAGCACGTCAGCTGTGGGCGCAGCTCGGCGAGTCGGCGCGCCGAGGCGCGGTTGCGCGGCGGGTCGGCCGTGAAGACGTCCAGGGGCTCGTGCAGGCCAGGACGGCCGGTGCGCAGGCTGACGTTGTTGAGCACGTCGCCGAGGATCAGCACGCGGTCGGACTCGCGCCAATAGGCGACATGGCCCGGTGAGTGACCGGGAGTCTCGAGCACCGTGAAGCCGGCGACCTCGTCGCCCTCCGCCAGCGACCGCGAGACCGGGTGGGGGGGACCGGTCCAGAAGCGCTGCTGCAGCCTGTTGACGAGGCTGGGTACCTGCGAGTTGCCGATCCCGCCGGGCGTCTCCATCGCGCGCACGTCCGCGCGCCCGCACCACAGCGGGATCCCCAGCCGCTCGCAGACGACATGGCTGTTGCCCTGGTGGTCGGGGTGGGCGTGGGTCAGCGCGTGCGCGCTCAGCCGCCGCCCGGCGATCTGCCTGAAGATGCGCCGCTCGGCCTGGCGGGTCGCGGCGTCGATCAGCACGTCACGTGCGACGTACACGTTGATCGCGTTGCGCGGCCGGCCGTTCAGCATCCACACCCCCTCCGCCAGCTCTCTCACCGACCGTCCCTCCTCGCTCTCATGCTCCGCTTCGCTCCCACGAGAAGCCGCGTACAGCCAGGTATATCCCGAATACGCCCCACAGCGCGATCACGGCGAGCTCGTCGAGGTTGTGGGCGAGGCCCGAGCCCGTCACCATCGCCCCCGACAGACCCGCGATCAGCGGCTTCAGCGGCAGCGCCTCGGCGATCGTGCGCAGGAACCCCGGCGCGCTGCTCGAGTCGAACACGTAGAAGGACACGAACACGACCGGCAGGAAGGCGGCGTTGACGTAGGCGGCGGTCGACTCGAAATTGGGGATCACGTGAGCGAACGCCACGCCCAGCGCCGACAGGCTTATGACGCCGGCAAGCACGAACACGACCAGCGAGAGCCACTGGTGAGGCCAGCCGATCCCGAAGAAGACACGCCCGGCCACGATCACGATCGCGATCTGGATGACGGTGTTCGTGACCGCGTTTGCGGCGACGCCGGCGAAGTACGACAGCGTCGGCATCGGCGTGCCGCGAATCCGCTTGAGCACGCCGCGCTCGCGCAGGAACACCGTGTTGTAGGCGAGCGCCGTGAACGTCGTCGACATAACGCTCATCCCTGCGATCGACGGCACGAGCCGGTTGAGGTCGTGCTGGCTGCCGCTGAGGATCGCGCCGCCGGCGGCGAGGAACAGCAGCGGCAGCAGGAAGTTGAAGAAGGCGGCACTCGGGTTGCGCCAGAACATCTTGCGCTCCAGGCGATACTGGCGCCAGCCGAGCAGCAGCGTCTCAGCCATCGGCCGTCAGCTCCAGGTAGACGTCCTCGAGCGACGGGCGCCCCACCGACAGCTCCTGCAGGCGCCAGCCCTCCGCCAGCGCCCGCGTGGTCAGCTCGGCCAGCAGCGCGGTCGGGTCGCCGGTCTCGAGCTCGATCAGCTCGCCCTCGCCATCGCGCCGGTAGACGACCCGGTAGCGCTCTGCGCCCGCTGCGCCTCCGACGCCGAGCTCGCGGGGCGGGCCGATCGCCAGCACCCGCCCGTCCTTGACGATCGCAACGCGATCGGCCAGCTCC
Source organism: Solirubrobacterales bacterium (assembly GCA_025963965.1). Taxonomy (GTDB): domain Bacteria; phylum Actinomycetota; class Thermoleophilia; order Solirubrobacterales; family Solirubrobacteraceae; genus Palsa-744. Next base: position 30,978 of record JAOPZS010000122.1, read on the forward strand.
TGCGCCTCGTCGAGGTAGTGCGTCGTCAGGAGGATCGTCTTGCCGAGCTCGCGCAACGAGCGCACCGTCTCCCAGGCGGCGCGACGGGCCTCCGGGTCGAAGCCGGTCGTCGGCTCATCGAGGAAGATCAGCTCGGGATCGCCGACCAGCGCCAGCGCGAAGTCCAGCCGGCGCAGCTGCCCGCCGGAGAGCTTGCGGCTGCGGACATCGGCCGCCTCGCGCAGCCCGGCCAGGTCGAGCACCTCCTCGACGTCGCGCGGCGCCGGATAGAAGCTCGCCCAGTGCGCAAGCGCCTCGCGAGGCGTGATGTGGCTGTAGATCCCGCCCGACTGCAGCACGATGCCGATCTGCCGGCGCAGCTCGATCGAGCGCCGAGCCGGATCGTGTCCGAGCACCGAGACCTCGCCGTCGGTGCGCGCGCGGTATCCCTCGAGGATCTCGACGGTCGTCGTCTTGCCGGCGCCGTTCGGGCCCAGCAGCCCGAACACCTCGCCGCGTCGGACCGTCACGTCGATTCCGCGAAGCGCCTCGAAGTCGCCGTAGCGCTTGCGCAGCCCGCTGACCTCGATCGCGGGCGGCGCTGCTACCAGTGCACGCCCCGGGTAAGCGTCGCCATCGCGATCTGCTCGAAGGAGACGTGTTCCTCGACGTTCGCCTGGCCCTTGGACGCGGCGGAGTCGGGGAACACCTTGTAAGCCAGGTGCAGCAGCCGGTCCATCGTCCGCGGTGAGATCGAGTACGCGACTTCGCCGAACTTGCCGACCCTCGTCCCCAGCTCCTTGGGCCGCGAGCGCAGCGCCTCGGTGATCATGTCGGCTGCCTCCTCCGGGCTGAGCGTGGGGAACGCGTCGTACATTTTCGTCGGCGCGATCATCGGCGTGCGCACGAGCGGCATGTGGATCGTCGTGAACGTGACGCCGTCGCCGATCACCTCCGAGGCGACGACGCGGGTGAAGGCGTCGAGGGCAGCCTTCGAGGCGACGTAGGCGGAGAACCGCGGGGGGTTCGTCTGCACCCCGATCGAGGAGACGTTGACGATGTGCCCCGAGCCGCGCTCGCGCATGTGCGGCAGCAGCCCGATGATCAGCTTCACGGCGCCGAAGTAGTTGAGCTGGATCGTCCGTTCGAAGTCGTGGAAGCGGTCGTAGCTGAGCGCGATCGAGCGGCGGATCGAACGCCCGGCGTTGTTGACCAGCATGTCGACGTTGCGGTGGTCTGCCAGGACCCGCTCGAGCAGTCCTTCGATCGACTCCACGTCGGAGATGTCGGCGGCGTACACGTAGGCCGTCCCGCCGGCCGCGACGATCTCCGCGCGAACCTCCTCGAGGTTGTCGACGTTGCGCGCCACCAGCAGCGGCACGCCGCCGGCCGCCGCGACCTTCAGCGCGGTCGAGCGCCCGATCCCCGACGAGGCGCCGGTGATCATCACGTGACGCCCGCCGAGTGCCTCGTGGAGCGTGCGGCCGCGGCCCGTGGCCGGCTCCATCTCGCGCTCCCAGTAGTCCCACAGCCGCGGCGCGTACTCCTTCAGGGTCGGCGGCTGTTCGATCTGGGTTCCGGCCAGCGCCTGCTGGGTCAGGTGGCTGTCGAAGCGCGGCACCAGCTCGGCGTGCGCGAGCACCTCCCGCGGGATACCCAGCTCGCGCAGGGCGAGGTCGCCGACCTGCTTGAAAGGCGGCAGCGCGCCGGCCAGCGCCAGCGGCCATTTCGGCAGCGGGTCGAGCAGCCGTTTGCCGATGCTGACCGCGAAGCGCGGCGCATGCGCTGCGACAGCCAGCTCGTTGATCAGCTCGTCGACGCGCTGCGGGCGCGGATCGGTGAGGTGGAAGGCGTTGCCGTCGAGGTCGGGCTCGTGGGCGATGTGCTCGAGCGCCGCCGCGACCCAGTCGACGGGCACGACGTTGGTCAGACCGAGGTCGATGCCGACGAGCGGGACCCATTCGGGCACGACGCTGCGCAGCCGCTGGATCGCCTTGAAGAAGTAGTACGGGCCGTCGATCTTGTCCATCTCGCCGGTCTTCGAGTCGCCGACGACGATCCCCGGCCGGTACACGCGCCACGGCACGTACAGCTGGTCGCGGACGATCCGCTCGGACTCGAACTTCGTGCGGTGGTAGGGCGAGGGCAGGCTCTGTCCCTCGTCGAACA
>JAOPZS010000146.1 GCA_025963965.1 Solirubrobacterales bacterium
GCCGCCTCACGACACGTCAGCCGCCCCCGCTCACGGCAGCCCCCAAGCCCGGGAGAACCGCCGCCCTGCGGCGGTTCTCCCAATGGAAGTCTGACCCCCACCCCGACGCCGGCGCCCTGCGCCACGCCACACCGGGGGTCAGACTTCCACAACGACCGGCAACACCATCGGCCGCCGCTTCAGCCGCTCGTACACCAGCGCCGCCAGGTCGTCGTGCAGGATCTGCTGGAGCAGGTCGATCTCGCGGACCTCCTCCCGGGAGGCGCGCTCGAGCGAGTCGTCGACGGCGTCGCGGATCTCGTCGAGCAGCTTGTCGGCGTCGTCCCGGTAGGGGACGCCGCGGAAGATGACCTCGGGGTCGGCGACCGACTCGCCCGTCTGCTCGGAGATCGTCGCCACGACGACGAAGATGCCGTCGGCCGAGAGCATCCGGCGGTCGCGCAGGGCGACGTCGGCCATCTCCCCCAGCTCGACGCCGTCGACGAAGATCATCCCCGACTGCTCGCGCTCGCCGAAGCGCGCCCGGCGCTCGTCGATCTCCAGCGGCAGCCCGTTGTCGCCCTGGAAGATGTCCTCCGGCGCGATCCCGACCGCTTCGGCCAGCTGGGCGTGCAGGCGCAGCCGCTTGAAGTCGCCGTGGAACGGCATCACGTATCGCGGCTTGACGAGGTTCAGCATCAGCTTGACCTCCTCGGCGTAGCCGTGGCCGGAGGCGTGGACGGGAGCGTCGCGCGGTGTGATCACGTCGCAGCCGATGTGGTAGAGCCGGTCTATCGTCTCGTTGACGGCGCGCTCGTTGCCGGGAATCGGCGTCGCCGAGAAGACGACGGTGTCGCCTTTCTTGAGCTCGACCTGGCGGTGGTCGCGGTAGGCCATGCGCCGCAGCGCCGACAGCGGCTCGCCCTGTGAGCCGGTCGAGATGATCACGACCCTGTCATCCGGCAGGTCGGTGATCTCACGCGGACCGACGAGCATCCCGTCGGGCACCTCGATGTGGCCGAGGTTTCGCCCGATGCCGACGTTCTTTCGCATTGAGCGCCCGACCAGCGCGACCTTGCGCCCGAGCGCCTCGGCGGCGTCCACGACCTGCTGCACGCGGTGGATGTTCGATGCGAAGCTCGTCACGACGATCCGCCCTCGGCAGCGCGCGAATACCTCCTCGAGATGCGGCCCGACGACCGACTCCGACGGGGAGAAGCCGGGGCGGTCGACGTTCGTGGAGTCCCCGCACAGCAGCAGCACCCCCTCGCGTCCCAGTTCTGCCAGCCGCGAGACGTCGGCCGGAGCGCCGTCGACGGGCGTCTGGTCGAACTTGTAGTCGCCGGTGATCAGGACCGTGCCCAGCTCCGTGCCTAGCGCCACGGCGCTCGAGTCCGGGATCGAGTGAGTCATGTGGACCAGCTCCAGCGAGAACGGCCCGAGATCCACCGATTCGCCCGCATCGATCTCGTTCAGCTCGATGTCGCGGAGCTTGTGCTCGTCGAGCTTCGAGCGTGCCATGGCGAGCGTCAGAGCGCCGCCGTAGACGGGCGCGTCGAGCTCCCCGCGCAGCTCGCGCAGCACCCACGGCAGCGCGCCGAGGTGATCCTCGTGCCCGTGCGTGATGACAATCGCCTCGATGTCGGCGGCGCGTTCGCGCAGGTAGGCGAAGTCGGGAAGCACGAGGTCGATGCCGACCATCTCAGGGGTCGGGAAGCGCAGGCCGACGTCGACCACGACGATCCGGTCGTCGAATTCGACGACCGTCATGTTCTTGCCGATCTCGCCGAGGCCGCCGAGCGGCAGTACGCGCAGCTGGCCGCTCACGCCGGAGTGCCGGCGAGCAGACCGTGGCGTTCGAGCATCTCCCGCACGGCCGCCTCCTCATCGGTCGTCGCCCCCACCAGCGGCAGGCGAAGACCGCCCGCGTCGAAGCCGAGCATGTTCAGCGCGGCCTTCGTGCAGGTCGGGTTCGAAGTCAGGAACAGCGTCTCGTAGACGTCGCGCAGGGACGCGTCGATCTCGGCCCGCTGCTCGGGCTCGTCGACCATGCGGCGCATCTCGCTGCCGACGACGTGGCTGGCGACGCTGATCACGCCGGCGCCGCCGAATTCGAGGGTGCGCAGGAACGTGCCGTCGTCGCCGGCGTAGACATCGAGCCCGTCGATCGGCTGCAGCTCCTGCGGGTTGGCCTGCTTGACGCCCGTGATCCCGTCGATCTGCGCCAGCTCGGCGAGCAGGTCGGGCGGGATGTTCGTGCCTGTACGCGACGGGATGTTGTAGAGCAGCGTCGGCTTGTCGGTCGCCGACGCGACGGCCTGGTAGTGGCGCTTGAGGCCGAGCGGGCTCGGCCGGTTGTAGTACGGCGTCACGGAAAGCACCGCGTCGACCCCCAGCTCGGTCGCCCGTTCTGTCAGGTGCACCGCCTGGCGCGTGTCGTTGGTGCCCGTGCCGGCGATGATCGACTTGCCCTCGGGACGCTCCGCCACGGCCAGCCCGATCAGGCCGAGCTGCTCCTCTTCGCTCAGCGTCGAGGCCTCGCCGGTCGTGCCCGCCACGACGAAGCCGTCCGAGCCGTTGTCAGCAAGGTGACGGATCAACCCGACGAACGACTCCTCGTTGACGCGGTTGCGCTCGTCGAACGGGGTGACGATCGCCGTCAGGACTGCGCCGAGGTCTCCCATCGGGTCAGTATCTCACGCCTGGGGCGCGCCGGCTCGGCATCTCAGGCCTCGAACAACAGGCTTTCCAGCCCGACCGTCAGCGGCTGCTCGAGCGAGGCGACCTTCCGCACAGCCAGCAGCACGCCCGGCATGAACGACTCCCGCCCGATCGTGTCGTGGCGGATGCTCAGCGTCTGGGCGAGATCGCCGAGGATCACCTCCTGGTGTGCGACGAGCCCTGGCAGGCGCACCGAGTGGATCGGCGGCTCGGGCCCGCCGCTAGCCGCGGCCATCAGCTCAGCGGTGCGCTTGGCCGTGCCGGACGGGGCGTCGATCTTCGCGTCGTGATGGAGCTCGACGATCTCCGCCTTCGCCATGTGCTCGGCCGCCTGCGCGGCGAAGCGCATCATCAGCACGGCGCCGATCGCGAAGTTCGGCGCGATCAGGACGTTGCGCTGAGCCTGGGCCGCCGCTGCGGTGAGCGGCGCGGCGTCGAAGCCGGTCGTGCCGATCACGACGTGCACCCCGGCGGCGAGCGCGGCCAGCGCGTTCTCGAGCGCGGTGTCGGGGCGGGTGAAGTCGACGAGCACCTCCGCGTCCGGGAGCACCTCGGCAAGGCTCGTGCCGAGCGCCGGGTCGGCGCGTCCCGTCAGCTGCATGTCGGGGGCACCCTCGACGGCGGCGCAGACGGTCTCCCCCATCTTCCCGGCGGCCCCCGCGACGGCGACGCTGATCAAGCCGCACGCTCCTCGTCGCTGCCGCTGCCGTCGGCGACAGCGAGTGGCGCGATCGCCGCCTGGAAGCCCTCCTCGGCGGGGCCGACGCCGGCCACCGACAGGCGCTCGGGGACGTACAGCTCGCCTGCCAGCTCGCGCAGGTCGTCGATGCCGACGGCGTCGATCCGCTCGATCACCTCGTCGGTCGAGAGCACGGGCATGCCGGCCAGCAGAGAGCCGCCGAGGCGTCCCATGCGCGCGCCGGTCGACTCGAGGCCGAGCACGACGCGCCCCTTCAGGTTCTCGCGCGAGCGGGTCAGCTCGTCCTCGTCGGCCGGGTCGAGCACGCAGCGGCGCAGCTCGGCCGCGACCACGTCGAGCGCCTCGGCGAGGTTCTCCGGGCGTGTGCCGACATATAGGCCGATCTCGCCGGTGTGCGCGTAGAGGTTCGAATAGGAGAAGACCGAGTAGGCGAGTCCTCGTCGCTCGCGGATCTCCTGGAAGATGCGCGAGGAGGACGTGCCGCCGAGGATCCCTTCGAGCACGCGCAGCGCGAAGCGCCGATCGTCGTCGCGGGCGATGCCGGCGCCGCCGACGCAGACGTGGAACTGCTCGGTGTCTTTGCGCAGGAATGTGCGCCGGGGCGCGAAGTCCGGGCGGGCGCGCACGGCGGCTGCCATCGCGTCACGGCCGGGCGCCGCCGGCTGGCGCTCGCGCGGCTCGGCGGCTTGCACCATCGCGACCAGCGCGTCGTGGTCCAGTGACCCGGCGGCGGCGATCACGATCGAGTCGGGCGTGTAGCGCGCGGCGTGGTAGGCGGTGAGCTGCTCGCGTGTCACGGCGGCGACCGCCTCGGCGGTGCCGATCACGGGGCGCCCGAGCGGGTGCCCGTCGAACACGGCGCGGCCGATTTCCTCGAACACGCGGTCCTGGGGATCGTCTTCGTACATCGCGATCTCCTCGAGCACGACCTCGCGCTCGGCCTCGAGCTCGCCGAAGCGCGGCCGCCAGATCATGTCGGCCATCACGTCGAAGGCCCGCTCCAGGTGGCCGTCCAGAACGCGCGTGTAGAGCGTCGTCGCCTCCTTGTCGGTGCCCGCGTTGATCTCCGCGCCCATCTCGTCGAAGATCTGGTCGATCTGCTCGGAGCCGTAGCGCTCGGTGCCGCGGAACACCATGTGCTCGAGCAGGTGCGAGATGCCCGCCTGATCGTCGCGCTCGACCGTCGAGCCGGTGTCCATCAGGAAGCCGAGTGCCACCGAGCGCACCCCAGGGACGCGCTCGGTGACGATCCTCACGCCCGAGTCGAGCGTGGTGATCCGGTGGTCGGACCGATCGGCCCGACTATGTGCGTCAGTCGCGGTCGCGGCCATGACGCGGGCGGCCCGACCCGCGCTCGCCGTCCCGCCCCCGGCCGCCGCGCTCGGAGCGCTCGCGGCCGTTGGAGGACGGGCGCC
>JAOPZS010000046.1 GCA_025963965.1 Solirubrobacterales bacterium
GCGCGAGCTGCGACCGGCGGTGGCGGCGCTGAACTTGGGCTCGATGAACTACGCGAAGTACTCGAAGAAGCGCAAGGACTTCGTCTTCCAGACGGTCTTCACGAACCCGTTCGACGAGATCGTCGAGTTCCTCACGGCGATGCGCGATCTGGGCATCAAGCCGGAGCACGAGTGCTTCGACCTTGGCCACGTCGGATCCGTGTACCCGCTGATCGACATGGGGGTGCTCGAGCCGCCGCTGCACGTCGACTGCGTGATGGGGGTGGTCGGCGGCGTGCGGCCGACGGCGCGCAACCTGGCGGCGATGGCCGCCGAGGTCCCGGCCGGCTCGCACTGGGGCGTCATCGGGATCTCGCGCGAGCAGTGGCTGCTCGTCGCGGCGGCGCTGACTTTGGGCGGCTCGATCCGGGTCGGCCTGGAGGACAACTTCTATCTGCCGAACGGCGAGATGGCGCGCTCGAACGGCGACCTGATCGCCAAGGCGCGCCAGCTGACCGTGGACGCGGGCCGGCGCCCGGCGACGGTCGCGGAGGCGCGCGACCTGCTCGGCATCACCGCGCTCCGCGCGGCCGCTGCGGCATGAGCGACCTGCCGCTCAGCGGCATTCGCGTCCTCGACCTGACGCGCCTTCTGCCCGGAGGGTTCTGCACCCTGCTGCTCGCCGACTTCGGCGCCGAGGTGGTCAAGGTCGAGGACACCGGGATGGGGGACTACATCCGCTGGGCGCCGCCCTATTACGAGGGTGCCGAGGACTCGGCAAAGTCGGCGCTCTACCTGTCGCTCAATCGCGGCAAGCGCTCGCTGCGGCTGAACCTGAAGGACGAGCGCGGCCGCGATGCGCTGCTGCGCCTCGCCCGCGATTGCGACGTGCTGGTCGAGTCGTTCCGGCCGGGGGTCCTCGACCGCCTGGGCGTCGGCTACGAGCGCTTGGCCGAGAAGAACCCTGGTCTCGTCTACTGCGCGATCTCGGGGTACGGGCAGGACGGGCCGTACCGGGACCGTTCGGGTCACGACATGAACTACCTGGGGCTGATCGGCCTGCTCGGCCTGAGCGGGGAGAAGGGGGGCCCGCCCGTGCAGGCGGCCGGCCAGGTCGCGGACCTCGGTGGCGGCGCGCTGATGGCCGCCTTCGGGATCATGGCGGCGCTGCGCGAGCGCGACGGCGGCCCGGCCCGGGCAGGCGCGAACGGCACGCCGGCGCGCGAGTCGAGGCCCGGCTCGGGCGAGGGGCAGATGGTCGACGTGTCGATGGCCGATGGCGCCCTGTCGTGGCTTGCGATGGTCGCCGGCTCCTACTTCGCCGACGGCCAGGTGCCGCGGCGCGGGGACCTGCCGCTGGCCGGCTCACTCGTCTGCTACCGGCCCTACGAATGCGCCGACGGGTGGGTCTCGCTGGGCGCGCTCGAGCCGAAGTTCTGGCAGGCGTGGTGTCGCGGCGTAGGGCGCGAGGACCTGATCGCCGCGCAGTTCGAGCGCCCGGGCTCGGCGCCGCACGGCGAGGTCGCCGAGATCTTCAAGAGCCGCACGCGCGAGCAGTGGGAGGCGTTCGCGCGCGAGCACGACTGCTGCCTCGAGCCCGTGCTCGAGCTCGACGAGGCGCTCTCCTCAGAGCTCATCGCCGCGCGCGAGATGGTCGTCGAGGTGAGCCAGCCGGGCGCCGAGCGGCCGGTCCGCCAGCTGGGCATCCCGGTCAAGCTCGACCGCACCCCCGGCCGGCACGACCGCCTGCCCGGGCCGGCGCTCGGCGAGCACACCGAGGAGGTGCTGGCCGCCGCCGGCTATACCGAGGAGGAGATCGCCGAGCTGCTCGCCGGCGGGGCCGCCGCGGGACCGGCCGAGACGCAGCACGGCACGACCCTGCGGGCGTGAGCCGGCCACGATGAGCGCCGCACGGGCCAGCGCAGCGCAGCCGGCGCCGGGGAACGGGCGGGGCGCGGAGCGCACGCTCCTGAAGATGAGCGAGCTCGCCGAGCGCTCCGGCGTCAGCCCGGGCACGATCCGCTACTACCTGCGCGAGGGGCTGCTCGGCGAGGGCGCCGACATCGTTCGCACGAGCCGCAACATGGCCTACTACCCGCCCGACTACGTCGAGCGGATCGCGCTGATCAAGCGCCTTCAGGAGGAGCGCTTCATGCCGCTGCGCGTGATCCGCGGGGCGCTGCGGGAAGACCCCGAGCGCGTGCGTGCGCTGATCGAGCTCGAGGACCGCATCCTCGAGCGCGCCCTGGCCAGCGCCGAGGACTCCAGGCGCGTCTCGCGCAAGGACGTAGCCGAGCGCTACAGCGTGCCGCGCAACGTGCTCGACCGCTTGGCCGAGATCGGCGTGCTGACCCCCAACCAGCGCGGCTACGACCAGGACGACGTGAAGATCATCGAGGCGATCGCGACGTTCCGCGCGGGAGGCTACGAGGAGGCGCTCGGCTTCACCGTCTACGACACGCTTCGCTATCGCGAAGCGCTCGAGCCGCTCGTCGCCGACGAGGTTCGGGCGCTGCTCGACCGGCTCGCCGGCGAGGTCGCCGTCGATCGCGCGATGGAGATCGTCGCCGCCGGCGTCGAGCCGCTGCGCGAGCTGCTCGGCGCGATGCACTCGAAGCTGCTGCTCGCCGAGCTGCGCCGTCAGCACTCCTCCTAAGAGGCGCTACCAGCGGGCTCGGTGGTGCTCCATCACGCCGCGCCCGCTCGCCAGCGCGATCCCGCCGGGCAGCACGCCGGAGAACGTGCCGAACGGCGCGCGGTAGTCGGAGCTGACGATCAGCAGGTTCTCGCGCCGGGCCCGTTCGGCCTCGGCGCGGAAGCTGAGCAGCGATCCGTCATCGGCGCGGATCGAGCCGAGCGCGGGGTCGAACTGCACCGGCCCGACCTCGCGCGGCACGCCGTCGACCCACACGGCGCGCTCGCTGCCGGCCGGCGGGTCGTTGATCCCGCTGACGAGGTTCCAGGCGAGCGGCGTGCCGTCCGGCGCGCTGCCGACGCCGGCGCTCCAGCGCCACTCGGTGACCCGCGCGTGGTAGCCGGCCGAGTCGTCGATCACGGCGAGCGCGTCGATCGCCAGCGGCTCGGCGCCGTCGAGGCGCAGCGTCCCCCGTGCCCGCACGCCGGCCTGCTTGCGCGTCCACGACTCCGAGCGGCCGTTCGGGCAGCGCGCCTCGATCCCGCGCTGCTCGCTCAGCTCGAGCTCGAGCTCGACGCCCCGGTCGCCGATCGAGAGTCGCCCGGGCACGCACCCGTCGGGGCTGCCCTCGCTCAGCTCGACCTCGCCGCGGCGTGGAAGCAGGCGCGTGCGCTCGCGATCGACGCCTGCGGAGCCCGTCGCGGGCACGTGCAGCGCCCAGAAGGTCTGCCTGGCCGGTCCGATCTGGACCTGCGCCGCACACGCCATCAACTGCTCGCCGAAGACACCGACGTAGCGCCAACGCTTGAGCGGGCGACGGCGGTGCACGAGGCCGCGTCCCGCCAGGAAACGCTCGGCCGTCACGCAACCCGCCGGCTGCTCTGTCGTTATGCTTCCCGTCATTGACTGACCAGTCAATCTATGTCGTGGGATCCCGTTCCGCAGCTCTGGCGGCGCCCCGCGCAGGGGAGCTTCTTTGAAGGTCGCTGCAGTACAGCTCAACTCCACCGCCGATCAGGCGGACAACCTCGCGACGGCCGACCGTCTCACCCGCGCGGCCGCCGCGCAGGGGGCAGAGCTGATCGTACTCCCCGAGAAGTGGACGGCGATGGGCTCCGAGCAGGAGCTGCGCGCCTCCGCCCAGACGCTCGATGGAGCGGCCGTCGCTTGGGCTCGCCGGACGGCGCGTGAGCTCGGTGTCGATCTCCTCGCCGGCTCGATCCTCGAGTCGGTGCCCGGGCAGGAGAAGCTCGCCAACACCTCCGTCCACGTCGGCCCGGACGGCGAGGTCATGGCCGTCTATCGCAAGATCCACATGTTCGACGTGGAAGTCGCCGGGCGCGTCTATCGCGAGTCGGAGATCGAGCAGCCGGGCGAGGAGATCGTGCTCTCGCGGACGGCCGGCGGCGTCGAGCTGGGGCTGTCTGTCTGCTACGACCTGCGCTTCCCGGAGCTGTACCGGATCCTCGCCGTGCGCGGCGCTCGGATCATGACGATCCCCGCCGCCTTCACGCTGGCGACGACACGTGACCACTGGGAGACGCTCGTGCGCGCCCGCGCGATCGAGGACCAGGCGTTCGTGATCGCCGCCAACCAGGTCGGGGCGCATCCCGGCGGTCAGCACTCCGGCGGGCGCTCGATGATCGTCGACCCCTGGGGGATCGTGCTCGCGCAGGCCGCCGACGGCGAGGGGGCGATCCTCGCCGAGCTCGACCTCGAGCGCCAGCTGGAGATCCGCGCGAGCCTGCCGTCGCTCGCCAACCGCCGCCCTGAGTCCTACGAGTGGCCGCAGGAGCACCCCGTGACGGCAGGCGGGCAGCACGCATGAGCTCCGGGCGCGTGGAGACGCAGCGGACGAAGTCGGCCGCCGACAAGCGAAGGCTGATCCTCGACGCGGCGGTGCGCGTGTTCGCGCGTCAGGGCTTCCACGCCTGCCGCGTGTCGGACATCGCCGACGAGGCCGGAGTGGCCTACGGGCTCGTCTACCACTACTTCGCCTCCAAGGACGAGGTGCTCGACACGCTGTTCCTCGAGCGCTGGAACGTGATGCTCGAGCTGATCCGCCAGGTCGACGGCGAGCAGATGCCGGTGCGAGACAAGCTCGAAGCGATCGCGTCGTTCATCGTCGACTCCTACCAGCACGATCCGGATTTGATGAAGGTGATCATCGTCGAGGTCACGCGGGCGGCGAACTCGTTCGGCAACACCCACATCGCGACCATCCGCGAGGCCTACGACCTGATCGGGGGGATGATCTCCGAGGCCCAGGCGGCCGGGCTCTTCAAGTCGGAGATCGACGCGCGCTTCGCGGCGATGGCCTTCTACGGCGCGATCGAGCAGCTGCTGACCGGCTGGATCTTCGAGCTGCTGCCGCAGGGTCCGGAGGACTTCAAGCGGGCCAAGTGGCTCGTCGTCGAGACGGTCTGCGGCGGCCTGGAGAGCAGGGCGGGCGAGCAGGAGCGGCTGGGGTGAGACGCTCCCGCCGAGCGGCGGCGTTTTCGAACGCGACGCCACCGGGCAATAGACTCACGCGGCATGGATAACGACATGGTCAAGAGGCTCGTCTGGTCGGGGCTGCTCGCCGGGTTCGGAGCACTCGCCTCGATCGCCGCGACGCGCATGTCCGCGATCGTCTGGCGGCGCATCTTCGACGAGGACCCGCCCGAGTGAGCACCGCGCCGAAACCCGGTGGCGAGATGCCGCAGAACATCGCCTCGGCGATCGCCGACGTCTCCGAGCGCGCAAGCGTGCTCGTCCGCGAGGAGATCGAGCTCGCCAAGGCCGAGGTCTCCGAGAAGGCCACGAAGCTCGCGAAGGGCGCCGTCGTCGGCGTAGCCGCCGGTGTGTTCCTCCTGTTCGCCCTGATCTTCGTGCTGATGGGCTGCGCGTGGCTTTTGTACTTCTACCTGCCCGTCCCCGATTTCGCCTACTTCTGGGGCTTCTTCGCAATGGCGGCGATCCTCGTCGTGCTCGGCGTGATCGCCGGCCTGATCGCCGCGAAAGTCGTCAAACGAAGCGCCCCGCCGATGCCGACGATGGCGATCGAGGAGGCACAGAAGATCAAGGCGACCGTCAGCGCGCCGGCGCCGCCGGCAGCTGCCTCCGAGCCCGTCGCCGCACCCGGAGGAGAGGTCTAGATGGCACATCGCACACCTATGGAGATCCGCAACTCGATCGAGGCCAACCGCCAGGAGCTGGCGGTGTCGGTCGAGCGGCTGCGCGGCGAGGTCACGCGCATCACCGACTGGCGCGGTCATGTCGAGCGCCATCGTCCGGAAATAACGGCCGGAGCGGCCGTCGTCGGTTTGCTGATCGGCGTGCGCCTCCTGCGCCGTCGCCGCCGCGACTGAGCAGTCCCCGGTGGGGGACGCGTTGAGCCCGCGTTCGCGCTCCCAGGGCTGGCGCCAGGCCCCCTAGGACTCCGCATAACCGAATCGGTCCGCATACGGACTTTGACATGTGGCCACCACCCAAGCCCGGGCTAACCCCCGCCGCGATCGGACGCGATGCCAATGCCGATGGCTACTCGCGAGCATGGTGCCGGCGGCGGCGAACTGACCCCAGCGGTCAGACAGTGGTGTTCGGTCGCGGTTGCCACGCTGCTCGTCGCCGGCTGCCCGGTCGTTGCCGTGTGGTGGCTGCGCGCGTCGGCAACGGTGACGTCGACGCCGCTCGCGCTCGGCCTCGGCATGGCGCTGTCGTTGCTTGCCAGCTACCTCGGACAGCTGATCTGGGAGAAACAGTCCGGCTCGGAAGACCTCCTGTTCAACGAGCTGATGGTGTGGGGCTACATCCACCGGCTCAGGAAGCAGCGGCGCCTCGCCAGCGCGGCGAACCTCGTCGACGAGGGGAGCGCCTCGACGTCTCGGGAGCAAAAGCAGCTGCTGGAGCACCTCGTTTCCGCCATGGAGACGCGCGACCCCTACCTTCACGGGCACTCTCGCCGCGTCGCCCGTCACGCCTGGATGATCGCCCAGCGTATGAAGCTGCCTCGTGAGGAGGTCGCGCGGATTCGCGTGGCCGCGGCCCTGCATGACGTCGGCAAGACGAAGACGCCCAAGGTGATCCTCCACAAAGCCGGCCGTCTGAGTGATGAGGAGTACCGCATCATCAAGCTGCATCCCGCTGAGGGGGCCGAGATGGTCTCGGTCCTGCACGATCCGGAGCTCGCGTCGATCATCCGCCACCATCACGAGCGACTGGACGGGAGCGGCTACCCGGACGGGCTCGCCGGTGAGGCGATCCCGCTCGGCGCCCGCATCATCGCCGTCGCCGACACGTTCGACGCGATCACCTCGGCACGCCCTTACCGGTTGGCAAGCCCGCACAAGAGGGCGATCGACATCCTCCACATGGAGTCCGGAACGAGGCTGGACCCCGACGTCGTCAGGGCGTTCTGCGTCAACTACGCCGGGCGCCGCCCGCTGGCCCTTTGGTCGTTCGTCTGCGGCATCCCGGAGCGGATCGTCACGTGGCTCTCGGCGAGCGTCGGCGCGGTCGCCTCCGCTGCGAAGGTAGTGGCCGTCGCGGCTGTAGTCGGCGGCGGCGCCGCCGCGACCGGATCGGCTCTAGGGCCCACAGGTACTCATTCCGCAGGCGCCTCGCATGCCTCCGCGTCGTCGGCTCACGCGAGCGGCTCTGGGACGACCACGACCGGAACGGCCGTCTTCTCCTCCGCCTCGCATGCGCTCCGCTCCGCGCCCTCCCATCCGGCCGGGGCGCTCGCGCACCGTCACGTCGCCAGGCTGCACGCGCTCCCCGTTGCCGCACCCCGGCATGGGGATTCGAGCGGGACGGAAGACCAGCGCGTCATTTCCGGGAGCGAACGCAGGACGTCGCCGGGCAGCGGGTCGGGCACGGGCAACGAAGAACAGACCACCAAAGGCAAGAGCGAAGAAACGCAGGTCGTCAAGCACGAAGAAGTCAAGATCAAGAAGGAAGAACCCGCACCGAAGCCTGGGGAAGCGCCCGCCGCCAAGACCGAAGAACACGGCAAGAGCTCGGAAGCCCCAGGGCATGCCGGCAAGGAAGAAGCTCCGGTGGCAACCACCCCCGAACCTGTCCCCGGTACGGGCGGCGAAGAAAAGGCGTCTCACGGCAAGAGTGGCGAAGCGCCCACGCACGGCAAAGGGTAGGGACGGACGGCGGCCCGGCCGCAACCGAGCTCATCCGCCCGGCCGGCCTGGACACGCGCCGGCCCATCGCGAGTAGGCTGGCCACGAGGGTTCCGGAGTCGAGAAGGGGGACAGGATGAGACGAGCGGGGTTGCTGGCTGTCGCAGCTGCGGCGGTGTCGCTGTGCGGGTTCTCATCGGCCGCGGTCGCCTCCGCGGCGCCGCCGGCCTGGCACTACTGCGCGAAGGCGACCCCGAAGAACACCGGGAGCTATAGCGACAAGAGCTGCTCGCTCGCCAGCGAACCCGGGAAAGGGTCCTACGAACTTTTCGCCGGCGTCGGCAAGGGCAAGGCGTTCAAGGGCAAGGGCGGCTCCGGGAGGCAGATCCTGATCGTGATCCCGGGCAAAGCCGAACTGCACCTGGAATGCGCCAAGAGCGCGCTCACCGGCCATCCGGTCGCGCCCAGCGGCGTGAAAGGGGTCGTGATCACGTACTCGAAGTGCACGATGCTCGGCGCGCCCTGCAAGAGCGAAGGCTCCCCGAAGGGAACGGTCCACACCGAAACGCTCAGCGGCGAACTGGGCTGGCTGAACAAGGTGAAAGGCATGGCCGGGGTGTCGCTGTCAAACGAAGTGAGTCCCGGGACCGGCTATGTCGTCATGTTCGGCTGCGAATTCAATCCCGGAGAAGTCGTCGGGTTCCGCTCCTTCGGCGCGTTCATCGGCGAAATCGCGACGACCGGAGCAGTCGGCAAGGAATTCCTGCTGGACTACAGCACCGGCCAATACGTCGAAGAACCCAACGAGCCGACCAACCCGCCCGAATTCGAAGAACGGTTCGTGGGGACGCTGCAGAGCGAATACAACAGCGTGGAATCGGGCTTCGAATGGGTCCCTCCGGGTGGCCTGCGTGGAGGGCTGGAGCACGGCCTCGCCGTCAAGGGCGAAGCGCTGTCGATCTCCTAGCCGGGGCGGGGCGTCAGCTCAGCAGCGAGCGCGGCACGGCGCCCACCCCGATCAGCCCGGGGCCCGTATACGTACCTATGACCGGACCCACCTCGGAGGTGAAGACGGGTTCTGAGTCGAAGATCTCGCGGCAGCGCGCGATCAGCCGCTCGGCCTGCTCCGGTGCCTGGATGTGCTGCACGACCCAGCCGTCTGAGCCGGCGTCGCGCAGCTCCTCGGCGTAGCGGACCATTCGCTCGAATGCCCGGCCGGCCGTTCGGACGCGCTCGACGGGGATGATTTCGAACTCGAGCGAGAGGATCGGCTTGATCCTCAGCGTGCCGCCGAGCCAGGCCTGGGCCTTGCCGATCCGCCCGCCACGGCGCAGGTACTCGAGCGTGTCCAGGCAGAACCAGATCCGCAGCTTCTCGCGCGTCTCGCGGACTCGCGCGACCACGGCGTCCTTGTCGCCGCCGGCCTCGGCCGCCGCGCAGGCGGCGAGCACGAGCATGCCCGCTCCGCCGCAGCCGGTTTCCCCGTCGATCACCGCCACGCGCTCGCCGAGGCCGCGCTCGGCGAGCAGCGCGTGCGCCTGCCTTGCCGCCTCGGCCGTTCCGGAGATGCCGCCCGCCAGGTGGATCGAGACGACATCCCTGCCGTCCTCGAGCAGCGGCTCCCAGACGGCGAGGAAGTCGCCGATCGAGGGCTGGGAGGTGCTCGGCAGTTCCGGGTCGGTGCGCAGCCGGTCGTAGAACGCGTCGAAGCCGTCCATGTCCAGCTCGCGCTCGGGCTTACCGGCCCAGCCCACGTAGAGGCTGACTTGATGGACGCCCCGCTCGTCGGCGAGGGCCCGGGGCAGGTAGTGCGTGGAGTCGGTCGCGACCGCTACTGGAGCCATGCGGCGCGAGACGCTACCGCAACGCCTCCTCGAGCTCCCCTGACTCGTACATCTCGGTGACGATGTCGCAGCCGCCGATCAGCTCGCCCTTGCTGAACAGCTGCGGGATCGTCGGCCAGTTGGAGATCGCCGAGAGCTCCTGGCGAATCCGCACGTCGGGCAGGATGTCGACGGCGGCGAACGGCACCTCGAGCGACTGCAGCATCGCAACCGTCCGCGCAGAGAACCCGCACGCGGGTGCCTCAGGCGTGCCCTTCATGAAAAGGATCACGTCGTGCTCGGAGATCGCCTCCTCGATCGCGCTGCGGATCGGGCTCGCCTCGCTGCTCGGGGCCGGCTCGGCCGGTGCGGGGCCGGCCATCGGAATCGGGTCGAACTGGCTGCTTGACATTTGATGCTCCTGGCTCAGGGGGTCTCGATCTTGGTGGGGACGTGCGTCTTCAGCGCCAGCGCGTGGATCGCGCCGCCGATGTCCGCTTCCAGGGCTCCGTAGACGAGCCGGTGCTGCTCGATCCGGCTGAGGCCGGCGAACGTCGCCGATGTGACCGTCGCCTGGAAGTGGTCGCCGGTCCCGGTCGTGTCCTGGACCTCCGCCTCGCTGCCCGGCAGGGCCGCCTCGATGCGCTGCTTGATTTCCTCGGGGGAGGGCACCTCTCCCCTAGCGTAGAAGATCGCTCCACGCGAGCTGGCGTGCCTCAATGCGGCGGCGACCAGGCCCCGCGCGCCGCCTCGGCGCGGCGCTATACTTTGGAAAGTCTTGGAGCCGTCCATGGGAGCAAAACGATGATCGAGATCACCGACAAGGGCGCAGAGAAGGTCCACGAGTTCCTCTCCGGCCAGCAGGCCGACGTCACGCTCGCCGGTCTTCGCGTCGGCGTTCGCGGCGGCGGCTGCTCGGGCTTTCAGTACCAGCTCGCATTCGACGAGCAGCGCGACAGCGATGTCGTGTTCGAGAGCCACGGCCTGAAGCTCCTGGTCGACCAGGAGAGCCTGCAGTTCGTGCGCGGCTCGACGATCGACTACGAGGAGAGCCTGCAGGGAGCGGGCTTCAAGGTCAACAACCCCAACGTCGTGGCCGCATGCGGCTGCGGCTCCTCCTTCCGCGTAGCCGAGGAGGAGCAGGTCTCAGCAGTCTGAGGCCTGCGCGCCCGCGGGCGCCCAGGATCGCTTTCGCAGTTCGCGCGGGTGGGCCTCGCCTGCGCCGGGGGGCGGCAGCTCTGGCGCTAGTCGCCCTGGCGGGCGCGGCCGTCGTCGGCTGCGGGGGCGCCTCGCACCGGCCCACGGTCTCGTCGGCCAAGCGCGCGCCTCCGCCCGCTCCCCCCGTGATCCGGGGGCCCGCGTTCGGCATCACCGAGGGAAACGCCAACCTCCTCTGGAATCCCGCTGCGGCCGCCCCGGCGGCGGCCGCGCCGTTCATCCACGCACGGCGAGAGCTGACGGCGCTGCACCCCCGCTACGTCCGGCTGCTCGTCGACTGGGCGGTTCTGCAGCCCTCGCCGCAGAACCCTCCGGCTCTGTCTGCGCCGGCAACCGGCTGCGCGCGGGACGTCGGTCCGTGCGGCGCCTACGTCGGCATCGCCGACGAGCTCGCCGCGATCGCGACGCAGCAGAGCGCCGCGCGCGCCGAAGGCCGTCCCGCCTTCGAAGTCGTGCTCGACATCCTCGGCGCGCCGGCCTGGGCGGCGCTGCCGCCGCACGGCTGTGAACAGGCAGCTGTCGCGTCTACCGCCCGGCCGATCGCGCCGGGGGCGCTCGCCGGCTACCGCGCGTTGATCGCGGCGCTGGTCGCACTCGGCCGGAAGGAGGGGGTGGCGCTTGCATGGTGGAGCCCGTGGAACGAGCCGAATGACCCCCGCTTTTTGAGCCCGCAGCGCGAAGCCTGTGGCCCGGACGGAGCGCCGGCGGCCACGGCTGTGTACGCGCAGCTCGCGCGGGCGATGAGCTCAGAGCTGAAGGCGGTGGCGCCGGGCGCAAGGATGCTGTTGGGGGAGCTCGGCGGCTACTCGAGCGGCTCGTCGCACCGCCTGAGCATCGAGCAGTTCGTGGGGGCGCTGCCCGCAGACGTCGTCTGTCTGAGCGACACGTGGGCGGTCCACGCCTACGCCGCTCGAGGCAGGCGCACACCGCCCCCAGACCCCGTCGCGGCGCTCGAGACTGCGCTCGACGCGCGGGGCTGCGCGGCGCCGGCCCGCCTGTGGGTCACGGAGGCGGGGTCCGGAGCGCCGAACCCGGGCCGTCCCCGCACGGACGGCGCCGGCGAAGAACGAGACGCATGCCGAGCGCTGGCCGCACAGGCTCTGGCGTGGCGCTCAGACCCGCGCGTCGGCGCGATCCTGCAGTACGAGTTCCGCGACGATCCGGCATTTCCGGTCGGCTTGGCGAGCGCCGACCTCTCGCGCGTCAGCTCCGTCTACCGCATGTGGCTGGCGTTGAACCGCTCCGCTGAAAGCGCCTCCGCAACGTCAACCCCAAGCGCACTCTGCCCCGGCTGAGGATGTTTTGCAGACGGGGCAGGATTCACGCTCAGCCTAAGGTCGAGGTGTGCGCATCATGGGAAGTTCCAACACTTCGACTCGCGGCCACCACGCCTGCGGGAGTTCCCGGAATACGGCCGAATTTGCTCCGTTGGCGTCGTCTCTGTCTGGTCAGTCAGCCAGGAAATACGTACGTTTGCAGGCGCTCCTAGCGGTTGACGGCTGCCGCGCGGGTGTGGTACGGTCGCCGCGACATGAGGTCAGGGGTGGAGAGGGGACTGGAGGCCCGGACGCGCGGCAACGCGTGCGCTCCCTGTGAGGGGACCGAACGTGGCATCGCCCGCCACCGCCCACAAGGCTTGACCTTGACGCACGAGATGTTTTCTGCCAAGGTCGGGAGCACCACCGTTGAACTGAGGATCAGGGATGCGGTCGCGACAGGCTTCGGGGGCAGCCTCGTCTTTCTGAGGGGCTAGATCCAAGTCGGTCGATCTAATCAAGAGGGAAAAGGAGCAGTTCACCAATGAAGAGCAAGAGGATTCTGGGGCTTGCACTGGTTGCCGTCTTCGCGTTTGCCGCGATGACCGCTGCCAGCGCATCGGCTTCCAAACCCGTTTGGAAATTCTGCCAGAAGGCTGCCGTCAAAGGCACGGGCGAATTCAGCGACAAGCTGTGCAGCGTCGCGGCGCCCGGTACCGGCAGCTACAACCTGGTAGCCGGCATCGGCAAAGGCAAGGGGTTCAAGGGCAAGGGTGCAACGGCCATCCTGCACAACGTGATCCCAGAAAAAGGTGACATCAAGGTCGAATGCGCGTCCTTCAAGGACGCCGGCTCGGTCTCGGCGCCTTCCGGCGTGTTCAACGTCACCAGCACGTTCAAGAAGTGCAAATCGCTTGGCGCCCCCTGCAAAACTGAAGGTGGCAAAAAGGAAACGATTGAAACCAACAAACTCGCCGGCTCGCTTGGCTACCTGACGTCAGCCAAAAACAGCGCCGGTGAGTCCCTGACGAGCGAAGCTGCACCGGGCAGCGGTTACCTGGCGACCTTCGAATGTGAAGGTCTCGCCAAAGTGCGCGTCCACGGTGCAGTCATCGGTTCGCTGGCGCCTTTCGGTGCCATCTCCAAGGCATCCACGTCGACCTTCTCGGTCGCCAACTGGCTTGGGGAATTGAAACCCGGTTACAAACCGCTGACCAACCAGCCCGGCTTCGAATTCACTGGAACGAAATTCGAAGAACCGGTTGGTGTCCTGCTCACCGAACTGAACGGTCCGGAAACAGGCACCACGTGGCAGCCCGAAGGCGGCCTGCCGTCCGGTCAGGAAGGCGTCGCCGAAAACAAGGGCGAAGCCCTCGAGGTCAACTAGTCGACCTGTCGCAGCCTGACCACGCTCACGATGTGAGCGGTCAGTCAAGAAGTTGAAGAAAGCGTGTGGGGCCCTCGGGCCCCACACGTCGTTAACGGCCCGGCGTCGCGGTTGGCCGAGCGCGATCGAGCCCAGGCCGGGCCTCCCAACACTCGACCATTGGTTGAGCCGGTCCGTTCTGGCCGCTCGCGTGGGTAGATGTGTAGGCACCCCACCGGTTCTTGCTTGACAAGGCAACTCGGCCCAATAGACTTTCCAAGGACAGGGGACGG
Organism: Solirubrobacterales bacterium; assembly: GCA_025963965.1. Lineage (GTDB taxonomy): Bacteria > Actinomycetota > Thermoleophilia > Solirubrobacterales > Solirubrobacteraceae > Palsa-744. Next base: position 13,685 of record JAOPZS010000046.1, read on the forward strand.
ATCGGAGAGGGATCGGGAATGAGGGAAGCAGAGGGGACCATCGGGTCGCACAGGGAGGGACGTGCCTTTACGGCGCGTGTCCTGCTGTGCGCGATGCTGGGCTGTATCTGCCTCCTGCTCGTCGCGGCCTCCTCCGCGTCCGCGCTCAGGCAACGCGGCCACGAATTCAGCGAAGCGCAGAGCTTCGGCTCTCCCGGGAGCGGCGACGGGCAGCTCAAAGAACCGAGCGGCGTCGCCGTCAACGAAGCGAGCGGCGACGTCTACGTCGTGGACAGCGGCAACAACCGGGTTGAGCGCTTCAACGCTGCCCACGAATTCGTCTCCGCCTGGGGCTACGGGGTGAAGGACGGCAAAAAGGAATTCGAGATCTGCACGAGCGAATGCAGAGCCGGCCTCGCGGGCAAGGCGAAAGGCGAGCTCCACGGTGCGCGCACGATCGCGATCGACAACTCGGGCGGCCCGAACCAGGGCGACCTCTACGTCGAAGCCGTGACGCCTTTCGAAGAAGAAGTCGGCGGCAAAGAAATCGAAACCGAATACGCCCAGTTCGACAAGTTCTCGCCGACCGGCGACCTGCTCGGGCAGATCAAGGCCTGGAAAGGCGAAAAATTCGAAGAACCGCACGGGGTGACCGTCGGGCCGCACGGCGAAGTGTGGATCTACAACGAAGAATACTTCTACGGCTTCGCCGGCGAAGCCAAAAACAAACCCACCAAATTTGTCGAATCGGAAGCGACCGGGGAACAGCGCACGGGCCTCGCCGTCGACCCGGTGGCTCCCGGCGAAGGTGGCTTCTACGTCGCTCACGAACTGGAAGGCGGCGACGCACCGACCGTCGTCGGCAAGGAGAAGGTCCTTGCCGAAGGCGAAGAATTCGTGGGCATCCCGCTCGTCGAAGCACTCGACACGGCGAACACGACAGGGCTGTCGGCCGAACCCGTGACCGGCAACGTCTACCTCGACCACGGCACGACCGTCACCGAGTTCGACTCGGGCACCGAACCGGTGCAGACGGTCGGCAGCGGACATCTCGTCGCCGGTACCGGGCTGTTCGTCGACCGCAAATCGGAAACGCTGTTCGTCGCCGACGCGGGCTCGGGGCGGGTCGCCGTGTTCATCCCCGAACCGCCAGGTCCGCCCCTCATCGACGAACTCGCGGCCGCCGAAGCGACCTCGACGTCCGTCACGCTGACGGCGCTGATCGACCCGCACGGGAGTGCGACCGAATACGCCTTCCGTTACAGCACCGGACCGGTCCCCGTCGCCTCGGCGACCTGCGCCAGCCCCTGTGTCCAGGTCCCCGCCACGCCCGCCTCGATCGGCTCGGCGTTCGGCGATGTCGAAGCCAAACTCACCGAAGCCCATGTCGGCGATCTCGCGCCAGGCACCGTCTACCACTACCGCGTGTACGCGATCAACCATGCCAACGGGACAGAGAACATCGCCGAAGCCGCAGGCGGCGAACTCACCTTCAAAACCCAGGCCGAAGCGGTCGGTCAACAGCTGCCGGACGGGCGCCAGTACGAGCTCGTCTCGCCGCCGAAGAAGAACGGCGCCGCGATCCAGGGCCTCAACGGGGAAGGCGGGCTCGTCGAGGCTGCCGCCGACGGTAGCGCCCTGACCTACGTCACCGAGGGGGCTCTCACCGGCAGCGAAGGCGAAGAACCGGAAGGGGCTCGCGGTCCCGAAGTCACCCAACTGGTCTCCACGCGCGGCACGGGCACCTGGTCGACGCGCGACATCGACACGCCACACAACGAAGCCGAAGGCGTCGCCCCCGGGAGTGCCCCAGAGTACAAGTGGTTCTCCACGGACCTCTCCGCGGCGCTCGTAGAACCATTTGGCAGCGGCCAGTTCGAACACCCGAAGCTTTCCGCTGCTGCGAGCGAACGGACGCCGTACCTGCGACACAGCGCAAGCTGCCCGGGCGAAGGATGCTACGAACCGATCGCCACAACCGCCGACGTGCCGGCCGGCACGGAATTCGGGAGCAAGGTCGCCTTCGTCGCGGGCACGCCCGACATGAGCCACCTCGTCGTGTCCTCGACGGTCCCCCTTACTTCCCCGGCGACTCCGGGAACGAACCTCTACGAGTGGGCCGGCGGCCAGTTCAAAATCGTCAACCTGCTCCCGGACGAAACACCGGCGCCGGCCGCGGCGCTCGGCTTCGCTCTCGGCAACTCCAACGTGCTCCGCCACTCGATTTCCACGGACGGGACGCGCTACGTCTTCACGGCAGGTACCAACCCCAGTCATCTGTACATGCGTGACATGAGCGTCGGGGCGAACGGCAAGACGATCCAGATCGATGCCGGCGAAGGCGTCGCGCAGGCGCCGGGCGTGTGCACGAACGTCCCGACGCAGTGCGAAAAGCCGGTCTTCCAGGACGCCAGTGCCGACGGCTCGATCATCTTCTTCACCGACCCGCAGCGTCTCGTCGCGGGCGCGGGCGCCAACGCCGAACGTCCGGATCTCTATGCCTGCCAGGTGACCGAAAGCGGATGCCACCTGACCGATCTGACGCCCGAACCGAAAGCCGGCGAAACCGCGAACGTGCAGGGCGTGACGATCGGCGAGAGCGAAGACGGGCACGCGATCTACTACGTGGCGAACGGCGGGATGGGCGGCGGCACCTCCGGTAACTGTCGACACGGGGAAGCCGGCCTCGCCAAAGAAAGCGGCGAAGACCCCGAAGCATTGACGACGGGCGGTGTCTGCACGCTGTACGTCAGCCGCTTCGACGAAGGGACGAAAGCGTGGGCCCCGCCGAAGCCGATCACACGGCTCTCCAGCGAAGACGAATTCGACTGGTCGCCGTCGATCAGGCTGAGCCTCACCGCGCGTGTGTCTCCCAACGGCCGTTGGGCCTCGTTCATGTCCGACCGTAACCTCACCGGCTACAACACGCGCAACAAGATCAGCAATCGCGGTGCCGAGGAGGTCTACATCTACGACGCCACCGCGGACAAAGTGCGCTGTGCGTCCTGCAACCCGACCGGCGCGCGTCCGGAAGGCGTGTTCGACAAAGAATTCTCGGGGGAAGGCATCGGCCTGCTCGTAGACCGCCCGCTTGAGTGGACCAAGCGCTGGCTCTCCGCCAACGTGCCGGCCTACACGAAGCTCTCGCTCAACAACGCCTACTACCAGTCGCGCTACCTCTCAGACCAGGGCCGTCTCTACTTCAACAGCGCCGAAGGCCTCGTGCCACAGGACAAGAACGGCAAAGAGGACGTCTACCAGTACGAGCCGCTGGGAGCGAACTGCACCGAAGCGACCCCGACGTTCGTGGATGCCGGCTCGGGATGCGTCTCGTTGATCTCCTCCGGCACCTCGCCCAAGGAATCAGCCTTCCTGGACGCGAGTGAAACGGGCGACGACGCCTTCTTCATGACCTCGGCGCAGCTCGTCGGCAACGACGTGGACTCCAGCTACGACGTCTACGACGCGATCGTCTGCGGCGTGTCGGGACGCCCGGCCTGCCTGCCGCCTCCCGAAGGCACGCCGCCGGCATGCGCGAGCACCAGCGAATGCCGACCGGGCAGCGGCGGAACGTCCGGATCGGGTTCGGTATCCAGCGAAGGCCCGTCGTCCGGGGGCAACACCAGCGCCCAGCACGAAGTGCTGAGCAGCAAGGTCGAAGAAGCACCCAAACCGAAACCGAAAGTGCTGACCCGCGCGCAGAAGCTCTCGAAAGCGCTCAAGGCATGCCACAAGCTCAAGAGCAAGCACAAGCGTCACGCCTGTGAAGTCAGCGCACGCAAGAAATACGGGTCGAAGAAGAAAGCCAAGAAGACCGCCTTCCACACCGCGGGGCACCGGCCATGAGCGCGCGCACGTTCATGCGAGCCCGTGCCTTCGGTGCGATCGTCGTGCTCGCAGCGCTGCTCGCCCTCGCGGGCGGCGCGGCGAGTGCCTCGGCAGCCTCGTCCTGGTGGCTGGTCAACCAGAGCTTCGCGCCGACGGCTCTCAAACAGGGCGAAGAAGCCGCGATCGTGATCAACGCGGTCAATGCGGGGTACGCGCCAATCGACGCGACGGCCAACGCGATCACCTTCAAGGACAAGCTCCCGGCCGGCGTGGAAGTCGTCTCTGCCGCGACGGCGATCGAAGGTGAAGCCGGTGAGCAGGTGGGCAAAGAACCGAACCATCCGACGATCGTGCTGGCATGCACGAACACCGAAAACACGATCAGCTGCCCGGTCAAAGCAAAGATCCTGCCGACCGAATCGCTGCGGCTGAAAGTCCTCGTGAAGGTCACGGCGCCCGCCGGAACGACGCTGACCAACGAAGTCACGATCGAAGGAGGCGGCGTCGCGACCACGTCGGCGGCGCGATCGATCACCACGAGCGCGACTCCCGTGCCGTTCGGGGTCGAAAACTATGAACTGCGCCCCGAAAATGCCGACGGGACGCTCGATACACAAGCCGGCTCCCATCCGTTCCAGCTGTCGACGACGTTCAACGTCAACAAGACCTTGTTCACGGCGAAATCGTTCGGCTCCGGGCGCGAAGAAAAACGCTACTCCTCGCCCGCGCTGACCAAGAACCTCAACTTCATCCTGCCGCCGGGCCTGATCGGGAACGTCGCACACCGTCCGCAGTGCTCGGGCGCGAACTTCAACACGTTCCTGACAGGTGGCTTGAACCTGTGCGAACCCGACACCGCGATCGGGGTTGGCTCCGTCACCGTGCTGATCCCCGGGGGCCAGGGCGACCTCACCCAGCCCGTGCCGATCTTCAACCTCGTCCCGGACCCGGGCGAACCTGCGCGGTTTGGCTTCGAGATCCACAGCGTTCCGGTGGTGCTGACGACAAAAGTGCGTACGGGCAGCGACTACGGTGTCGAAGTCAGCGTCCACTACGCCACCGAGGCCGCCAACGTGCTCAACAGCCAGGTGATCTTCTGGGGCGTCCCGGGCGATCCGCGCCACGACAGCGAGCGCGGCTGGCCATGCCTCGGCGGCGGGTACTTCGTCGAAGGCCTGGAAGTGGTGCCTCCATGCGAACCGGCGAACGAAACGAAACCGGGCTCCTTCCTGACGATGCCGACGACCTGCGGCGGCGCGCCGGTCTCGACCGTAACCGGCGAATCTTGGCCGACCACCGGGCTGAAAGAAGAAGAACCGCTCCACACCGATCTGCTCTCGGGCGCCTACACGTTCGCCTCGCCCTTCACCGGCTGCAGCCTGTTGCCGTTCCAGCCGATTATCGAAGTCACGCCCGATAAAACGGCGTCGAGTACCCCAACGGGGCTGAACGTAAAGATCAAGGTGCCGCAGAGCTCGACGCTGTCAGGCACCGAACTGGCTGAGGCGGCGATCAGGGACACGACCCTGCAGCTGCCGGCCGGGATGACCGCTGCGGGCGGCGCGGCGAACGGGCTCGTCTCATGCGCGGCGTCTGGTCTCGGCTTCAACGGCCTCGGCGAAACCCTCGCTCAGCAGCTCGAAAACAACAAATTCTCGCCCGACGCCGCGAGCTGCCCGGAGGCCGCCAAGGTCGGCACGGTGCGAATCAACACGCCGCTGCTGGAAGGCGAACTGCACGGTTCGGTCTACCTCGCAAAGGTCGACACGGCGCCGTTCACGTCGCCGCTCGTGCTCTACCTGACGGCCGAAGAAGCGACCTCGGGCGTGAAGGTCAAGCTGGCAGGCGAAGTCGCGATCAACGAAGCGACCGGTCAGCTGACCTCCAAATTCGCCGGCGCTCCGCCGCTGCCGTTCTCGGAACTCGAACTGCACCTGTTCGACGGCGACCGCGCTACGCAGGCCACTCCCGCGCGCTGCGGAACCTACGGCGCGGGGGCCTCCTTCACGGCGTCCTCCTCGACCGAATCCGCGCCGGTCGTCGTCAACTCCGAACCGGGCTTCGCGATCACCTCGGGCCCGGCCGACGAAGGCGGCGTATGCCCGACCGGCGCGACGCTTCCGTTCGGTCCCGGCTTCAAAGCGGGTGTCGGCAACACCCAGGGAGGCGCGTTCACGCCCTTCACGGTCGTACTCGAACGCAACGACGGCAACCAGGCGCTCAAAACCCTGACGGTGCACGAGCCCCCGGGCGCTGCAGCGATGCTCGCCTCGGTGACCCCGTGCCCGACCGCGGTGGCCGAAGCGGCAGAACCGGCATGCCCGGCGAGCAGCCAGATCGGCGAATCGACAGCCTACGCAGGCGTTGGCGGCGAACCGACCGCGATTCCCGGCCAGGTCTACCTGACGGGTCCCTACCACGGCGCGCCCTTCGGCTTGCTGGCCGTGACCGATGCGACTCACGTCGGCCCGTTCGATCTCGGCAAGATCCCGGTGCTCTCGACGATCACCGTCGACCCGAGCACGGCAGCCGCAACGATCACGAGCAACCCGATCCCGCAGTTCGCACCGAAGCCGGGCGACCCCGCCCACAGCACCGGCGTGCCGGCCCAGATCAAAAAGCTTGTCGTCAACGTCAATCGTCCAGGCTTCACGTTCAACCCGACCAATTGCGATCCGAAATCCGTGACCGGCGAAACGACCGGCTGGGAAGGCGGAACGTCAGCGAGGCCGGCCCCGTTCCAGTCATCGGGCTGCGCATCCCTCCCCTTCAAACCGACGATCTCGGTCAACGTCGAATCCGACTTCAGCCGCCTCAACGGCACCGGCATGAAAATCAAGGTCACTTCGGGCAAAGGCCAGGCGAACATCAAGAAGACCAAGCTGGTCTTCCCGGCCTCGGTGCCCTCGCGCTTGACGACGATCCAGAAAGCCTGCCCGTCGCAGACCTTCAACGCCAACCCCGCCAGTTGCCCGGAAGGCTCCGTGATCGGCACCGCGATCGCCCACACGCCGGTGCTCAAATCTGCGCTGACCGGGCCCGCCTATCTCGTCTCGCACGCCAACGAATCCTTCCCGGACGCCGTCTTCGTGCTGCAGGGCGAAGGCATCAAGCTGATTCTCGACGGCAAGACGAACATCAAAGGCGGCGTGACGAGCTCGACCTTCGAAACCGTGCCTGACGCGCCCGTCGAAACCTTCGAAGTGTCCCTGCCGCGCGGGCCGCACTCGGCCTTCAGCGGGTTCGGCAACCTTTGCGAAAAGCCGATCGAAGTGCCGACCACGTTCGGCGGGCAGAACGGGGCGCTTATCGAACGTCCGACCAAGGTGACGGTCGAACACTGCCCGAAGATCGGCAAAAAAGGCGCGACGAACGAATCCGAACTCGCCAAGCTCCTGAAGAAGTGCAAGAAAGCCAAGAAGCACAAGGTGCGCGTCAAATGCGAAGCGACCGCTCGCAAGCAGGTCAAAGCCGTCGCCACCTGCAAGAAGAAGAACAAGGGCCACACGAAGAAGATCAACTCGTGCGTGTCCAAGGCGCGTAAGACCTACGCGCTGAAGCTGAAATAGCTTTCGCGGGCATGCCGGCGCGCTGAGCACGCCCGGCGGAGCAGCCGGCGAGGCGCACGCTCCTCCTCGGCGCCAGCGCCCGCTTACGTGGCGGCGGAACTGCCATTCCGGTTTGAGCGGCAGCGCAGCGGGGTACTTTCGGGCCGACCATGTGGTCAGGGTTGATGAGGGGGAGGGACGTTTGCGCGGGTCCAACCGCGTCGATGGCCCATGGCGGCTGCGGGCCTCGCAGTCCCATCTCGTCAGCCACCGCTCCCGACCGGGCGCCAGGGGGAACCACGCGCACCGGTTCAAGAGCACTACCGGTGCCGCTGCGGACCAGCGGCGATCCACGATCGCTGCGGCAGCCCGTCATCGATGACGCGGCCGGCGGACAGCGATCGTTCAACCGGAGGGGAAAAGGAGCAGGAGAATCGATGAAACGCATTGCACTGATGGCCGTCGCTCTCGTCGTGATGTTCGCGATGGCCGTGGCAAGCGCCTCAGCAGCGAAAATAGTGATCAAAGGCCCGGCGCCGTTCACCGCTTCTAGCGGCCTTTCGAAGCTGTCCACCGAAGGTCTGCCGGAAATCGAATGCAAAACGAGCAGCGCGAGCGGCACGCTGACGAGTGCCACGAAAGGCGAAGTCCTGGTCACGTTCCACGAATGCGCGACCGAAGGCAAAAAATGCGGGAACGTCAGCGCCGGCACGATCCAGACCAAGCCACTCGACACGACGGTCGGCTGGATCAACAAAGCCAAAGGCGAAGCGGGCGTCGACTTCATCGGCAAAACCGGTGAGAAAACGAACGGTTCCGAGGCCGAATTCGAATGCGAAGGCCTCGCGGTCAAAGTCAAGGGATCTGTGATCGGCAAAAGCACGCCCACCAACGTGATGGCCACCGAAGGTAAAGTCACGCTGGTCGGCAAAAACGGGAAACAGGAAATCGAAAAATTCGAAGGCGGACTGAAAGACACGCTGATCACCGAAGCGAGTCTGCTGCCCGGCTCCGAACTCCCGTCCGCTCAGAACCAGACGGCGACCGAGACGTTCACGCCGATCGAAGCGAAAAAAGGCACCAAAACCGTGTTCCTGCCGGACAACGTCGAGCTCAACACGGTCAACAACCCGGCGACGCCCGAACAGGGCCGCTGCCAGAAGGCCAAACACGCGAAGTACACAGACAGCAACTGCAGCGTGATCGCCGCCGAAAAGAACGGCGTCAAAAAAGGCAAATACGAATTCGAACCGATTTCGTAGCTAGGTAGGGCGCGGTCCGTCACCGGGCTGCACTCTGGGTGTGCGTGGGGCCGACCCGGCCCCACGCGCGCCTGCCTTTCAGTTTCAGCCAGAAGCCGACTGGGTACTTTCTCCCGAGGGGGGATGTGCCGGGGAGAAATGGGATGTCCCATCAGGGAGTACGTGGGGGCGAGCGACAGTTGAGCCGCGTGGCGCGGGGGCTGCTTCTCGGCGTGCTCGTCGCGTGCACCGGCGTGCTTCTCGCCAGCTCGAGCGCTGTGGCCCTGTCCCAGCGCGGCCACGTCTTCAGCTTCGCCTTCGGCACCTCCGGCAAAGGGGAAGGGCAGTTCGTCTCGCCCTCGGCGGTCGCCATCAACACCGCCAACGGTCACCTCTACGTGGCCGACCGATTGGGCAACCGCGTCGAGGAGTTCGAACCGACGAGGAACGGCGAAGGCCAAGTGGTCGAAGAGAAGTTCGTCAGGGAATTCAAAGTCTTCTCACCGGAGTTCCTCGCGGTCGACAACTCCGGTGGTCCCTCTCACGGCGACGTCTACGTCGCCGGCACCACCGAAGGCAAGGCCAAAAAAGCCGAAAAAGAAGGGGTCATCGCCGAAGACAGCATCGTCTTCAAGTTCGGCCCCGCCGGCGAACCGCTCGGCGAATTGAAGAAGTTCAAACCGACCGAACCGCGTCCTGAAGAAGCAGCGGAAC
>JAOPZS010000081.1 GCA_025963965.1 Solirubrobacterales bacterium
GGTTCGCCGCCAGCTGCGCGCGCAGGTCCGCCCGGCGCTCGCGCGGCTGGCGCATCGCCGCCGTGAGCGCCGCGAGCGTCTCCTCCGTGAGCGGACGCGGCGAGATCACGACGCCCTCCTCCTCGAGCGTCTCGCTGTCGGCCGGCATCGAGCCGGGGCGGCGGCCACCGACATCCGCGTGGTGCGCGCGGCTCGCGGCGAAGCCGATCAGCTCGCGCTCGTGGAACACGGGCGTGATCACCGTGATGTCCGGCAGGTGCGTCCCGCCGGCGAACGGGTCGTTGAGGATCCACGAGACATCCGGCTCGTGGCGCTCGCCCAGCACGGCCCGCACGGAGGCCGGCATCGCGCCGAGGTGGACCGGGATGTGCTCGGCCTGCATCACCATCTGCCCGTCGGCGTCGAACAGGCCCGTCGAGGCGTCCCGGCGCTCCTTGATGTTCGACGAGTGCGCCGAGCGGACGAGGACGACGCCCATCTCCTCGCAGCCGGCGCGCAGCGCCCCGCTCAGCACCTGCAGCTCGATCGGGTCGAGGCTCACGGCCTAGGCCCCCGGTGCAGGGCGATCGTGCCATGCGCGTCGACCTCGCCCGACCACCCCGGCGGCACGAGCAGGGTCGCCTCCGGGAGCGCGCACAGGGCCGGGCCGTCGAGCCGCTCGCCCGGCTGCGGCTCGCCGCGGATCACGCTCGCCCCGACCCGCTCGCCCGCGAACACGATCTGCCCCTGCTCGCGCGTCGCGCCGCCGGCCGCACTCGCCCGCGGCTCGAGCGACGGCGTCTCGCCCCAGGCCGACGCCCGCACGTTGACGAGCTCGATCGCGGCATCCTCGTCGCGGTATCCGTAGCGGGCCTCGTGAGCAGCGTCGAATGACGCTCGCAGCTGATCGGCCGACAGCGGTCCGCCCGCCGTGCCCGTGTGCGCGCCGTCGCGATCTTCGTCGACGGGCAGCTCGAAGGACTGGCCTCGGTAGCGCAGCTCGTGGCGCACTCGCGAGCGCACCGGTGTCGCGCGGAGTGCCGCGCCGGCCTCGGCGAGCAGCTGTTCGCGCTGTCGCTCAAGCGACGCTCCCGCGAGCTCCTCGCCGCTCATCATCACCGTCCGGGCGCTGTCGCGCCGCGGTGCCGAGGCGGCCAGGCCGAGCGCCGAGAGCACACCGGAAGCGCGCGGACAGAGGACCTTCGAGATGCCGAGGCTCTCGGCCAGCGCGGCCGCGTGCAGCGGCCCGGCGCCGCCGAACGGCATCAGCGCGAACGAGCGCGGGTCGATGCCGCGCTCGACCGTCATCACGCGCAGCGCCCCGAGCATCTCGGCCTCCGCGACCCGCACGATGCCCTCCGCACAGGCCAGCGTCTCGAGGCCGAGCTCGCTGGCGAGCCGTCCGACGGCACTCGCGGCCGCGCCCGTGTCCAGTCGCAGCTCGCCTGCCAGCGGCGCGTCGGCGAGCAGCCGGCCGAGCAGCAGGTTCGCGTCGGTGACCGTCGGCAGACGGCCGCCGCGCCCGTAGCACGCAGGGCCCGGGTCGGCCCCGGCGGAGGCCGGGCCGACGCGCAGCGCGCCGCCGGAGTCCCGCCAGGCGATCGAGCCGCCGCCGGCGCCGACCGTGTGGATGTCGAGCGCAGGAAGCGCGACCGGTCGCCCCGCGATCACCCTCTCGGCCGTCTCGGGCACGCGACCGGACTCGATCAGGCACACGTCGCACGAGGTCCCGCCCATGTCGAAGCACGCCACGTCCGGCTCGCCGGCGAGCTCGGCCAGCAGCAGCGCCCCGGCGACGCCCCCGGCGGGGCCTGAGAGCACCGTCAGCGCTGCGTGCGAGCCTGCTCGGCTCGCCTCGGTCAGCCCGCCCGAGGACTGCATCACCTGCGGCTCGGCCAGGCCCGCGCCGGCGGCCTGCGCGAGCAGCATCCTCAGGTAGGCATCGAGCGGCGGCGAGAGCGCAGCGTCGAGCGCCGTCGTCGCAGTTCGCTCGTACTCGCGGAACGTCCCGACGAGCTCGCTGGACAGCGACAGGGCCGCCCCCGGCAAGAGCTCGGAGATCAGCTCGCCCAGCAGCCGCTCGTGCCCGGGATCGCGGTAGGAGTGCAGCAGCGCCACCGCCACGGCCTGCGGCGCCGCCGAGGCGACGTCGGCGCAGAGGCTCTCGGCCCGCTCGCGCGTGAGCTCGCGCAGCGTCCCCTCCGGCCCGATCCGCTCGGGCGCCGCGAAGCGCAGCTCCTGGGGAACCAGAGGTGGGGGAGCCGCCTCGCAGAGCCGGTAGAGGTGCGGGCGTGCCTGGCGGCCCAGCTCGATCACATCGGTGAACCCCTCCGTGGCGAGCAGCGCCGTGCGCGCCGTGCGTCCCTCGAGCAGCGCGTTCGTGGCGACCGTCATGCCGTGCGCGAAGCGCTCGACGGCCTCGGGCTCGGCGCCGGCTCGCTCCAGCACCGCAGCGACGGCGCTCATCACACCGGCGGCCTGGCCCTTCGGGGTCGACGGGACCTTCGCGGTGTGGACGGCGCCCTCGGCGCCGACGAGGACGGCGTCGGTGAACGTTCCGCCGACGTCGACCCCAAGGAGCATTGGGCCAGACTAGGACAGCTCGCGCCGTCCCGTCCGGCGGGGCTCAGGCAGCGGCCAGCTCGCGGTCCTCGGTGTCGGCGAGGTGCTGGTGGGAGGGGCAGTAGCCGTTGCGCGCCAGTGGCGTGCGCTGGCAGGCCGAGCCCTTGCGGGTCGTCGCGCGACAGCGCGGCGGCGCGCCGCTGACCGCCGTGTAGCCCTCGTTCGGGTGAGCTGCGAGGAAGCGCTGCGCGAGGCCCACGTAGCGCGAGACGACGAGGTGCACGCGCGCCTGGGCCGTCATCGGGAAGTAGCCCCGGATGTCGCAGAACAGCGTGCGCTCGGGCCGCGCGAAGTAATGGCGATCGATCGCCATCCGCGTCACGACCGCCTCGCAGGCTTGCAGCACAGCCGCGTGGTTCGCGGCCGGGGAGCCGAATGCCGGCTCGGAGATCTGGGGAGCGAGCTCCCGATAGATGGCGCGACTGAACTGATACATGGCTACTGCTCCTGTCCCTCTTTCTCGATCGAAATATCTCCTGGGAGCACGCCCGCCGTCTCTCTCAGACTCCGCCTCGGTGAATCTCCTTTCATGTGCGCAAACACGTTCTTGATCTAAAAGGATCGAGATAAAGACCACCTGCGGAATCTTTAAAGAACCGCGGGGCCCGGAGGCCTGTTCTTCAGGTGTGTGCGACGCGAGCGGCGAGTTGGATCAGTGCCACGTCTGCCACTCGAGGCCGTCCTCGCCCGTGACGACCGCGTGGCGGTGATCGAGGCTCGGCTCGCGCTCCGGGAAGTCGGCGCGCAGGTGTGCGCCCCGGCTCTCCTCCCGCGCGAGCGCGCAGCGGGCGATCAGCCGCGCCAGCGGGTGGCGGTCCTCGCTCAGCCTGTTCAGCCCTTCCGGCCGGCGCACGATCCCGGCGTCCCGCCACAGCGCTTCGCGCGTCTGCGCCGTGGCGGTGGGGGGCTCATGCGCGGCCAGCTCGGCGATGTCCGCGGCGCTCGGATCCTGCGGCGCAGCGGCCTCGGCGCCCAGGGCATGCACGACGGCGCGCCGGGCGAAGACGAAGCACTCGCTCAGTGAGTTCGAAGCGAGGCGGTTGGCGCCGTGCAGCCCGGTGCACGACGCCTCTCCGACGGCGTAGAGCCCAGGCACCGTCGAGCGGCCGTCGAGGTCCGTGACGATTCCGCCCATCATGTAGTGCGCGGCCGGGGCGACCGGGACGAGCTCCCGCGACGGGTCGACGCCGGCCTCGCGCAGCGCGCCCACGACGTTCGGGAAATGCGCCGGGTCGATTGCTCGCATGTCGAGCCCGACCGAGCGCTCGCCGGTCCCGACGAGCAGCTCCTCGATCGCCCGCGAGACCTCGTCGCGCGGCGCCAGCTCGTCGACGAACCGCTCACCCGAGGAGTCGTGCAGCGTCGCGCCCTCGCCGCGAATCGCCTCGGTGACGAGAAAGCCCTCGCGACCGGGCACGCCGATCACGGCCGTCGGGTGGAACTGCAGCAGCTCCAGATCGGCGAGCGCGGCGCCGGCGGCATGGGCGAGCACGAGGCCGACGCCCTGCGAGCCGGGAGGGTTGGTGGTGCGCGCCCACAGCGCTGCGGCGCCGCCCGTCCCAAGCAGGACTCCGCGGCTCGCGAGAACGGTCGCGGACTCGCAGACAACGCCCCGGCAGGCACCGTCCGCGCGCCACAGCCCGCGCGCTCGCGACCCCTCCAGGACCGTGATCCGAGGCTCGGCGACGGCGAGCGCAGAGAGCTGGCGAACCACGCGCCTGCCGGTCGCGCTGCCACCGGCGTGCACGACTCGGCGGACCGAGTGCCCGCCCTCCAGCCCCAGCGCCAGGCCGCCGAAGCGATCGGCGTCGAAGCGCACCCCCAGCGACTGCAGATCCCTGACGCAGTCGGGCGCCTCGCGCACGAGGATCTCGGCGGCCGAGCGGCGCACCAGATCGCGGCCGGCCCGCTCGGTGTCCTGCAGGTGACGCTCGAAGCTGTCATCCGGGGCCAGCGTCGCCGCGAGGCCGCCCTGGGCCCAGTAGCTGGCGGTCTGAGCCAGTGGCGCCGCCGAGACGAGCACGACGCGCGCCCCCTCGCGGGCCGCGCAGATCGCCGCGTAGAGACCGGCGGCCCCCGCGCCGACGACAGCGATGTCGGCCTGATGCGTGCGCGCAGTGGGGCCAGGCATCGCCGACACCGTATCGGCCAGCCGGGGCCCCGGCGTCTCCCCGCGCCGTGCGGCTACTTGATCGCGGCGCCCTGCCGGCCGCCGTTGCCTGCTTTCGTGCCGTTCCCGTTGCCGCCGCCTGTCGCCGGACTCGCCGGCGAGGTGCGAGTCTGGGCGCCGGAGGCGCCTGTTTTCGGCTGCACCGGTGCGCTCGTCGTTCCCGCTGGCGTCGTGGCCGGTGTCGTCGTCGCCGGTGCAGTCGTGGCCGGCGTGCTCGTCGCCGCCCCCGGTAGGACCGTCGTCGGGGTGGTCGCGGCGGCGGGGCTCGTCACCGTGCGCGTCAGCGGCGTCGGCGCCGGGCCCGTGTCGCCCGCGAGCTTCACGAGGGCCGCGGCGAGCACCGCAAGGGCCAGCGCTGCGACCACCGCGACAGCGACCAGCGGTCCCTTCCAGCTCGGCGCGGCTGCCAGGCGCGTGCGCGCCGCGGCGCCGCAGCGCAGGCACCACTCCTGCTCGGCCGCCAGCGGCGCGCCGCACAGCGGACAGGATTCCGCGGCGGTCTCGATTCCCGGCTCGGCCTGCGCCGGCGGCGCCTGCGTCGGCGCGGCGGGTGCGCTCACGAACCCGGCGCCTGCGGGTGGATTATCTCGGTCGGTTCGTCGGGCCCGGCCGTCGAGCCGGCGGCCGGCAGGGCGCCCTCAGGCGTGGCCCTGACAGGCGGCACGGGGGCCCGTCCCGCGCCGGGGCCGGCGACTCGATGCTGGCCCGTGCCGGGCGGCTGAGCCGGCGTGGACGGTGCACCGGCGGCAGGCGCGACGGCGAACGGCGCTGCGCCCGCAGGCGCCGCGGTTGCAGGCGCAGGCGCCGCGCTGAAGGGCGCGGCGGGCTGCGGGGCGGGGGGCGCCGGTTCGCCGGCGGGCGCTCCGGCTACAGGCAGGTCGGCATGACGGGACATGGGCAGCCCGCAGTTGGGGCAGAAGCGGTCTTCGCTGCCGTGGATCGCGGCGCAGCGAGGGCAGGCGGTGATGCCCGCCTCGCGCAGCACCGTGACGGGGTGACGTTCGGCCAGCGCCGTCTCGATCGCACGCAGCTCGGCGTCGATGTGGCTGAGGGTGCCGAGCTTTGCGAGCACCAGCGCGTCGTTGCGCTGGCCGAAGCGATGCAGGTTGAAGACCAGTCCGCCGAGGTCGCGGTAGGCGAGCTCGCGGGCCCGCCGCAGGAAGCGCGCCCGCCGCCGGGCCTGTCCGCGCGAGCGAAAGCCGGGCTGACCGTCACTCGGCGGCGCCTCGGTTGGCTGGCTGTCTTGTGGACCCTGCGCTGCCGGTGCGTCTGGGGGATTCGTGCCGGATGTCTGATCCACGCGCGATTAACACTACCCGCACGATTACCGGGAGCGGTTCAGTGCCTGGCTCCACGCGTCGCGGACCTGTTCTGCCATCGCCGCGGCCGACCACCGTTCGGCGGCGGCGCGCCCGGCGACGCGAGGATCGTCGGCGTGCAGATGCGGGGCGAGGGCGGCGGCCCAGCGGGCGAGCTCGAACGGCGCGCACAGCGTCCCTTCCACCCCGGCCGTGGCGGCGGCGTGGATACCGACCGGAGTCGCCAGCACGGGCACGTCGCACGCGAGGGCCTCGAGCACGGCCAGGCCGAAGCCCTCGCGCTCGGATGGCACGAGCACCGCATCGGCGGCGTTCACGAACAGCGGCACCCGCTCGGGTGCCACGCCCTTCAGGGCGATCAGCTCGGCGCCGGCCCGCTCGGCGACCGCGGCGGCACGGTCATAGCGCTTCTCCGGGCGCGCCGGGTCGGCGGGAAACAGCAGCAGCGGCACGTCCGCCGACAGCCCCAGCTCGCCGCGTGCCTCGCGCCGCGGCAGCGGCCGGAAGCGCGTCGTGTCGACGCCGCACGGAAGCACGGCGGCCCGGGCGCGCGCCCGGCCCGGGATGCGCTCGGCCAGCTCCGGAGAGACCGCCGCGGCGAGGTCGATCAGGGGCAGCACCGCCCGCGTGGCCAGGCGCGTTCGCGGGTCGGCGAGGTCGGTGCCGTGCATCGTGAGGGCGCGGATCCGTGCCGGTACGGCCAGCGACGGCCAAGCCGTCAGCCCGAAGTGGGCGTGCACCACGTCGAGGCGCCCGCCGGGCGGGCGGGCGAAGCGGCGGCGCAGCGCCCCGAAGGCAGCGGCGAGCGCCCGCGGGCCGGGCGGGAACTCGTACAGCTCGACCTCCACGTCCTCGAGCCGGCGCAGCGCCGACACCTGGTCGCGCACAAACCGACCGCGCGCGGGATTTGCGGGGTCTCCCAGCATGTTCGACACGACTAGCGCGCGCACGATCCCCCGACCGTAGCGCTCTGGAATGATGCCCGGCGTGAACGACGAGCAGACCCCGGCACGCAGCTACGACCGATCGTCCGCCGAGCTGCGGCCCTGCACGATCGAGCCGGGCTTCATGCGCACCGCCACCGGCTCGGCGCTGATCTCGATGGGCGAGACCCGCGTGATCTGCACGGCCTCCGCGCAGGAAAGCGTGCCGCGCTGGATGGCCGGGCAGGGTCGCGGGTGGTTGACGGCCGAGTACGGGATGCTCCCGGCGTCGACCGGCGAGCGCAAGCAGCGCGACGCGACGCGAGGGCGCCAGGACGGCAGGACCGTCGAGATCCAGCGGCTGATCGGACGCTCGCTGCGCGTCGTCGTCGACTTCGAGGCGCTCGGCGAGCGAACGATCTACCTCGACTGCGACGTGCTGCAGGCGGACGGCGGCACGCGCTGCGCCTCGATCACCGGCGCCTTCGTGGCGCTGTCGCTCGCCTGCGAGAAGCTGCAACGCCTCGGCCGGCTCGCGCGCAGCCCGCTGACGGGCTCGGTCGCGGCCATCTCCTGCGGTGTGATCGGGGGCGTGCCGCTGCTCGACCTCGACTACCCGGAGGACTCCAAAGCGGAGGTCGACGCAAACGTCGTGATGACCGGGGAGGGGGGCCTCGTCGAGCTGCAGACGACGGCCGAGCGCACGCCGCTCTCACGTGCGCACCTCGACGAGCTGCTCGGCCTCGCCGAGGCCGGCATCGCCCGCCTGCGCGAGGTCCAGGAGCAGGCGATCGCGTCCGCGACGGCGGACAGTTCCGAGCACTCGCCCGCCTGAGCACGGTGCGGCTGCTGCTCGCAACCCACAACGACCACAAGCGCCGCGAGTTCGAGCGGATGCTCGCGGGTGCCGGCGAGCCGGTCGTGCTGGACGTGCTGGAGCGCTCCTTCGAGCTGCCTCCCGAGGACGGCGAGACGTTCGCCGAGAACGCCCTCGGGAAGGCGCGCGCAGCTGCGGCGGGCCTGGCGCGCATCGCGATCGCGGATGACTCGGGGATCGTGGCGGCGGCGCTCGGCGGCGCCCCCGGAGTGCGCTCCGCCCGCTTCGCCGGAGCGGATGCGAGCGATCGGGAGAACCTCGAGAAGCTGCTCGCCGAGGCGCCCGCCGGGAGCGCGCTCGAATACGTCTGCGTGATCGCCTACGCCGATCCGGAGAGCGGCGAGGAGCGGCTGTTCGAGGGGCGCTGCGCCGGGCGGCTGACCGACCGGCCCCGCGGCGAGCGGGGGTTCGGCTATGACCCCGCGTTCATGCCGGATGACGGCCCCGACGGCCTGACGATGGCTGAGCTCAGCGACGAGCAGAAGGACGCGATCAGCCACCGCGGCCGTGCGGCGCGGGCGCTGCTCGCCTGGCTGGCGCTCAAAGCAGGTTGATCGCAGCCGCGGCCGCGACCGCCACGCCGAGGCCGGCGTAGCCGTGGTAGCCGGAGAGGAGCAGCAACAGCGCGGTCAGGAGCGCGACCAGCACGGTCGCAATCCAGGCGATACGCTCGATGGCCACGCCGTGATTGTTGCGCACGGGCGGGCGGGACCCCATCCGCATGTGGTGTTAGCTTCGGAAAACCGACTGAACGAACGAGGAGGGGTGAATGACAAAGTCTGAGCTGGTCGATCAGGTCGCCGACCGCGCCCGGCTGCCCAAGCAGGACGCGACACGCGCCGTGGACGCGGTGATCGCCACCGTCGAGGACGCGCTGCGGCGCGGCAGCGAGGTCGCCGTGTCGGGCTTCGGCAAGTTCCACGTCAGCGAGCGCGGCGCCCGCATGGGCGTCAACCCGCGAACCGGCGAGCGCATCCAGATCGCCGCCTCGCGCGTCCCCAGGTTCACCGCCGGCAGCGGCCTGAAGAGCGCCGTCAAGGGGCGCTGAGCGAAGCTGGGGCTCGGCGACACGCTGGCCGCCCGGGTGGCCGAGCGCCAGTCCCAGATCGTCCTCGGCATCGACCCCGATCCAGCCGACCTCTGGCCCCAGCAGCCGCCGCACCGGCAGCAGGCGCCGGCCGATGCCGCGGCCGCTGCCGTGCTCGCCCACTGCCGGGCCCTGATCGACGCGGCCGGCCCCGCCTGCGTGGCGGTGAAGCCGCAGCTTGCCCGCTTCGAGGCGCTCGGCGAGCCTGGCCGCGCCGTGCTCGGCGCCGTCGTGGCGCACGCGCGAGCCGCGGGGCTGCTCGTGATCGCCGACGGCAAGCGCGGCGACATCGACGTCACGGCCGGCGCCTACGCAGCGTCGCTGTTCGGGGGGATGGAGTCGCCGTTCGGGCACATCGACGGACTCGGCGCGGACATGGCGACCGTCAACCCGCTGATGGGACGCGACGCGATCGCGCCGTTCCTCCAGGCGGCCCGCGCCGCCGGGGCCGGGGTGCTGCTGCTGGTCCGGACCTCCAACCCGGGAGCCGCCGACATCGAGGATCTGGCGCTGGCCGGTGGCGGGACCGTGTGGGAGCGAACCGCCGCGCTAGTCGACGAGCTCGGTGCAGCGGGGGTCGGAGACGAGGGCATCAGCGACGTCGGGGCGGTAGTCGGCGCGACCGCCCCGTGGCACCTGGACAGGGCTCGCGAGCTGATGCCGAGGGCGACCTTCCTGCTCCCCGGGATCGGCGCCCAGGGGGGGCGCGTGGAGGAGTTGCAGGCGGCATTCGCCCCGGGCCGCGCCGGCGGCCTGGTGTCGGCGTCGCGCAGCATCGCCCGCGCTCACCTGGCAAATGGAGGCTCCCCGGCCGACGCAGCGCGGCTGGAGTCCGAGCGTCTGCGGAGGGCTGCTTGGGAGCTGTCGGCGGTCCGCTAGCCTGTGTCGTGCGCTCTCCGGCGACGGACGTTTGGGAGCGCCTGGTGAAGGGGATCGACCCACGATGATCATCACGGTCACGCTCAACGCCGCGATCGACAAGTCGCTCGCGGTGCCGAACTTCCGTCTGGGGAGACGCCACCGTACGGTGGAACAGCGCACGATGGCCGGCGGCAAGGGCGTCAACATCGCGCGCACGCTCAAGGCGCTCGGGCAGCCGGTGATCGCGACCGGCTTCGCCGGCGGCGCAACCGGCACGCACATCGTCGAGCAGCTAACCGAGGAGTCGATCCTCAACGACTTCGTGCGAATCCGCGAGGAGTCGCGCACCAACACCTCCGTGCTCGACCCGACGACGGGGGCCCAGACCGAGATCAACGAACGCGGCCCGTCCGTCACGGCCCGCGAGGTCGAGCTGTTCCGCGACAAGCTCCTGTACCTCGCCCGTGGCGCGGCGATCGTGGTGTTCGCCGGGTCGCTGCCGCGCGGCGTCGAGCCCGACCTGTACGCGTCGCTCGTGCACGACCTCGAGCGCTCGGACGTGACGAGCGTCGTGGACACCGACGGCGAGCCGATGCGTCATGCCGTGCGCGCCGAACCCGACCTCGTCTCGCCGAACGTGCTCGAGGCCGAGGAGCTCGTCGGTCACGAGTTCGCGACCGACGAGGAGCGGACGCTCGCGATGAGCGAAATCGGCGAGCTGGGACCGCGCGAAGTGATCATGACGCTGCCCGACGGCGCGCTCGCCCAGGTGCTCGTCGACGGACAGCGGCGGCTCAAACGAGCCAGCATCGAGCCACGCGAGCCGATCGCCAAACGGGGCTCCGGGGACGCCTTCCTGGCGGGTTATCTGGCAGCGCGCTACGAAGGGCGCCCGCCCGACCAGTGCGTGCGCTTCGGCGTCGCCTGCGGCGCAGAGTCGACCGGTCGCTTCGGTGCCGGGCTGATCGACGCGCGCGAGGCGCGGCGGCTGATGGGCGATGTCGATCTCGTCGACGTCGAGCAGACCGCCGAGGTTTCCTAGGGGCGGAGCTGCTCCTCGAAATGCTCTGGTGCTTGGGCAGGCGAGCATTTCGAGGAGCACCTCCGCCTGCGCAGCGAGCCGAGCGGCCCTGGCTTCGGCCGCGTGCCATCGCGAGGCGGCATGGCATGCTGAGGCACTTCCCGGGATGCTCGCCCGCGAGAGCACGAGAGCGTCACGGGAAGTGCCTCAACCCCCAGCGACGTCGCGGCGCAGGAACACCAGGTAGCCGCCGATCAGGCTCGGCACGGCGTACAGGGCGCACACCCAGGCGGAGTGGGCGATCGGAGCCCAGTCGGTCGGTGTCCGCAGGAGGCCGTGCCAGTTCGAGAACTGTTCGTTGAGCAGGTACGGGCGCAGGCCTTCGAGGCCGGGGATCTGCCCGACGATCAGCAGCAGGATCACGACGCCGATCGTGCCCACGACCGCGGCGGCGCTGTTTCGCGTGACGGTCGAGAGCAGCACGGCGATGCTCGCCACGGTCAGCAGCGGGATCAGGTAGCAGAGGTTCGCGGCGAACACGAGCAGCAGGCCCTTGGGCGCCGCGACGACCGTCCCGGAGAACGTCGTGATGCTGTTGAACCCCCATGAGATGACCCCGGCGACCGTCGCGACGGCGGCCGAGAGGAAGACTGCGGCGATCGCGTAGCTCATCGCCGCGAGCACCTTCGCAGCGAACACCTGCCCACGGTCGACCGAACGGGTCAGGATCGTCTTGAGCGTGCCGTTTCCGTCCTCGTTGGCGACGATGTCGCCGGCCACGAGCGAGGCTACGACGGGCAGCATGAAGACCGACAGGAAGAGCAGCATCAGGACCGGCGTCGCCAGTCCCGACTGGGAGATCTGGGTGGCGAAGATGTTGTCGCGGTGGCCGCTCTGCTGGTGGATGTTTTCGACGACCACGAAGATCAGCGGCAGCGCGCAGACGAGAGCGAAGCCGAGATACGTGCGCTTCTGCGCGACGAGCTTGCGCAGCTCCCAGCGGTAAACCGCCAGGGTGCTCGGACGGCGCGTGCGGGGCGCCTGGCCTGCCAGCAGGGGAGGCGCGGCGGCGGCGCTGCTCATTGGGCGCTCACCAGCTCGGCCTCCGCGCGTCCGTCGCCCCCGGCAGGCTCGCTGCCGGCGCCGGCCGTCTCGGTCAGGCGGAAGAACAGGTCCTCGAGCGTCGCCAGCTCGGGTGCCAGCGCGAGGATCCCGATGCCGGCCCGGCCGAGCGCGAGCGTCAGCTCGCCCACGTGGCGCTCGTCGGCCTGAAAGTCGATGCCGTCCTCCGCAGCGCGGGCGTTCTCCAGGCCCGGCTGCTCGCGCGCGATCTGCAGGGCCCGCTGATCGTCGGTGCTGCGCAGCCGGTACCCGGCGCCGCCCTGGCGGCGCAGGTCCGCGAGCGCGCCCTCGTAGACGACGCGGCCGGAGTCGACGATCGCTACGCGGTCGCACAGCTCCTGCACCTCGGGCAGCTGGTGGCTGGACAGCAGCACTGTGATGCCGTCGTCGGCGAGTCGCCTGATCAGCAGCCGCATGTCACGCATCCCGGCCGGGTCGAGCCCGGTCGCAGGCTCGTCGAGGATCAGCAGGCGCGGGCGGCGCAGCAGCGCCGCGGCGATGCCCAGACGCTGGCGCATGCCGTGGGAGAACCCGCCGACCCGGTGCCCGGCTCGAGGGGTCAGCTCGACCACGTCGAGCACCTCCCCGATCCGGTCCTTCGCTCCGTCGCCGTCGAGCGCCGCCAGCATCTGCAGGTTCTTGCGGGCCGTCAGATAGGGATAGAAGCGCGGCGCCTCGACGAACCCGGCGACGCCGGCCAGCGCCCGGGCCCCCTCGCGCATCGGGTCGCGGCCGAACAGCTCGACCTTGCCCTCACTGGGCACGATCAGCCCCAGCGCCATTCTCAGCGTCGTCGTCTTGCCGGCGCCGTTCGGCCCGAGGAAGCCGTACACGTCGCCCTGATCGACGTTGAGGTCGATGTGGTCGACCGCAAGGACCTCCTTGTAGCGCTTGACCAGCCCGCGCGCCCGCACGGGCGGCGCGTCGGCGCCCACCTACAACCCTCGCGCCAGCGCCTCGACGGCCGCCGGCTGCACAGCGCCGGCGAGCACGTAGCGCACGCCGCCTCGCTCGAACGTGAGGATCGTGCCGAGCTCGGTGCGCAGCTCGCTCGCCGTCGCCGAGCCGATTTTGACCTTCGGCAGGTTTTCGGTGCTCGACGAGGAGCTCTTGCCGGAGCTCTTGGCCTTCAGCACGCCGATCGAGGTGATCCCGTGACCCGACGTCGTGACGTCGGGCTTCGAGGCGCTGTCAGGCTTGGCGGAGTTGGCACCTGCGCTCTTGGAGGGCAGCGTCAGGTCTTCGACCTTCGCACCGGCCGGGGGCGTGATCGTGAACACGGAGGAGCTGACCGGCCCGTAGGAGACTTCGCTGGCGGCCAGTTCGATCACCGGCGCCGAGCTCGTCGAGGAGTAGACGGCGGTGCGCAGCGGCAGGCCGTTGGCGGCGTCGAAGGACAGCTCGGCGCCGCCGATCAGGCTGCCGGATTCGTTGGGCGAGACGCGCACCGTGTACGCGGGCTGCCCGGCGACGTTCGCGGGAGTCGCTTCTGAGAGCTTCGCGTGCTTGCGCGCTTCGGCCAGCGTTTCTTCGATCTTCGCGACCGACGGAACTTCGTGGCCGGTGCCGGTCGGCTCGGCCGCTTTCGCCTTGTCGCCCGAGCCTTCGTTCTTGGGCGTGTAGCGATACAGGGTGTTGCTGGACGCGTCGTACATCGTCACCGTTTGGCCGTCATAGACGATCTGCGTGTCGCCCTTTTCAGCCTGCAGCTCGAGGCGCATGCGCCCGTCCGCGCTGACCCAGAGTCGCCCGCTCGCGCCGTTCAGCAGCGGGCTGGAGGTGAGGGCGCCCGCCCCGGTCTGCCCATCCCCGCCGGTCGCCAGCTGAGCGCCTTCGACGAGGTGGTTCGTGAGCTTCACCGACGCGCTGTAGCCCTGAACCGAGTTGCCGCTCTTGGCGCCGGCGAGGGCGTCGTGGACGGCCTGCGCGAGCGGCTTCGCAGGGGGCTTCGCTCCCGAGCCGAGCGCCAGCGCGATCGCGGTGGCGGACACGCCGATCGCGATCGTGGCAACTGACAAGAGCAGCAGTCGAGCGACTGAGATTCGACGCAGCAGGTACACGGACTCGAGTCACCTTTCGACGTTGACGGACTCCTGATTTGAGGGTAGCGCGGCAGCTTCGCCCCCGCTAAAGGTCCGATGAGAACGGACGTATGGCGGCTGCGATAGATTCCCGACCCGCATGGTCATCGCATTCGTGCTCTTCTGGGTGCTCGTCGGGTTCGCCGTGTTCTTCACGGCGATCCGCGGCGGGCCGCGCGGCGCGCGCGCGTCGCTGCACACCGAATCGACGCCCAGCCGCCGGCTGGTCGCGATCGGGGTGATCCTGCTGTTCGCTCTCGGCCTGTCGATCCCGACGCTCGTGATCGCAGCCAACAAAGACCACAAGGCAAGCGTCGGCGTCGGCGGCGTGCACCTCAACGCGCAGCAGCAGAAAGGCCGTGAACTGTTCGCGCGCTCGTGTGCGGTCTGCCACACGCTCGCCGCCGTCAAGTCCGTCGCCCGCACAGGGCCCAATCTCGACGTGCGCGTCGGCGAGCAGATCGCCACGCCGGCCGGCCGCAAGGCGCTGGTGCTCAGCGCGATCACCGAAGGCCGCGCGCGGGGCCTCGGCCAGATGCCGGCCCTGCTCTATCAGGGCAAGGAAGCCGAACAGGTCGCCGACTTCGTGGCCGCGGTAGCCGGGCACTGAGGGCGCTGCGGCCCTGTCGGCGTGACCGCAGCTCGGCGGCGATCGCGCCCGCGGAGCCCAAGAGCGAAGCGGAGCACCCGGCCCGCCCGTTTGGCCAACGGTCGATACCGACGGTCCGCCGCCATCGGCTAGGGTCCCGCTGATGGCTGACCGGCCGACGACAGCGGAGGACGTCAAGGCGCTCGTCGAGGAGCGCGAGATCCGCTTCATCCGCTTCTGGTTCACGGACATCCTCGGCCAGCTCAAGTCGTTCTCGATCAACGCCGCCGAGCTCGACGACGCATTCGAGGCGGGGATGGGCTTCGACGGCTCGTCGATCACCGGGTTCAACGCGATCGAGGAGTCCGACATGATCGCGATGCCCGATCCGAGCACGTTCGCGGTGCTGCCGTGGCGGCCGGGCGAGCAGGGCGTCGGGCGGATGTTCTGCGACGTCATCACCCCGGAGCGCACCCCGTACGAGGGCGATCCGCGCCACGTGCTGCGACGTGCCCTGGAGCGCGCTCGCGGGATGGGCTTCGAGACCTTCAACGTCGGGCCGGAGCTCGAGTACTTCCTGTTCCGCGACTCGAAGTCCACCGAGGTGCTCGACGAGGGGGGCTACTTCGACCTGACGACGCTCGACGCGGGCTCCGACGTCCGCCGTGAGACCGTGCTCGCGCTCGAGCAGCTCGGCATCCACGTCGAGTACACCCATCACGAGGTCGGGCCCTCCCAGCACGAGATCGACATGCGCTACGCCGACGCGTTGAAGATGGCCGACGACTGCATGACCTACCGCATCACGGTCAAGGAGTTCGCGATGAAGTACGGCTGGCACGCGACGTTCATGCCAAAGCCGCTGTTCGGCGAGAACGGCTCGGGGATGCACACCCACCAGTCGCTGTTCGCCGACGGCAAGAACGCCTTCTACGACCCGGACGACCAGTACTTCCTCTCCGATGTCGGCAAGGCGTTCATCGCCGGGCAGCTCAAGCATGCGCGCGAGATGAGCTCGATCTTCGCCCAGTGGGTCAACTCCTACAAGCGCCTGGTCCCCGGCTTCGAGGCGCCCGTCTACGTCGCCTGGTCGCGGCGCAACCGCTCGGCGCTCGTCCGCGTTCCGCTTTATCACCCGGGCCGCGAGAAGGCGACGCGGATGGAGCTGCGCTGCCCGGACCCCGCCTGCAACCCGTATCTGACCTTCGCGGTGCTGCTGCAGGCCGGGCTGGAAGGAATCGAGAAGGGCTACGAGCTGCCAGAGCCGATGGAGAAGAACCTCTACCACCTCTCCAGCGAGGAGCGCCGCCGGCTCGGCATCGAGCAGCTCCCGGAGAGCCTCGGGGAGGCGATCGAGCTGACCGCCCAGTCCGAGCTCGTGCTGCGCACGCTCGGCGAGCACATGTTCAACCGCTACGTCGAGATCAAGCGCCAGGAGTGGGATGACTACCGCGTCCAGGTCTCCCAGTGGGAGCTGGACCGCTACCTCGCGATCCTCTAGATCTGATCTTCAGGAGCCTCCGCCCTGGAGGGCTCCGGCTGCCAGCGGGTCGCGCGAGGCGCCCGCCGCGGCGATCAGGGGGCGTTGCCCTCCTTGCAGATCGTGGAGTGCAGCTCCCTCGTGAGCTTCGCGACCTGCTCCGTCAGCTGGGTGTTCTGGGCGAGCATCCGCGAGTGCTGCTCGGCCATCGACTTGTCCTCGTCGAGCACCTCGGCCTGCCGGGCCTCGTAGGCCTGCTCCCGTTTGATCTCCGCCTCGCGGTGCTCCCGGACGGCTTCGTCACGGATCTTGTCGCGGTCGGCCTGGCGCGTCTGCGCGAGCAGGATCAGCGGCGCCGCGTATGCCGCCTGCAATGAGAAGGCGAGGTTCAGCGCGATGAACGGATAGCGGTCCCAGGCGATCGTGTCCGTGATCGCGAGCGCGTTGAGGACGATCCAGAGGAGGACGAGCCCGGTTTGGCCGAGGATGAACTTCGGCGTGCCGAAGAACCGTGCGAAGCGCTCGGCCTGCACGCCGAACGTGTCCCCGCCGAACGGCCTGTGGCGGTCGACGGGAGGCTCGCCGGGGCCGGGTGCGGGGGTCGCGCCGGGGGCTTCCGTTGCCACGGCACCATGTTTCGGGCGCCGCCGAGGATGTCCTGCCGCGACGGGAGCCCGAGCCGGCGGGCGGAGCGGATGCGCTCAGTTCGTGCGCAGCGGCGGAACGGGGCAGGCGATCGGCCGGGCAGGCGCGATGCGCCAGTGCATCGCCGCCAGCAGGTGCCCGAACGCGGCCGGGTGGCGCGGCGCGATCTCCCCGAGCAGCGCGATCACCGAGTCGCCGTGGCGCTCGTAGCGCTCCTCGCCCGTCAGCTGTGCAAGCCGCAGCAGGCCTGCGGCGGCGCTCGACGCGCCGGCCGGGATCGGGCTGTCCTCGAGGTCCTTGCGCCTGACGATCAGCGACTGGTCGGCGGCGGTCGAGAAGAAGCCGCCCTGCTCCGGGTCGGCGAAGCGCTCGATCGTCTCGTCGGCCAGCTCCACGGCCAGCTCGAACCAGCGCTCCTGGCACGTCGCTTCGAACAGCACGATCGCCGCCTCCAGCAGGTAGGCGTAGTCCTCCAGGAAGCCATCGATCTTGGCCTGTCCGCCGTTGTAGGTGCGCAGCAGCCGTCCGCGCTCGTCGCGCAGGTCGCGCAGGATGAACTCGGCGCAGCCGAGCGCCGCCGCCGTCAGCTCCTCGCCGGTCCCGGGCGCCACGTCCGCCGGCGGATCGGCGCTCAGGGCCGCCCCGGCCTCGGCCAGCACGGGGATCATCAGGGCGTTCCACGACGTCAGGCGCTTCTCGTCGAGCGCCGGCGGGACACGCTCGGCACGTGCGGCCAGGAGCCGCGAGCGGATCCTCTCGCGCTGCTCGGGCGGCGGCTCGGCACCGCGGGCCGTGAGCACGTTGAGGCCCGGCTCGGGGTGGTGCGGGTCGGAGAAGTTCCCCGCCTCGCTGACCCCCAGCCACTCCAGCGCGGCCGCTGCGTCCTCGCCGAGCAGCTCGCGCAGCTCGTCCGCGCGCCATACGTAGTAACGGCCCTCGATGCCCTCCGAGTCGGCGTCGAGGGCCGAGAAGAAGCCACCCTCGGCACCGCGCATCTCGCGCAGCGCCCAGCCGAGCGTGTCGAGGCACACCTGCAAGAAGCGCGGCTCTCCGCCGGCCTGCCAGGCATGCAGGTACACGCGGGCCAGGAGCGCGTTGTCGTAGAGCATCTTCTCGAAGTGGGGCACCGTCCAGCCGGCGTCGACGCTGTAGCGCGCGAAGCCGCCGCCGAGCTGGTCGTGGATGCCGCCGGCCGCCATCGCGCGCAGCGTCGTGCCGGCCAACTCGCTCTCCCCGCGCGCCAGCAGGAACTCGAGCACCGACGCCTGAGGGAACTTCGGCGCACCGCCAAATCCGCCGTGCACGGCATCGAACGTCTGGCGAAGGTTCTCGACGGCCCGCTCGAGCGCCTCCTCGGTCACGGCCCCGGCGGTCGGCGACAGGCGCGCCGCGCCGGAAAGCTGCACGCGCAGCTTCTCTCCGCCCGCGCGGATCTGATCGCCGTTCTCGCGCCATGACTCGGCGATCGCCTGTAGCACCTGCGTCCACGCCGGCATGCCGTGGCGCGGCTCCGGCGGGAAGTACGTGCCGCCGTAGAACGGGATCTGCTCAGGCGTCAGAAACACGTTCAGCGGCCACCCGCCGCGGCCGGTCATGCCCTGCACGGCCTCCATGTAGAGCGAGTCGACATCGGGGCGCTCCTCGCGGTCGACCTTCACGCACACGAACTCCTCGTTCATCACCGCCGCGGTCGCAGGGTCCTCGAAGGACTCACGCTCCATCACGTGGCACCAGTGGCACGAGGAATAGCCGATCGACACGAGCACTGGGACGCCGCGCTCGGCTGCCGTGGCGAAGGCCTCGGCGCCCCATGGCACCCACTCCACCGGGTTCTCGGCGTGCTGAAGGAGGTAGGGGGAGGTCTCGCGCGCGAGGGCGTTGGCCACGCGCTCAGGGTAGCTGCGTGAGCGCCGGCGGGAGCGCTGCGCCAAGGCGCTCGCGGCCGAGCCGCGAGAGCACGAGCGGCGCGGCCGGCCATTCGCCGTCGCTGCCCGCCCGCGAGAGCCGGACCTTCGCCAGGCTGAGGTCGAAGCTGCGCCCGCCCAGCGCGCCGGTCACGCGGCGCGAGGAGGAGCCGAGATGGATCTGACCGGCGGCGGCCTGGGCCCCGCTCACGCGGATCGTGCTGGCGAGCAGGCGGCCTTTCTTGACCGGGAAGACGCCGGTGAGGCGCACGCCGGGGACGAACGACAGGTCGTGCAGCGCCGCCGTGTGCGCCGTGAGCCGTGCGAAGCCGCCGTGCAGGCCGCCGAAGCTCGCCCCGCTGGGCAGGCTGGCGTCAGCCTGCAACGTCGCGGCGATCACCTGCCGGTTGAGGTCGAGCAGCGTGTCGAGCGCCGCCACCAGCGTGCGCCCCGGCCGGCCCGCGAGCGCGGCAGGGGGACGAATCCGCGTGAGGCGCCGTGGCGTCACGGGGGTCGGCGCCAGCACGTCGCGCGTCGAGGTGCACGGCGCGACCGGCTGGCCCGAGAAGAACGCCGCGAGCGCCTTCGCCGCGCAGCCGGTGAGGTCGCTGCCGATCACCGAGTGGCCCGTGAACGGAACGACCTCGACCTGAGCCCCTGCGATCAGCGCGGCGACGCGGCGGGCGCCGGAGGTCGGCGTGCGCAGGTCCTGGGCTCCGGAGAGGATCAGCGTCGGCACGCTCGGCAGCGACGCCGCCGGCGGCGGTGGGGGCGAGGCGTACGGCCACGCGTGGCACGCTTCGACCAGGCTCGCCCGGAGCGCCGTCGGCGCATCGAACGGCGCGAACGCCGCGGCGGGCTGCGCGCGCAGGTAGCCGAGCGCTTCGGCCAGTCGCGTCGCCGCCGGCGCGGCGCGCTGCCAGGGGAACGGCGCCTCCTCGCAGGTCGTCGCCACGAACAGCGCTTCGTCGGTTGCTTCTTCGCTGCTCGCCTTGACCTCGCCGGCCGGGATGTTCGGGATCAGCCCCTCTGAGAGCGCCTGCAGGCGCAGCAGCGGATCGGGGTCGCCGCGCAGCGACGAGCGGATCGCCGCCGGCAGCAGCGCCCGCACGGCCGGGTTGAGGTCGCCGGCCTCGAGGATGCCGAGCAGGCCGCGCTCGCTCAGCTCGGTTTCGTGGCGCTTGCCGAGCCCGTCGTAGACCGAGCCGCGGAGCGGGTGCTTGCGCAGTCGCCCGACCAGCTGCGTCAGGTCCGCGAGCGGTTCCGGCGTGATCCCCGAGCAGCGGCCTTCGGCGCACAGCCCGCGGAGGACTTCGCCG
This sequence comes from Solirubrobacterales bacterium, assembly GCA_025963965.1. GTDB lineage: Bacteria > Actinomycetota > Thermoleophilia > Solirubrobacterales > Solirubrobacteraceae > Palsa-744. The sequence continues at coordinate 20,000 of JAOPZS010000081.1, forward strand.
ATCGCCTTGAAGGTCGGTATCGCGAACGGTTCCGGGCCGTCGGTCGGGACGACCGAGTCGAGCACCAGCGCTTCGACGTGCTGAGGGAAGCGTTCGGCGTACTCGAGCGCGACCTTCGTGCCGTAGGAGGTCCCGTACAGGACGAGCTTTTCATAGCCGGTCGCCAGGCGCAGCGCCTCGATGTCGCGAACGGATTCCTGCGTGGTGAACGCGCCGCGGGCGGGCCCGATCTGTTCGGCGCAGTCGGCGAACAGACGGCTCAGCGACGTCGCGCTGAAGCGTTCCAGAGCCGTGCAGCTGAGCGGGTCCGAAGAGCCCGTGCCGCGCTGGTCGAACACGAGCAGGTCGCGCGAGTGCAGCGCCGCCGCCATCGACTTGGCGTTGAATTCCGCGAACGGCAGCGCCGGCTGTCCCGGGCCGCCGGCAAGCGCCACGAGCGCGGACGAGGCGCGCTGCGTGCCGGCGAGCTTGCGCGCGACGCTCAGCGTGATCGTGCCGGGGACCGCCCCGGAGCGGTCCAGCGGCACCGGCACGTTCGTGCAGGACAGCGCCGGCTGCCCGCTGCACGGCAGGAAGTTAAGCGCCGAGGAAGCGTTCGAGGCGGCCGGCCAAAAGGCGGCTGCGAGCAGCGGCAGCAGAGCCGTCAGGACCGAGAGCGTGACGCGCCGCGGCATCGCTTCCGACAATAGCCGTCGCGCGTTCTCCGCTCGCCGACAGGCGGACATGAAGTCCGCCGAGCGTGCCGACGAGCATGTGGTGGGAGCCGAGTCGCAGGATCCCTGCCGAGGCGCCTCGGCCGCCGATTCGCAGATGCGCGGATTCCGCGCGCAGCGCGCCGCTCACGGTCATGCCGGGGACGAACGAGTAGCCGTGAAAGCTCACGCCGCCGCCGGTCAGCTTCGCCCAGCCCGCGCGCAGGCCGCCGACCCGCAGCGACGGCTGGCTGAGGAGGGCTTCGGCGTTGGCCGTCGTTTCGATCGCCAAGGCGAGCTGCCTCCCGAGGTCGCCGATCGTCAGCTGCACGGCGCGGGCGGTGCGGCCGGGCAGACCGCTGTAGCCGTGCAGGGGAGCGATCGCCGCGACCCGCGGCGGTGCGAGCGGCGGCGGGCGCAGCCTGCTCGGCACGGGTGTCGCGTGGCATGGGGAGATCCGGCGCGAGGCGAACAGTGCCTGCAGCGCCTTCGCGGCGCAGCCGCTGAAGTCGGCGCCGAGCACGGAGTGCCCGACCCTGGGCACGACGAGCACGTGCGAGCCGGGGATCGCTCGAGCCACTTCACGCGCATTGGAGGTAGGCGTGCGCATGTCGTAGGCGCCGCTCAGGATCACCGTCGGGACTGCCGGGAGCGGGCCGTCCGAGGCCGGCGGGAACGGCGTCGCGAACGGCCAGTACGCGCACGCCGGGATGTCGCTCAGCCTGAGCGCGTCGGTGGCGTCGAACGGGGCGAAGGCCGCCGCGCCGAGCGAGCGGGCTGCACTGCGCGCCTGCGCGAGACGCGCCGCCGGGCTCGCCGCGCGGCTCCACGGGAACGCCTCGTCCTCGCAGCTGGTCGCGTAGTACAGGGGGACGTCGATGCCCTCCGCTTCGACTTCTTCTTCGCTCGGGATCATCGCGACGAGCCGCGCCAGGGGTGCGTCGTCGCCCAGCGCGGCCGAGCGAGCGCTGCTCACGAGGCTCGCGCGAAGCGCCCCCGAGAAATCGCCGGTCAGCAGTGCGCTCAGCACCCCCTGGGCCTTGACGGCGATCCGCCGGGACTTGCCGGCCGGGCTCACGACGCGGCCGTGAAGGCCTCCGCCGTGGATGCGCGACAGCACACGCGCGAGGTCACCGGCCGGGTCGCTCGTGACGTGCCGGCAGGCCCCCTGGGTGCAGACTTCGCGCAGCACGCGTGAGACGGCGGCGAAGCTCGAGCGGTCGAAGGCTTCCGGGCCGCCGGGCGGCACGACCGAGTCGAGGATCAGCGCTTCGACGCGGTCCGGGTGCGCCTGCGCGTACTCCTCGGCGACCTTGGTCCCGTAGCTGGTCCCGTACAGGACGAGCTTCTCGTAGCCGGCGGCCTGGCGGATCGCCTCGATGTCGGCGACGCTTGCGCCGGTCCCGTAGTAGGCCCGCGCCGATCCGAGCTGGGCCGCGCAGGCTGTGACCGCGGCCGGGGGCGGCGTGGCGGCGCGGACGTGCCTGAAGGCGCGGCAGGACAGCGCGCCCGATTCGCCGGTCCCGCGCTGGTCGAACACGATCAGGTCGCGCGTCGCCGCGATCGGGCCGAGCTGTTCGGCGAAGTCTTCGGCGAAGGGGAGCGCCGGCTGACCCGGACCGCCGGCCAGCGCGACGATCGCGGTGCGCGCTTCGCCGATCGCCGCTCGGTGGCGCCTGAGCGCGAGCTTCAGCGTGCCGCCCGTCGCGCCGCTCGGGTCAAGCGCGACGCGCAGGCTCGCGCACGCGAAGTTGTTGGTGCCGGCGCACGGCTTGTAGAGAACCGACGCGCCGGCCGGTGCCGGAAGGCACATCGCGATTGTCGCTGCCAGCGCGGCCGAGCATCCCGTGAACCGTTGCACTCCTCGGAATCTATTCGACGGTCGGTCCGGCGGGTCCGACAGCCGGGCTGGGGTGCTCAGGGCGACACGGTCGCGGTAGGGTGCTGGCGATGTCCGCCGAGCGAGAAGCCGTCCGGGCCGCCGGCGCGCCGGCCGCGATCGGGCCCTACAGTCACGCGATCCGCGCCGGAGGGCTGCTGTTCTGCTCGGGTCAGATACCGCTCGACGCGAGCAGCGGCGAGCTCGTGGGGGAGACCCCGGCCGAGCAGGCGCGCCGCTGCCTGGAGAACCTCGCCAGCGTGTGCGCGGCGGCCGGCACATCGCTGAGCGCCGCGGTCAAGCTGACCGTCTACATGACCGACCTCGGCGCGTTCGCCGAGGTCAACGACGTGTACGGCTCCTTCTTCGAGGGGGAGGATCCGCCGGCGCGGGTGGCCGTCGGAGTCGCCGCCCTGCCGAAGGGGGCGCAGGTCGAGATCGACGCGGTGGTCGCGCTCTAGGCTGCGGTGCCGGCGCCGACCGGCACGGCCGGTCCGTCAGCGGGCTCGACGCCGCGCAGAGCGCGTGTCAACAGCTGCCACAGGACCCTGCGCTCGTCGTCGTCGAGCGCTCGCAGCACGTCGTCCTCGACGGTCTCCTGGGCGCGCTCGGCGCGCTCGAGCGCGCCCGCCCCCGCCGGCGTCAGTTGCACGACGTGGCGGCGACGGTCGAGCAGGTCGCGCTGCCTGGTCGCGTAACCGATCTCCTCGAGCTCGTTGAGCAGCAGCACCACGTTGTTCGCGTCCATGCAGAACGCGTCGCCCAGCTCCTGCTGAGGACATGCCTCGTGGTCGCGCAGGAACGTCAGCGCGACGAGGTGGCGCAGCTGCATTCCCAGCTGCTCCTCGTTCGTGCGCCGGTAGACCTGCTTGGCCAGCCGGGTGAGCAGCACCATCGAACCTGGTGCACAACGACTCTCCGCCATCTCAATCACCTTACCCGTCATCGTCAAATCTGTCATCACTCTAGCACCGATTGTAATTTTTATGTTGATTATCCCTGAACCAAGGATCATCCTTGATATGGTGCATCTCACCGCAACAAGGAAGGATCTGCATGTCAGCCGTGACCAACCTCTTTCGCACCACAACCGCCGGCGCCGGCGCGCAATCGGAGCGCCGCCGCTGGATAGCCCTCGGCGTGCTCTGCCTCGGACAGCTGATGATGGTTCTCGACTCGACGATCGTGAACGTCGCGCTGCCCTCGATCCAGCACGACCTGCACTTCACGCAGAGCAGCCTGACGTGGGTGATCGATGGCTACCTGATCACCTTCGGAGGCCTGCTGCTGCTGGCCGGCCGCCTCGGCGACCTGGTCGGGCGAAAGCGCGTCTTCCTGACCGGCCTCGTGCTGTTCACGGCCGCGTCGGTGCTGTGCGGGCTGGCCACCAGCCAGGGCATGCTGATCGCCTTCCGGCTGTTGCAGGGAGCCGGTGGCGCCGTGGCGTCGAGCGTGATCCTCGCGATCATCGTGACCGAGTTCCCCGAGCGCGCCGACCAGGCGAAGGCGATGGGGCTCTACGCGTTCGTATCGGCCGGGGGCGGCTCGATCGGCCTGCTGGCGGGAGGCGCTCTGACGCAGTCCCTGGACTGGCACTGGATCTTCTTCGTCAACGTCCCGGTCGGGATCGCGGCCTTCGTGCTCGGCTCCGCCCTGATCGAGGAGAACGAGGGGATCGGCCTGTCCGGCGGCGTCGACGTGCTCGGCTCGATCCTGATCACCGCCGCGACGATGCTCGGCGCCTTCGCGATCGTGAAGTCCAGCGAATACGGGATCGGCTCGGTGCGCACGCTCGGTATCGGCGGCGCCTCGCTGGCCCTGCTGGCCGGCTTCCTGGCGCTCGAGTCCCGAATCGAGAACCCGATCATGCCGCTGCGGATCCTGCGGCTGCGGATGCTGATGGGCTCCAGCCTCGTGCGCGGGATGCTCATCACGGGCATGTTCTCGGCCTTCTTCCTCGGCTCGCTGTTCCTCGAGCGCGTGCTCGGCTACAACGCGATCCAGACCGGACTCGCGTTCATGCCGCTGACGCTTTCGATCGCGGCGATGTCGATGGGCGGCTCCTCGCGCCTGGTCACCCGCTTCGGGCAGGTGCCGACGCTGGCCGGGGGCCTGGTCGGGATCATCGCCGGGCTCTCGCTGCTCGCGACGCAGGGCGTCGGAGCGAGCTACTTCCCGGGGCTGTTCGTGGCCTTCACGCTGATGGGCCTCGGCGCCGGCGCCTCGTTCCTGCCCCTGCTGACGATCGGCATGTCGGACGCGCCGCGCCGCGACGCCGGGCTCGCATCGGGCATCGTCAATGTCTCGGTGCAGCTGTTCGGAGCGATCGGCCTGGCCACGCTCGGGACGATCGCCACCGACCACAGCAAGACGCTGACCGCGCAGGGCGAAGGTGCTCTGGCGGCGCTGACGGGCGGGTACCACCTGTCCTACGTCGTCGCCGCGGTATTCGTGGCGGTCGGGATCCTCGCCGCCCTGCTCGTGCTGCGGGCGCCGTCCCAGCCCGTCACGCAGGAGGCCGATGAGGAGCTGGAGCGCATCGAGGCGATCCAGGCCGCCGAGCCGGTGGCGCAGGCGGCATGAGCGCCCTGGCACGCCACACCGAGAACGCGACGCCCCGCCTGGGAGCACACGGCGTGCCGGCCGTCGCCGGGCGCGCGCGGCGCGCCGAGGCGGGCACCGTCACGGAGATGGCGCGCTCGCTGCTGCGCGAAGCCGGCAGCGGCCTGGGCACCGAACGTCGCCATGGCTCCGCCCGGGTGGGGCGGATCGAGCCGGCCCGGGCGCAGGCGCCGGTCTCGGAGGCGGCCTGAGCGGGCGCCGGGCCGGGAGCCGAGGTGCGCGTGGCGCGCGCGCCTAGGACCCGGCCCGGCGCAGCTCGGCTCGCTTGACCTTGCCGGAGGACGTCTTCGGCAGCTCGGCTGCGAAGTCGACGATCCGCGGGTACTTGTACGGCGCCGTCACGCTCTTGACGTGGTCCTGAAGCTCGCCGGCGAGCTGCGGTCCGGGAGCGAACCCGTCGCGCAGCACGACCACCGCCCGCACCACGCTCCCCCGCTCCTCGTCCGGGGAGGCGACGGCCGCCGCCTCGGCGACGGCCGGGTGCGCGACGAGCGCCGACTCGACCTCGAACGGCCCGATCCGGTACCCGGCTGAGACGATCACGTCGTCGCCGCGTCCCTGGAAGTACAGCCAGCCGTCCTCGTCGCGGCTGACCTGGTCTCCGGTCGCCCACGCCGCGCCGGCGCGGCGGTCATCGCTGAGCCACGCGCCGTCCTCACCCCGGCTCACCTGCTCGCCCAGGTAGCCCAGGAAGAACGTCGGCACGCTCGCCGGAGCCACGAGCAGCTCGCCGTGCTCGATCGACAGCTCGACGCCGGGCAGCGCGGGACCCATCGAGCCCGGCCGCGGCTCGCCGTCACCGGGCGCACCGGTCAGCTGCCCCGTCTCCGTCTGTCCGTAGCCGTCGCGGATCCGCAGCCCGGTCGCCTCCTCCCAGGCACGCAGCACCTCGGGGTTGAGCGCCTCGCCGGCCGCGACCATCCCGCGCAGGTGGGGCAGCGGCCCGAGCGTCGCACGCTTGGCGATCACGCGGTACTCGGTCGGCGCCATGCACAGCACGCCGACGCGCTCGCGCACGAGCACCTCCAGGCGCTCGTGCGGGTCGAAGCGGGCGTCGTGAAGCAGCGCGGCGGCGCCCTGCAGCCACGGCGCGATGAACACGTTGCGCGCGGACTTCGACCAGCCGCTGGCGGCGGTGCACCAGACGAGCTCGCCCGGGCGCGGCGCCAGCCAGTGCTCGGCCTGCAGTCGCTGGCCGTACAGGTAGCGCTGCGCGTGGAGCACGCCCTTCGGCTCCCCGGCGGTCCCGCTTGTGAACGTGATCAGGCACGCGTCGCGCTCGGAGAGCTCGGCCGCCGCTGCCGGCTCGGCGTCGTACAGCGCCTCGTCGGGAACGCTCAGCACCGGGACGTCGAGGCCGCGCAGCTCACCGAGGTCGCGCTCGTCCGCCACGATCACGCTGGGCCGTGCCGCCTCGATGCGCAGCCGGAGATCCTTCGTGCGCAGCTGCTCGGTGCAGGGCAGGACGACCGCGCCGAGCCGAAAGCAGGCGATCATCACGAGCACCCACTCGGGGCGGTTGCCGATCACGGTCATCACGACGTCGCCGCGGGCCACGCCGTTCGCGGCGAGCGTGCCGGCCAGGCGGGCAGAGCGCTCGGCGACCTCGCCGAAGCTCCACTCCCGCCGCGCGCCGTCGCGCGCAAGCTCGACCAGCGCGAGGCGCTCGGCCGGCGCGGCGTCGACGACCTCGGCGGCGAAGTTCATGCGCGCGTGATCGTATTGGCGGCGGGGGCACCCGGCGCCGCGCCGCATCGTGGTCGGGATCGCCGCCGCACACACGGATCGGCGCTCAGACGCACGCCGGTATGCTCCTTTCAGCGCCCTGCCGGACAGCGGGGCGCGCAGGCGTGCGCCACCCCTGTGGCGCGAGAAATCGACCTTGGAGCCCGATCAGCATGGCCGTAGCGACCCCGTACACGGACAAGACCGACGAGCAGCGCGCGATCACGGAGATGGTCCACCAGTTCGTCGACGAGCAGATCCTGCCGAACGCCGAGCACTACGACCACGAGGACTCCTTCCCCGAGCCGATCGTCGAGCAGATGAAGGAGCTGGGGCTGTTCGGAGTGACGATCCCCGAGGAGTACGGCGGCATGGGGCTCGACCTGACGACCTACGCGATGATCGTCGAAGAGCTCTCGCGCGGCTGGATCTCGATCTCCGGGGTGATCAACACCCACTTCATCGGCTCCTACCTGCTGATGAAGTTCGGGACCGACGAGCAGAAGCACAGGTACCTGCCGCGGATGGCCACCGGTGAGATCCGCGCCGCCTTCTCGCTGTCGGAGCCCGAGCTCGGCTCGGACGTGCAGGCGATCAAGACGTCCGCCAAGAAGCAGGACGACGGCGCCTACGAGATCAACGGCCAGAAGATGTGGGTCACCAACGGGCTGCTCTCCTCGCTCGTCTTCACGCTCGTGAAGACCGACCCGGATGCCGAGCCGCGCCACCGCGGGATGACCTGCTTCATCTGCGAGAAAGAGCCCGGCGTCGGCGAGAACACCGGCGATCTGGCCGGTCTCAACGTCCCGCCGAAGATCAAGAAGATGGGCTACAAGGGGGTCGAGTCCACCGAGCTCGTCTTCGACGGTTACCGCTGCCCGGCCGAGAACATCCTCGGCGGCGAGGACGACGGCCTGAACAAGGGTTTCGTGCAGATGATGGACGCGCTCGACCTCGGCCGCGTCAACGTCGCCGCACGCGGTGTCGGGCTCGCGCAACGCGCGCTGGAGCTGGCCCTGCGCTACTCGCAGGAGCGCAAGACGTTCGGCAAGCCGATCGCCGAGCACCAGGCGATCCAGTTCAAGCTCGCCGACATGGCCACGCAGGTCGACGCCGCGCGCCTGCTGGTTCGCCGCGCCGCGCTGATGAAGGACGCGGGCGAGCGCTCGGACCTCGAGGCCGGGATGGCGAAGCTGTTCGCCTCCGAGGCCGGCCGCTTCTGCGCGGAGGAGTGCCTGCGCATCCACGGTGGCTACGGCTACTCCAAGGAGTACGAGATCGAGCGCATCTATCGCGACGCCCCTCTGCTGCTGATCGGGGAGGGAACCTCCGAGATCCAACGCATGGTGATCGGACGCAAGCTCCTGCAGCGTCATAAGATCTGAGCCGAGCGGCTGCCACGGGCGTGCGGCACACGAGAGAGGGAGGTTCAGCGGGATGGCCGATGACGCCAAGGCTCTGATCGAACTCGCAGTGCGCAGGTTCATCGAGGAGGTGCCTGCCCTCGCGCCCATCAAGCTGGTGGTCGGCATCGAGATGCGCGGCCGCGGCGACGTCCAGCAGTTCCGGCTCGAGATGCCCGACGTGAAGGTCACCCGCGGCCCGGCCGCCGACGCACGGGTGCGCGTCGACATGCGGCGCGAGTTCTTCAACGTGATGGCACGCGAAGGCAAGATCGCCGACTGGGTCGAGGCGTTCAGCTACGGCCAGGCCAAGGCATCCGGCCCCGATCAGATCGTCAAGCTGATCGTCAACGTCGTCGAGCGCCAGATCGAGCGCGACCGCACGCCGAAGGCCCGCCGCCAGGCATCCTGACCGAGCCCGCGAGGGGCTCGCCGGGTGCCGGGGCGTTCAGCGGGCCCCGAGCGCCGGGCGCCGGGCCGTTCGCGGCGGCGATGTGGATTCCGGTTGCGGCCCCTCCGAGGGGCCCGTCCCGTCGCAGTCGCGCAGGCGGACCGCCGGAGCGGAGGCTGCCGCCGTCTCGCCGGGGCCGCGCTCGGAGACGATCGTCAGGAACGCCTCGACGACACGCGGATCGAACTGGCTGGCGGCCGAGGAGCGGATCAGCGCGATCGCCTGGTCGGCAGGCCATGCCGGCTTGTACGGACGGTCGTGGGTGAGCGCGTCGAACACGTCGGCGACGGCCACGATCCGTCCCACCAGCGGGATGTCGCCGCCGATCAGCCCGAGCGGATAGCCGCCGCCGTCCCACCACTCGTGATGGGCTTCGGCGACGATGCCGGCCAGCTGCAGGGCCGGTGAGCGGCTGCCGAACAGCAGCCGCGCGCCGAGCGCGGTGTGGGTCTGCATCAGCTCCTGCTCCTGCTCGGTGAGGCGGCCGGGCTTCAGCAGCACGCTGTCGGGGATCGCGAGCTTGCCGATGTCGTGCAGCGGCGCCGCTTCGCGCAGCAGCGCCACGCTCTCATCGCTGAGCCCCATCCGCTGGCCGATCTCCGCCGACATGGTGCCGACCCGTTCGGTGTGCTGAGAGGTCTCGTCGTCGCGGTACTCGCCGGCGACCGCCAGCAGCTGCAGCGTCTCCGAGCGCGCCTCGTTGAGGTCCCTGGTGCGATCGTCGACCATCCCTTCGAGCCGTTTCGCCTCGCTGTTGCGCTCCTGTTCGGCGCGCCGCTGGGGAGATATGTCGTGGGCGAAACCATGGATCATCCCGTCGGCCGGAGAGGAGCGTGCGCTCCATTCCAGCCACACGTGGCTGCCCTCGAGCGTCCCGTAGCGGCTGCTGACGGTGATGCTGGCGCGAGAGCCGTCCGCCAGCGAGAGCATCTCCGCGGCGGCGGAGTCGCGGTCACGGGGGTCGATGAACTCCGTCAACGGGCGCCCGCACATCGCCTCCGGCGGGTGTCCGAGGCAGCGCTTCCAGGCGGGGTTCACGCGCAACAGCCGTCCCGTCAGGTCGGCTGTCCAGAGCAGCTCCAGGGATTCCTCGAAATAGCGCTCGAGCTCGGCCTCGGCGGCGACGAGCGCGGCACGGCGCCAGCGTCCGGGACGCGCGTGCGGCGATCCGAACGCTCGAGTCGAAGCTCCCACGAATATAGAGTCGCCGTCCACGAGTTCGAATATTCGGTACGGGCCGCCCTGTGGACGGATCTACTAGGGGCGAAGCGCGGTTCGCCCCTCCGCCTACACCAAACGGGGGACGGGCCTGGTGCAACCGGCGAGGCCGGCCGGCCCGAGCGCATCTCTGGCAGGCGGAGCCCCGCGCTAGTGGTAGGACGTGAGCTGCTCGGCCAGGAACGCCAACGAGCCGAGCAGGAACAGGCACATCACGATCAATGAGAAGTTTTCGTTCACGCGCTCGAGCTCCGGCCACCAAGCATAATGCCCCGGCCGGAGCCGCGGAATCCGAACCGTCGTCGAGCGCTCAGGCCAGGACGGCGCCGCCGTCGTAGAGCTTGATGACCTTCACCGCTCCGGACGGGGTCGCATCGAGGCACAGCCTGCAGAGCACGCACTCGTCGAGGTTGGACTCGACGAGTTCCAGGCGCCCATCGCCGTCCTGGGCGTAGATGTCGACCGGGCAGGCCTCGGTGAGCCTGCGGGCGGTCTCCGGGTCGGCGGCGATCGCGTCGTCGACCTCGACCGCGATGAACGTGGCTTCGGCTCTCATGCCGAGACCCCGCCGGCGCGGCTTCGCTCTGAGATCTTCGAGCGGATCATCTCGGGGATGTCCTCGATGCGCTCGGCGACGCTGATGCCCGCCTGGGCGAGGCGCGCGATCTTCTCGGAGGCGGTGTCCTCCTTGCCTTCGACGATCGTGCCGGCGTGCCCGAAGCTCATGCCGGGCATCTCGTCCATGAAGCGGCCGGCCATGAAGGCGACGACCGGCAGCCGCGAGGAGTGCTCGGTCACCCAGCCGGCCAGCTCGGCCTCCATGCGCCCGCCCGGCTCGGTGTAGATGACGATCCCCTCGGTTTGCGCGTCGGCCTCGAACAGCGGCATCAGCTCGGCGTAGCTCGAGCCGATGATCGCGTCGCCGCCGATCGAGACGGCTGTCGACTGGCCGAGCCCGGCCGCGCTGAGCGTCGAGGACATCTCGGTCGTCATGCCGCCGGAGCGCGAGATCACGCCGATCGGTCCGGGGGTGTAGGCCTGGGCGGCGTTTTTGGCCGGGCCGCCGATGCCGCCCATCTTGATCACGTCGGGGACGATGATCCCGAGGCAGTTGGGGCCGATGATCCGCGCGCCACGCAGCGCCGCCAGCTCGACCATCTCCGCGACGTCGCGGCGCGGGATCCGCTCGGTCACGATCACGATCAGCTTGACGCCGTTCTCGATCGCCTCGAACACCGCGTCCTTGGTGAAGGCGGGAGGCACGGTGACGACCGAACCGTCGATCGGCGCTCCGTGGTGCTCGACGGCCTGGGCGACGGTGTCGAACACCGGCACGCCGTGGACGTCGCGGCCGAGGCGTCCGGGCGTGACCCCGCCGACGACCTTCGCGCCGCTCCCGTAGTCGAGGCACTCACGCGTCAGGTTCACGGCCTCGCGACCGGTGATGCCCTGCACGATGAACGTCGTCTCGGCGTCGATCAGGATCGACATCAGGCGGCAACTCCCTGGATCTTCTCGACGGCCCGGCGGGCCGCCTCGTTGAGCGACACCGAACGGTCCGCGTAGTCGACGCCGTACTTCTCGAGGATCTTGAAGCCCTCCTCCTCCCAGGCGCCGGGGATGCGGAAGATCGCGATCTTCTCCGACGGGTCGAAGCCCAGCTCCAGACACGCTTTGATCACGCCCCGGGCGACGATGTCCACGCGCGTGTTCGAGACGATCGACATCATCACGGCGATCTGCTCGACGCCCGGCTTGCCGAGCACGAGCTTGGCCAGGCCACACGTCTTGGCGACCGACGGGTTGCCGCCGATCTCGCAGTAGTTGGCAGGTTTGCCGCCGTGTGCGCGGACCGCGTCGAACAGCGTCAGCGAGCCGCCGCCCGCCCCGATCACCAGGCCGAGGTTGCCGTCGAACTCGGTCACGTTCCCGGCCACGCCGCGGTGGTCGGTCGCGTCGACCTCCTCGCCGGCCAGCTCGAACGGTGTCGCCTCGCGCGCCTGGCGCGTCTCCTCCGGGCCGACGCCGAGGTCGGCGAGCAGCTTGGCGTGGCGGCCGCGCGCCTCGTTCTCGATGTCCATGTGCGCGTCGAGCGCGACGAAGGAGCCGTCCTTCAGGCGCCCGAGCGGGTTGATCTCCGCCAGCGTCAGGTCGTGCTCGAGGAACAGGCGCGCGAGGCGGGTGAGGATCGGGGTGATGCGGTTCAGCGGCGACCCGGAGACGCCGGTCTGGGCGATCACCTGCTTGGCCTGGAAGTCCGAGACGGGCAGCAGCGTCGAGAAGTGCCCGCGACCGACGTGGTCGGGATGCTCCTCGGCGACCTGCTCGATGTCGATGCCGCCCATGTCGGAGAAGAGCATCACGGGCTGCTTGCGAAGGCCGTCCCACACGACTCCCGCGTAGTACTCCTGCTCGACCTCGGCCTTGGGGTCGACGAGCACGCCGCGCGGCATGTGGCCGCCGATCTCCAGCGCGAGGATGTCCTCGGCGTGGGCGGCCGCCTCCTCCGGCGTGTCGGCGAACTTGACGCCGCCGGCCTTCATCCGGCCGCCGGTCAGCACCTGGGACTTGATCACGACCGACCCGCCGATGCGCTCGGCGGCCTCCTTCGCCGCCTCGCGCGAGGTGGCGAAGCCGAAGTCGGTGACCGGGATGCCGGCCCGCTTGACGATCTCGCGGGCCTCGAACTCGAAGAACCTCATGGGGCGCGGAACCCTATACCGAGCCGCGCTCAGGCCGCGGAGCCGGCGGGCGCGAAGCCGTAGGCCTCGGCGAGCTCCGGGTCCTTGCGCGCCAGCATCTCCGCGAGGTCGACCATGACCTTGCACTGCTTCCAGGTCGCGTCGTCCTGCATCTTGCCGTCGATCATGTGGACGCCCCGGCCGTCAGGGATTGCCTCGATCACCTTCTTGGCGAACGCGACCTCATCGGGGTCGGGCGAGAAGACCTTCTTGGCGATGTCGATCTGCACCGGGTGCAGCGACCAGGCGCCGACGCAGCCGAGCAGGAACGCGGCGCGGAACTGCGTCTCGCAGCCCTCGACGTCGCGGATGTCCCCATAGGGGCCGTAGAACGGCAGGATCTCGGCGGCCGCGCAGGCGTCGACCATGCGAGCGATCGAGTAGTGCCACGGGTCCTGCTGGGCGCTCGCGCGGGGAGCGTCGGGGTTCTCGGGATCCGGGTCCTCGATCACGCGGTAGCCGGGGTGGCCGCCGCCGACCCGCGTCGTCTTCATCCGCCGGTTGGCGGCGAGGTCGGCGGGGCCGAAGCTCATGCCCTGCATGCGCGGCGAGGCGGTGGCGATCTCCTCCAGGTTGACGACGCCCTGGGCCGTCTCGAGGATCGCGTGGACGAGGATCGGCCGGTCGATCCCCGCCTTCGCCTCGAGCTGGGCGAGCAGGCGGTCGACGAAGTGGATGTCCCAGGGGCCTTCGACCTTGGGCACCATGATGACCTCGAGCTTGTCGCCGATCTCCAGGACCAGCCGCGTCAGGTCGTCGAGCACCCATGGCGAGTCGAGGGCGTTGACGCGGGTCCACAGCGCGGTGTCGCCGAGGTCGATCTCCCTGCCCACGGTGACGAGCCCCTCCCGCGCCGCCTCCTTGTTGTCGACCGGGACGGCGTCCTCCAGGTTGCCGAGGAGGATGTCCGTCTTCGCCGCGATGTCGGGCAGCTTCGCCCGCATCTTCTCGTTGGAGGCGTCGAAGAAGTGGATCATGCGCGAGGGCTTGACGGGAATCTCGCGCACGGGGTCGGGAGCGCCGACGGCCAGGGGCTTGAAGAAGTCTCGGGGGTTTCTCATCACC
>JAOPZS010000095.1 GCA_025963965.1 Solirubrobacterales bacterium
CCGGCGAGCTGCTGGCGGCGGCGCGGCGATGAGCGGCGCGGCGGGCGTGGCGCCGCCCGGCCCCAGAGGTGGCGAGCGGCCGTGGGCAGGGCGGCGGATCCACATGATCGGGGTCGGCGGGGCGGGAATGAGCGCCTACGCGCGCGCTGCGCACGCGCTCGGCGCCGAGGTCAGCGGCTCGGACGGGGCCGACAGCGACTACGCCAGGCGCCTGGCGGCGGACGGCGTCCTGCAGGCGGCGATCGGTCACTCCCCGGAGAACGTGCCGGGAGGCGAGGGGGTCGAGGTGTACTTCTCCTCGGCCGTGGCGGAGCAGAACGTAGAGCGCGTCGCGGCTCGCGAGCGGGGCCTGCCTGAGCGCTCGCGGGCGGAGCTGCTGGGGGAGCTCTCGGCGCTGCGGCGGACGATCGCCGTGGCGGGGACGCACGGCAAGACGACCACGGCGTCGATGATCGCGCGGGCACTGCTGGCGGCCGGGATGCAGCCGGGATGGCTGATCGGGGCGCCGATCGGAGGCGGCCTCGCCAACGCGGAGTGGGGCGAGGGGGAGTGGCTCGTGGTCGAGGCCGACGAGTCGGACCGCTCGATGCTCAGCCTCGACGTGGAGATCGCCGTGCTGACGAACGTCGAGCTCGACCACCACGCGAGCTTCGCTTCGCTCGCGGAGCTGCGCGAGGTGTTTCGTAGCTTCTTGAGCGGCGCCTCCGAGGCTGTTCTGTGGGACCGCCAGGAGCTGCTGGCGCTGCGCGACGGGCCGCTCGTCGCCTACGACGCGCAGCATGTGGAGCTGACGGAGGGCGGCTCGCGGTTTCAGTGGCGCGGGCACGACGTGGAGCTGTCCGTGCCGGGGCTGCACAACGCGCTCGACGCGACCGGAGCGCTCGAGGCCTCGCGCCTGGCGGGGGCCCCGCCGGAGGCTGCGATCGCGGCGCTCGCGGAGTTCTCCGGGGCGGGGCGGCGCTTTCAGCCGCTCGGACGCAGCGAGCGGGGGGCGAGGCTGTTCGAGGACTACGCCCACCATCCGACGGAGGTCGCGGCGACGCTGCGTGCGGCGCGAACGCTGCCGCACGAGCGCCTCGTCGCGGTCTTCCAGCCGCACCTGTTCTCGCGGACGAAGCTGCTGGCGCGCGAGTTCGGTGTCGCGCTCGCCGAGGCCGATGTGATCGCCGTGCTCGACGTGTACCCGGCGCGTGAGCGCCAAGCGGACTTCCCGGGCGTCAGCGGGCTGCTGATCGCCGAGGCCGCCGCCGACGCCGCGCGGGGTCGGCCGGTGTACTGGCTGCCGGGTTTCACCGCGGCGCGGACGGTGCTGGCGGGGATGCTCGCCGAGGGCGACCTGTGCGTCGTGATGGGCGCCGGCGACGTCGAGCAGCTCGGGCGCGATCTGGCGGCGAACTCCGAGGCGCCGGCCGGCGAGGGCGGAGCTGACGAGGAGGCTGCTGCGTGAGCGCTGCGCCTGACGGCGTCCAGAGTGCCTACCCGCTGGCGCGGCTGACGACGGTCCGCACTGGCGGCCCCGGGGAGTTCTTCGCGCGGGCAGGCGACGTCGAGCGGCTGCTCGAGCTGGTCGGGTGGGCGCATGCGAGCGGTCTCGACCTGAACGTGATCGGGTCGGGGTCGAATCTGCTCGTGGCGGACGGCGGCGTGGCCGGGCTCGTCGTGAAGCTCGACGGCGAGCTCGCGGCGATCTCGGTGGAGGCGCCGCGAGTGCTGTGCGGAGGAGGCGCGCGGCTGCCGGCCGTCGCGGCGCGGGCCGCTCGGGCCGGGCTGTCGGGGATCGAGTTCGGCGTCAACATCCCGGGAACGCTCGGGGGCGCCGTGCGGATGAACGCCAACGCCTACGGCGGAGAGCTGGGCAGCGTCCTCGAGTGGGTCGAGCTGGCCGGCCCGGAGGGGCTGGTGCGCCGGGTGCCGGACGAGCTGGGACTGGCGTACCGCAGCTCGAGCCTGCGCCGGGGGGAGGTGGTCGCCCGCGCGAGCCTGCTGCTCGAGGAGGCCGAGCGAGAGGCGGTCTCGGCGACGCTGGCGGAGATGCGCCGGCGCCGGCACGAGGCGCAGCCGCAGGGCATCAAGACGTTCGGGTCGACGTTCAAGAACCCCGACGACCCGCGCGCCGAGGGCGCGAGCGCGGGGATGCTGCTCTCGCGCGCCGGGTGCAACGGCCTGACGGTCGGCGGCGCGCGCTTCGCGCCGAAGCACGCGAACTTCATCGAGAACATGGGCGCGGCGACGACGGCTGACGTCGTGGCTGTGATGGCGGAGGGCCGGCGGCGCGTCATCGAGCTGACCGGCGTCGCGCTCGAGCCGGAGGTGCAGACTCTCGGAGAGCTCTCATTCCCGTGGAGGTGAGCCGGTAGGGGATGGGCTGCGGAGGTCGAAGAGGGACGGGATGGATCGCAGCTTCGCCGCCCGATCGCCGGCTGGACGCCGGGGCACAAGACGTGCAGCAGCGCCCGGCGCCCCGGCGGCACGCTCGGGCCTGCTCACGGGAGGCATCCCCCAGGCGCTGAGCGGCGTGCTGAGGGCGATCGGCTCGCGGCGGCGGCTGCGCATCGCCTCGGTCTGCCTTGCAGTCGGCCTGCCGGTGCTCGGCGGCGGCTGGCTGTGGCTGCGCCACTCGTCGTTCGTGGCCGTCGAGCACATACGTGTCACCGGCGTGCACGGGCCGGAGGCCCACGCGATCCAGACGGCGCTGCGCGATGCGGCGAAAGGCATGAGCACGCTCGACGCGAAGCCCGCGGCGTTGAAGTCGGCGGTCTCGCGCTTCCCGGCGGTGAGCGAGGTGCGAGCGATTCCGAGCTTCCCGCACTCGATGCGAATCGAGGTCACGCAGCTGCCTGCGGTGGCGGCGCTGCTCGTCGGGGGCACGCGCACCGCTGTCGCCGGGGACGGCACCGTGCTGGGCCCGTCGCTGCTCTCCTCGACGCTGCCGTCGGTCGCCGACGACGTCGCGCCCGGGACCGGTGCTCACCTCTCCAACACCCTGGTGCTGCAGGCGCTCGCGGTGCTCGGCGCGGCGCCGGCCGTGCTGGACCGGCTCGCTGAAAAGGCGTACTTCGGCCCCCGGGGGTTGACGGTCGCGATGCGCAACGGGCTGCTCGTCTACTTCGGCGACGCCACGCGCCCCCACGCGAAGTGGCTGTCGCTGGCGAGCGTCCTGGCCGACAAGTCCTCGGCCGGGGCGAAATACGTGGACGTGCGGCTGCCGGGCCGCCCGGCGGCGGGCTTCGCGCCGGGAACTGGGCCGTCACACACAGAAGAAGCGGCGACGGGCGAAACGCAGCGCGTCAGATCCGAATCGACGATCGCCGCGCTGGCCGCCGGGCTCGCCAGGGCCAACCCGGAAACGTCGAAGAAAAGCGAAGGCGGCGAAGAAGCAGCAGAAGCAGCAGAACCGACGGCGCCGTCCGCCTCCAGCGAAGGCGAAGAAAGCGAAACGGCCACATCGGAATCCTCAGGCACCACAACCAAACCGGGCGGCTAGAACCCTCGAGCTGAACTTGAGCCCGACTGTCACAGCAGGACGATTCTCAGGGAGTGGTCGAGACTACGGCGTTCTGCAACGTTCGTTGCGAGACTTGGCGCCTTCGTTGACAGGGCGAGATTCCCTGCATAGGGTCGCAATCCGGCGGGTGGGTGAGCCTTGTATGCTGCCAACCCTGAATTCCTACTGAAGGCTTCGGACGAAACCATCATGGAGAGCAGCGGAAGCTATCTGGCGGTCATCAAGGTCGTAGGCGTTGGAGGCGGCGGCACCAACGCCGTCAGCCGCATGGTCGACGCGGGGCTGCGCGGCGTGGAGTTCATCGCGGCCAACACAGACGCACAGGCGCTCGCGATGTGCGACGCCGACATCAAGCTGAACATCGGCCACGATTCGACGAAGGGGCTCGGCGCCGGCGCCAACCCGGATGTCGGCCTGGCCGCCGCGTCGGAGTCGCGCGACGACATCAAGGAGGCGCTGAAGGGCGCTGACATGGTGTTCGTCACCGCCGGCGAGGGTGGCGGCACGGGCACCGGGGCCGCGCCTGTGATCGCTGAGATCGCGAAGAACGAGATCGGCGCGCTGACGGTCGGCGTCGTGACGCGTCCGTTCGACTTCGAGGGCTCCCAGCGCGGCCGCCAGGCGACGGAGGGCATCGAGCGCCTGCGCGAGGTCGTGGACACGCTGATCGTGATCCCGAACGAGAAGCTGCTCGCGGTGGTGGAGCGCCGCACGTCGATGCTCGACGCGTTCCGCGAGGCCGACAACGTGCTTCGCCAGGGCGTCCAGGGGATCACCGACCTGATCACGATCCCCGGGCTGATCAACCTCGACTTCGCCGACGTGCGGACGATCATGCAGGACGCCGGCTCGGCGCTCATGGGCATCGGCACGGCCAGCGGCGAGAGCCGCGCCGCCGACGCGGCACGCGTCGCGATCTCCTCGCCGCTGCTGGAGGAGAGCGTCGACGGGGCGACGGGAATCCTGCTGAACATCACCGGTGGCAAGGACCTCGGGCTCTTCGAGGTCAACGACGCGGCGGAGATCATCCAGAACGAGGCCGACCCGAACGCCAACATCATCTTCGGCGCTGTGATCGACGAGTCGATGTCAGACGAGGTTCGCGTGACCGTGATCGGCACGGGCTTCGACCACCGCCCGGGCCGCAGCGCGCGTCGCGAGACTCGCGCCGGACGTCCCGACCGCGGCCCGCGGATCTCAGACCGCCAGCGCTCGAACCTCGAGATCTCCGACGACGACATCGACGTTCCGCCGTTCCTTCGGGACTAGCCGTCCTCTCGTTCGGCTGACGGCGCTGCCGGGCCTCGCCGCCGTCTGACTGCGGCGATCACTCACGAGAGAACCGGGGTGCGCATATGTATCCACCGCCCCCCGCGGCGTAGATACGAATGCGCACACTGCCGTCGAAGGGAGACTGCAGGACACGGCCCGCTAGCCTCCGCGCCATGTCCTCGGCTCCCCCCGGCCTCAGGCGCACGGCTCTATACGACCGTCACGTCGAGGCCGGCGCGAAGCTGGTCGACTTCGCCGGCTGGGAGATGCCCGTCCAGTACACCGGCGTGCGTGAGGAGCACATGGCGGTGCGTGAGTCTGCTGGGATCTTCGACGTCTCGCACATGGGAGAGATCGAGACGAGCGGGCCGCAGGCGGTCGAGCTGCTGCAGCGGCTGCTGTCGAATGACGTCGCCGCGATCCCGCCCGGGGGAGCGCAGTACAGCGTCCTGTGCCGAGAGGACGGCGGCGTGCTCGACGACCTGTTCACGTATCGCCTCGAGGTCGACCGCTTCCTGACGGTCACGAACGCCGCCAACCACGTGGCCGACCTCGCCTGGTTCGAGGGCAACGCCGTCGACTTCCCCGAAGCGCGCGTCAGCGACAGGATCGACGAGTGGGCGATGCTGGCCGTGCAGGGGCCCCTGGCGCGGGAGATGGTCCAAGCGGGCGCCGACTCGCCGCTGCCGGCGCGGATGACCTCCGAGACGCGGCGCATCGGCGGCATCGAGGTGCTCGTTTGCGGGACCGGCTACACCGGGGAGGATGGCGTCGAGCTGCTCTGCTCGCCCGGCCAGGCGCCGGAGCTGTGGGACCAGATGACCCGGCGCGGAGCCCGCCCTGCGGGGCTGGGAGCGCGCGACACGCTGCGGCTGGAGGTCTGCTTCCACCTCTACGGCAACGAGCTCACCGTCGAGCGCGGCCCGATCGAGGGGGGCCTGGGCTGGTGCTGCAAGGAGGACACGGGCTTCATCGGGGCCGAGGCGGTGCGCGCCGCGCGCGAGGCCGGGCCGGCCGAGAAGCTCGTCGCGTTCACGATCGACGGCTCCGGCATCGCCCGCCAGGGAAATCCGATCGCCGGCGGCGGAGAAGTCACGAGCGGCACGCTCTCGCCGTGCCTGGGCATCGGCATCGGCATGGCCTACGTGCCCGCCGAGCGCGCCGCCCTCGGCACGCGCCTGGAGATCGACGTGCGCGGGCGTTCGCGAATCGCGACCATCGCCGCCAAGCCGCTCGTCCCGAAGCGCTAGCGGGGCCCGCCAGGGCGCGGGCGCCGCCGTCGCTTGGCTTCGTGGCAAGATTGCCGCGCTCCACCTACCGCTGACAGAAAGGCACACGCATGGCCGAGGCCAGCTACCCCGAGGACCTGCTCTACCACGCCGAGCACGACTGGGCGCGGATCGATCCCGGCGACCCGGGCCAGGCCACGCTCGGGATCACCTGGTACGCCCAGGACTCGCTCGGCGAGGTCGTGTTCTTCGACCCGCCCTCGGTCGGCACGATGCTCGTCAAGGACGAGCCCTACGCCGAGGTCGAGTCGGTGAAGGCCGTCTCCGACGTGGTCGCGCCGCTGTCCGGCGAGATCGTCGAGGTCAACGACTCGCTGCCGGACAACCCGGCGATGATCAACGAGGACCCCTACGGCGCCGGGTGGCTCGTCAAGGTGCGCCTCACCGAGCCCGCCGAGACGGAGTCGCTGCTGGACGCCGCGGACTACCGGGGGTCGCTCGGTGGGTGATCCTCGGCCGATCCTGGGCGCGGGCGTGACGGGCGCCGGCGGTGGCTAGGCTGAGAGCCACTTGAGTCGTTACACAGCCACCACCCCGCAGGACCTCGACGCGATGCTCGCGGCGATCGGCGTCTCCTCCCTCCAGGAGATCTTCGACCGTCAGATCCCCGAGGCCGTCCGACTTGGCCGCGACCTGGATCTGCCGCCAGGCAAGCCCGAGCAGGAGGTCTTCGAGCACCTGCGAGAGCTGGCGGCGCGCAACCGCAGCTCCGAAGAGGAGCTCAGCTTCCTCGGCGCCGGCTTCTACGACCACTACGTGCCTGCGCTGATCGACATGCTGATGGAGCGCTCGGAGTTCCTGACTCCGTACACGCCCTACCAGCCCGAGATCTCCCAGGGCGGGCTGCAGGTGATGTTCGAGTACCAGACGGCGATCTCCGAGCTGACCGGCCTGCCGGTCTCCAACGCGTCGACCTACGAGGGCCCCTCCGCGGTCGCCGCGGCCGGATATCTCGCCAAGCTGCACAACGGCCGCAGCCGGTTCGTGATCAGCGCCGGGATGCACCCGCACACGATCCAGACGCTGCGCACCTACGCGCACGGCTACGACATGGAGGTCGTCGAGGTGCCGCTTCGCGATGGCGTCACCGACCCCGACGCCTGGGCAGAGGCGATCGACGGGCAGACCAGCGCTGCGATCTTCGCCCAGCCCAACTTCTACGGCGCCGTCGAGGACGCCGAGGCGCTCAGCGCCGCCGCCCATGAGGCCGGCGGAGACGGGCCCGGCCACGGCCCGGTCGTCGTCGCCCAGGTCGATCCGCTGACGCTCGGAGTGCTGCGCTCGCCCGGCGAATGCGGCGTCGACGTGGCAGTGGGCGAGGGGCAGTCGCTCGGCAACCGGCTCGACTTCGGTGGCCCGTCGTTCGGGCTGTTCGCCGCTCGCGAGGAGTACCTGCGGCGGATGCCCGGGCGCATCGCCGGAGAGACGCGGGACGTCGACGGACGGCGCGGATTCGTGCTCACGCTGCAGACCCGGGAGCAGCACATCCGCCGCGAGAAAGCGACGTCGAACATCTGCACGGCCCAGGCGCTGAACGCGCTCGGGGGCGTCGTCTACCTTTCCTGGCTGGGTCGCCACGGCATCGTCGAGCTCGGCGAGCTGATGGCCGCACGCACGCACTACGCGCGCGAGACCCTCTCCGCGCTGCCCGGCGTCGAGACGGCCCATGCACAGCCGGTGGTGCGCGAGTTCGCCCTGCGCCTCGACGCCGACGTGGCCGCCGTGCGCGAGCGCTGCATCGCGCAGGGGATCAACCCGGGCGTGGACCTGCACGCGCTCACAGGACGCGACGAGGACCGCGGCGGGCTGCTCGTGGCGATCACCGAGCGTCGTTCTCGCGCAGACATCGACCGCCTTGCCGAGGCGCTCGGCGCAGCAGTCGCAGCCGCGCCCGCTCGCTCAGGGGAGGCGGTGCCCGCGTGAGCGCGATCGACGAGAACCACCTGCACGCGGACCCGGCCATCGAGGTGCACCCGGAGCAGCACGCCCACCACGTCGCCCCGCCGGCGCAGGCCGGCGCGCCGACGCCGCTGCAGCGTGACGCCGCCCGCACGATCTTCCAGAAGGGCGCCGCCGGGCGCCGGGCATTCCTCTGCCCCGAGCTGGACGTCCCGCAACTGCCCGCCGAGGCGCTGCCCGAGCGCTTCCGCCGCGCCGCGCCGCCGCGCCTGCCGGAGGTCTCAGAGCCCGAGATCGTCCGCCACTACGTCGGCCTGTCGAAGCGCAACTTCGACCTGGACTCGGGCTTCTACCCGCTCGGCTCGTGCACGATGAAGCACAACCCCCGCCTGCACGAGCGCGCCGCGGCGTTGCCCGGACACAGTCGCCTGCACCCGTTGCAGGACGACTCAGGCGCGCAGGGCGCGCTCGAGCTGATGTGGAACCTGCAGGAGGCGCTAGCCGAGATCTCCGGCCTGCCGCACGTCAGCCTGCAGCCCTCGGCCGGCTCACACGGCGAGCTCGCCGGCGTGCTGCTGACGCGCGCCTACCACGAGCACCGCGGGGAGGACCGGCGCAAGGTGCTGACCCCCGATACCGCCCACGGCACGAACCCGGCGACGGTGACGATGGCCGGTCTGGAGGTTGTCAAGCTCGCGACCAACGAGGACGGCGGCATCGACATCGACGACCTGCGGGCGAAGGCCGACACGGACGTCGCCTGCCTGATGCTCACCAACCCCAACACGCTCGGCCTGTTCGACTCCAACATCACCGAGATCGCCGACATCGTGCACGGCGTCGGCGCGACGCTCTACTACGACGGCGCCAACCTCAACGCCGTGATGGGCCTGTCGCGACCGGGCGACATGGGCTTCGACATCGTGCACTTCAACCTCCACAAGTCGTTCACCCAACCGCACGGTGGCGGCGGCCCCGGCTCCGGGCCGATCGCCGTCTCCGAGCGCATCTCCCCGTACCTGCCCGTGCCGGTGGTCGCGCGTCGCGAGGACGGGTCCTTCGAGCTGGACGCCGATCGCGAGAGGACGATCGGGCGGCTGCGCGGCTTCCACGGCAACTACGGCTGCTTCGTTCGCTCCTACGCCTACATCCGCTCGCTCGGCGCCGACGGCCTTCGCGACGCCTCCGAGACTGCCGTGCTGAACGCCAACTACCTGCTCGCGCGGCTGCGCCAGCTGGGCGTCGACCGGCACCTGCCGCTCGCCTACGGGACGCTGTGCATGCACGAGTTCGTGCTCTCCGGCGGGCCGATGAAGCGCGAGCTGCAGATCAAGACGCTCGACCTGGCCAAGCGCCTGCTCGACTACGGCTTCCACCCGCCGACCGTGTACTTCCCGCTGCTCGTCGAGGAGGCGCTGATGGTCGAGCCGACCGAGACCGAGACGAAGGAGACGCTCGACGCCTTCGCCGAGGCGCTCGCCGCGATTCTCGCCGAGGCCGCAGAGGATCCCGAGATCGCGCGGCAGGCCCCCTACACGACGCCTGTCAGGCGGCTCGACGAGGTCGCCGCGGCCAAGCAGCCGGTGATCCGCGAGGCGGTCGGCTGATGGAGCACCGCAAACTCGGCGCGACCGGGATCACCGTCAGCCCGCTGTGCCTCGGCGCGATGATGTTCGGCGCCTGGGGGAACACCGATCACGACGACTCGATCGCGATCATCCACGCCGCGCTCGACGCCGGCATCAACTTCATCGACACTGCCGACGTCTACTCCCGCGGTGAGTCCGAGGAGATCGTCGGCAAGGCACTCGCCGGGGGCCGGCGCGAGACCGTCGTGCTCGCCACCAAGGCGCACGGCGCGATGGCCGACGACGATCCGAACCAGTTCGGCAACTCACGCCGCTGGCTCGTCAAAGAGGTCGAGAACAGCCTGCGGAGGCTGAAAACCGACTGGATCGACCTCTACCAGATCCACCGTCCCGAGCTGGACACCGACATCGACCAGACGCTCGGCGCGCTGAGCGACCTGATCGCCGCCGGCAAGGTTCGGGCGATCGGCTCCTCGACGTTCCCGGCCTGGCAGATCGTGCAGGCGCAGTGGGCCGCCGAACGCCGCGCCCGCGAGCGCTTCATGTGCGAGCAGCCTCCCTACTCGATGCTGATCCGCGCGGTCGAGAAGGACGTGCTGCCGGTCTGCCAGGAGTACGGGATGGGTGTCATCCCCTGGAGCCCGCTCGCCGGCGGCTGGCTGTCGGGGCGCTACTCGAAGGGCGGCGAGTCGCCCGGCTCGAGCCGGCGCGCGCAGATGCTGCCGTCCCGCTACGACATGACGCTTCCCGCCAACCAGGCCAAGCTCGAGGCCGCGCAGGCGCTCGGCGAGGTGGCCGAGCAGGCCGGCATGTCGCTGATCGAGATGTCGCTGCGCTTCGTCACCAGCCACCCGGCCGTCAGCGCGGCGATCATCGGCCCGCGCACGATGGAGCAGCTCGAGAGCCAGCTCGGAGCGCTCGAGCGTCCGGTGCTGCCCGGCGAGGTGCTCGACAAGATCGACGAGATCGTGCCGCCCGGCACGAACGTCAACCAGGCCGACACGGGCTGGGACGCCCCGTGGCTTGGCGACCCGTCGCTGCGGCGCCGCTGAGCGTCGTGCGCATCTTCTCCGGGATCCAGCCCACGGGCCGCAAGCACCTGGGCAACTACATCGGGGCGATCGCCCAGTACGTCTCCAGCCAGGAGCGCGGCGAGGGCATCTTCTGCATCGTCGACCTGCACGCGATCACCGTCGCCTACGACCCGGCCGAGCTGCGCGAGCGCCTCTACGACACCACAGCGATCCTGCTCGCCGCCGGCCTGGACCCGAGTCGCTGCATCCTGTTTCGCCAGAGCGACGTGCACGAGCACACCGAGCTGACCTGGCTGCTCTCGAGCGTCACCGAGCTCGGGCGCCTGCAGCGCATGCACCAGTTCCGCGACAAGGAGCTCGCCCAGCGCGAGCTCGTGTCGGCCGGCCTGTTGATCTACCCGGTCCTGCAGGCCGCCGACGTGCTCGCCTACCGTGCCGAGGAGGTGCCGGTGGGCGAGGACCAGCGCGAGCACCTCGAGCTGATGCGCGACGTCGCCCGCCGCTTCAACTCGCGCTTCGCCGGGGGCGAGGAGGTGCTGGTGGTGCCGGAGCACCGCATCCCGCCGGTCGGCGCGCGAATCATGGACCTGCAGGAGCCGACCCGCAAGATGTCGACGACGGGCTCCTCCGAGCAGGGGACCGTCTACGTGCTCGACGAGCCGAAGACGATCGAGAAGAAGATCAAGAGCGCCGTGACCGACTCCGGCAGCGAGGTGCGGATCGCCGAGGACAAGCCCGGGATCACCAACCTGATCGAGATCCTCGCCGCGGTGCGCGGCTCGGAGCGCGCCGCCGTCGAGGCCGAGTTCGCCGAGGCTCGCTACGGCGACTTCAAGGGCGCCGTGGCCGACGCCGTCGTCGAGTACCTGAGTCCGGTGCGAGAGCGCTTCCAGGCGCTGCGCGCCGACGAGGCCGGGCTCGAGCGGATGCTCGGCCAGGGCGCCGAGCGCGCCCGCGAGATCGCCGCCGGAACGCTCTCCGAGGTCCGCGAGCGCATGGGCGTCGGACCGCCCGGGTAGATTGGGCCTGGTGAGCCTCGCCTCGCTAGACCTCGACCTGGACGTCTTCAGCGGCCCGTTCGACCTGCTGCTGACGCTGGTCCTGCGCGAAGAGGTGGATCTCCTCGAGCTGGCGCTCGCCGACGTCGTGCTCGCGTACCTCGATCACCTCGAGCAGCGCGGCGAGCTGGACCTCGAGGCCGCCACCGAGTTCATCGTGCTGATTGCCGCGCTGCTGGAGCTGAAGTCGCGGCTGATGCTGAGCTCAGAGGACGAGGAGCTGCTCGACATCGAGCCCGAGCAGGCTGCCGAGGAGCTGCTGGCACGGATGCTCGACGCGGCCCGCTACCGCTCGGCGGCGGGGCACCTGCGAGAGCTGCTCGAGGCCGAGGACGGCGTCCGGTTCCGCTTCGCACCGCTGCCGCCGGCGCTGCGTCGCCGGATTCTGCCGGCGCCCGACGGGTCCGCCAGCCCCGAGGTGCTCGGGGCGTCGATCGGCCGGCTGCTCGCGATGCCGCCGCAGATCAATCTGCGCCACATCGGCGTGCCGAGGGTCAGCATCGCCGAGCGCCTCGCCCACCTGCGCAGGCTGCTGCGCACCGGCGCGTTCAGCTTCGAGGAGGCCGTCGATGGGGCAGACCGGATGACGGTCGCCGTGACGCTGTTCGCGCTGCTCGAGCTCTACAAACTGGGCGAGGCAGGGTGGGAGCAGCAGGAGAGCTTCGGCGACATCGCGATCCGCGCCACGACCCCGCCTCGCGAGGCGCTCGCGCCGGTCACGCGCTCTCCGGCTAGGCTCGCTGGATGAGCGCCCCTTCGGCAGAGGAGAACACCGTCCGCCGGCGCATCGTCCCCGATGGCGGGGAGACGCCCGCCCTGGCACGCACGGTCGAAGCGCTGCTGTTCCTCTCGACCGACCCTGTGACGATCGCCGAGCTGGCCGAGGCGATCGAGGTGGGGGAGGGCGCCGTGCGAGCGGCAATTGCGCTGCTCGCCGAGCAGTACGCGCCAGGACTGCGCGGAATCGCTCTGCGTGAGCTCGGTGGTGGCTGGACGCTCGCCAGCGACCCCGCTCAGGAGGAGGCCGCGCGGCGGCTGTTCAGCCGCCCGCGCATCGCGACGCTGACTCCGGCCCAGGCCGAGACGCTCGCGATCGTCGCCTATCTGCAGCCGATCTCGCGCCCGGAGATCGCGCGCATCCGTGGCGTCAGCGCCGATTCCGCGACCGCCACGCTGCTCGACCGTGGCCTGATCGAGGAGGCCGGGCACTCGGAGTTCGGAGCGCTGCAGTACCGGACGACCACGAACTTCCTGAAGCTGTTCGGCCTGCGGGACCTCGACGAGCTTCCCGACGTCGCCCGCTGGGATCCCAGTCCCGAGGAGCAGGCCGAGCTGCGCGACAGGTTGATGCGAGCCGGCGAGGCTCGCGCAGGCTAGGTTGAGCTGATGCTCACCCATGAGGCGGCTTTCAGCGGCTTCTCGGTCGACGACATCGCAGCGGCGCGGGACTTCTACCGCGACACGCTCGGGGTCGAGCTCGACGAGGCCGACAACGGGCTCCTGCAGCTGCACCTCGCCGGCGGCCACGAAGCGATCGTCTACCCCAAGCCCGATCACGTTCCGGCCGCGTTCACGATCCTCAACTTCGCCGTGGCGGACATCGAGCGTGCCGTCGACGAGCTGACCGCGGCCGGCGTCGAGATGATCCGCTACGAGGGCTTCCACCAGGACCGGCGGGGCATCTCGCGCAACCCCGCCGGCCCGCCGATCGCATGGTTCACCGATCCCGCTCGCAACATCCTGGCGGTGCTCGAGGGCTAGCGCCGGCCACGGCGCCCGCGCGTCAGGGCTTGGCTTCCAGGATCAGGTTGAAGGGCGTCTCGGTGGCGCGTCTCACAGTCGAGAAGCCGCCCGATTTGATCACCTCGCTGAGGCGCTCTTCACCCGCCTGGGCGCCGAGCGCCAAGCCGACCTCCTGGGCCAGCGACGCCGGCGTGCAGATCACCGTCGAGGCGCCGTAGAAGACACGGCCGATCGGGTTGAGGTTCTCGGCTACCGAATCCCCGGCGAACGGCTCGACGATCATCCACGCTCCGTCCTCGGCCAGGCTGTCGTGGATGTGCGCCGAGGCCCCAGCCGGGTCGCCCATGTCGTGCAGGCAGTCGAACACGCACACGAGGTCGTAGCCCTGCCCAGGGAAGTTCTTGGCAGAGGCGACGGCGAAGCTGATGCGATCGCCCAGTCCGGCAGCGCTCGCGGCCTCGCGCGCCCGCTCAACCGAGGCGTCGTGGTAGTCGAAGCCGACGAACTCGCTGTTCGGGAACGCTTCGGCCATGATGATCGTCGAGGCCCCGTGCCCGCACCCGATGTCCGCGACTCGGGCGCCACGTTCGAGCTTCTCCTGGACGCCGTCGAGCGCCGGGATCCAGTCGGCGACCAGGTGCGCCCGGTAGCCAGGCCGGAAGAACCGCTCGGTGCCCCTGAACAGGCGGTCGTCGTGCTCGTGCCAGCCCATCCCGGTGCCGCTGCGGAACGCCTCCAGGATCCGGTCCTCGTCGGCGTAGATCGAGGCGATCGAGTCGTACAGGCCGAGGATGTAGAAGGGGCTGTCTTCGTCCGCCAGCGCAAGCGCCTGCTCGTCGGGCAGCGTGTACCGCTCGCTCTCGCTGTCGTAGGTGACGTAGCCGCCGGCGGCCTGGTTGCCAAGCCACTCCCGCACGCTGCGCTCCGCCACGCCGGTGCGCTCGGCCAGCTCCGCCGATGTCATGGGCCCCGCTCCCGCCATCGCCTTGTAGAGCCCGAGCTTCTCGCCGATCACCATCAGCGGGGCGCTGATGATCGCGCCCATGTCGGTGACGGCCTGCCCCATGAACGCCTCGAGCTTGGCTTCGTTGATGTCCGTAGTGCTCATGTTTCTGCCTCCCCAGGCATAGAGATCGCGACACGGACAAAGGTCGCCAGCCCCCTCCCAAGCCGGCACCCAGGTGCCGCTGTGTGCAAGCTAGCAACTGTGACGTCACTCGTGCGCGCCCGAGCAACCGGGCGGTCTCGCTCGGCGGCGAGGCGCCGCGCTCAGGCCGCGCTGGCCGCGAGCTGACCGCAGGCGGCGGCGATGTCGCGCCCCCGTGTCAGCCGAACCGTGACGGGAACGCCGCGCGACTCCAGCGCGGCGCGGAACGCCGCGATCGACTCGCGACCTGACCCTTCGAACTCCGACCCGCTCGGGTTGAACGGGATCAGGTTGACCTTGAAGACGGGCTTCCCACGGTCGCCCGCCGGCTGCAGCAGGCGCGCCAGCGCCAGCGCCTGCTCGTAGCGGTCGTTGACGCCGGCAAGCATCACGTACTCGATGAACACCCGGCGCCGGCGGCGCGAGTGGAAGGCGCGGCAGGCCTCGATCACGTCGGCCAGCGGGTAACGCTCGTTGACCGGCATCAGCTCGCTGCGCAGCGCATCCTCGGCGGCGTGGAGCGACAGCGCGAGGCGCACCGGCATGTCGCACTCGCCGAGTCGTTCGATGCCAGGGATCCAGCCGACGGTGGAGATCGTCGTGCGGCGGTGCGTGACGCCGATGTCGGGCAGGCGCTCGCAGGCGCCGAGCACCGCGTCGAGGTTCAGCATCGGCTCGCCCATGCCCATGAACACGCAGTGGTCGATCGGTTCGATGCGCCGGAAGTGCAGCGCCTGATCGAGGATCTCAGAGCTCGTCAGGTTGCGTGCGAACTTCATCGCGCCAGTTGCGCAGAAGCGACACGTGAGCGGGCAGCCCGACTGGGAGGAGACGCAGATCGAGCGCCGCCCAGGCGTCGGCGCCCCGTGCTCGGCGTGCCGGTCGCGGTAGCGCATCAGCACCGCCTCGAGGGGCCGGCCGTCGGCGGTCGCGAACAGGGCCTTGACGGTGCCGTCGCGGGAGCTCGCCTCGGTCTGAAGCTGAAGAGAGGAGAACGGCAGCAGCGCGGCCAGCTGCTCGCGCAGCGGCGCCGGCAGGTTGGTCATCTGCTCGAAGCCCTCCGCGCCGCGCGCCGCCCAGGCCCACACCTGTCCGGCGCGGAACCGTGGCTCGCCGAGCTCGGCGAGGATCTTCTCGAGTGCTTGCAGGTCCATGGGTGGCCGGCTCCGCCGCGCGCCGTTGGCGCGAGCGGACCAGGGCCCTATGGTTGCAGCCGATGGCGGCGATCCCGGAGCGGCCCCTGTGAGGCTCGCCAAGCACCTTGCCCACGCCGGCGTCGCCTCGCGGCGGGCGGCCGAGCGGATCGTCGCCGAGGGACGCGTGCGCGTCGCCGGTGAGCTCGTCACGGACCCGGCCCGGGACGTCGAGGGCGATGTCGAAGTGACCGTCGACGGACGCCCCGTCGGGGGCGCCGAGGCGTCCGTCGTGTACGTCGTCAACAAGCCCCCAGGGGTGGTCTCGACGGCCAGTGACACGCACGGCCGGCCGATCGTCACCGACCTCGTCGACACCTCCGGGGTGCGCCTCTACCCCGTCGGGCGCCTGGACGCCGACAGCAGCGGCCTGATCCTGCTGACCAACGACGGCGATCTCGCCAACCGGCTGACCCATCCCCGCTACGAGGTCCCGAAGACCTACCACGTGAAGGTCGGCGGCGGCCCCGTCGGCGAGCGCGAGCTGCGCGCCCTGCGCGAGGGGGTGAAGCTCGAAGACGGACTGACCGGGCCGGCGCGCGTGAGGTCGCTCGGCGGCGGCGAGCTCGAACTGACGATCACCGAAGGGCGCAACCGCCAGGTACGGCGGATGTGCGAAGCGATCGGGCACCCCGTGCGGGACCTGAGGAGGGTGGCGTTCGGGGGGTTGCGGCTGGGCAACCTGCACCTGGGCGCGCACCGGCGGCTGAGCGCAGCGGAGATCGCTCGGTTGCGCGCCGGGAAGCTCTCATAGAATCGCCGTCATGCAACTGTTCGCGCTGCGCGGGGCGATCAACGTCGCGCACAACGACGCCACCGAGATCCTGACCGCCTCGACGGAGCTGATGGAGGCGATCATGGAGCGCAACGAGCTGCGTCCGGAGAGCGTCGTCAGCTGCGTCTTCACCGCCACGCACGACCTCGACGCCGAGTTCCCGGCCGTCGCCGCCCGCGCCATCGGCTTCGAGCGCGTGCCACTGCTGTGCGCGCAGGAGATCCCGGTGCCCGGCTCGATGCCGAAGGTGATCCGCGTGCTGATCCACTACCACGCCGCGGAGGGTCACGACCCCGAGCACGTCTACCTGCGCGACACGCGGGCGCTTCGGGCAGACCTGCACGCGGCACAATAGGCCCGTGGCGATCGAGTTCTCAGAGCGGATCGGAAGGATCCCGGTATATCCGGCCGCCGGTGGATACGCAAAGCACGGCGACCTCGCGCTGCTCGCCAGCAACGAGACGCCGTTCGGACCGCTGCCGGCCGTGCGCGAGGCGATCGACACGGCCGTCGGGCGGCTGAACCGCTATCCCGACCCCTCCAACTCGCTGTTGAAGACGCGGCTGTCCGAGCGCTACGAGGTGCCGAGCGAGCGAATTGCGATCGGCAACGGATCCTGCGACGTGCTGCTCGCCGCCGGCGAGGCGCTGCTCGAGCCGGGCACCGAGCTCGTCTACGCCTGGCCCTCGTTCTCGGTGTACCCGCACCTCGCCGCCGCCTCCGGGGCGCGTGCCGTGACCGTCCCGCTCGACGCCGAGCTGCGCCACGACCTGCCCGGGATGCTCCGCGAGATCACCGCCGCAACGCGCCTCGTGATCGTCTGCAACCCGAACAACCCGACCAGCACCGCGCTGCGGCTCGCCGAGATCAGGGCTTTCGTCGAGGAGGTCCCGCCGAGCGTCTGCGTGATCCTCGACGAGGCCTACTGCGAGTTCAACCTGCTCGAGGACCCCGACGCCTCGCTGGACCTGCTGGAGGCGCACCCGAACCTGGTGCTGCTGCGCACCTTCTCGAAGGTGTACGGGCTGTGCGGCCTGCGCGTCGGTTTCGGCCTGTGTGGCTCGGAGGAGCTTCCGCGCGCGCTCGATCAGGTGCGCCAGCCGTTCTTCTGCAACGCACTCGCCCAGGCCGCCGCCGTGGAGGCGCTCGCGCACCAGGACGCTGTCGTCGACCGCGTCACGCGGACGATCGCCGAGCGGATCTCGGTCGACGAGCGCCTGCGCGCGATGGGTCTCGACCCGGCCGACTCGCAGGCCAACTTCTGCTGGTTCTCACTGGGCGACGGGCGCGACGAGCAGCAGGTCATGAGCGGGCTGCTCGAGCGCGGCATCCTCGTACGGGGCGGCACGGCCCTGGGCAGCCCGACCCCCGCGCTGCGCGTCACCTACGGGCTGCCCGAGGAGAACCGGCGGTTCCTCGACGCGCTCGAAGAACTGCTCTGAGCACCTGTCGCACGGCTGCCACGGCCCGCTCCGCCGTCTCGGAGTCCTTTACTCCGCCGAGCACGTCTGCTACAAACGAGCAGGACGACCAATGACTGCGACGGCGATGACATCCAGCTGCACCCGCCTCGCCTATGCCTGGTCGTTCGCGCACGCCTGGCGATTTAGCTAGGCGCCAGGACCGACGCCCGAGGTGAGCGGGCGTGTCCGGAGAGTCCCGTGCCGGGACCAGGCGCCGCCCCCACGGGCGCCCCACGCGCTCCTCACGGCTCCGTCACATGACGGCGCGAGTCGCACCTCTAACATTTTCCAGACGCCGGTGAAAGGATGACTTGATGATGATCGTGATGAAGGAGACCGCCACTGAGGAGGAGGTGGAGGCGGTCATCGAGAACATCGAGCGCGCCGGAGCGCTCGCCCATCCAATCCGCGGGGCCCGCGTCACCGTGATCGGGGCGATCGGCGACGTCGAGCAGGACGTGTCGGTCGAGGGACTCGGCCTCGAGGGGCAGGCAGGAGTCGACCGCGTCGTCCCGATCCTCAAGCCGTACAAGCTCGCCTCCTCGCAGATCACGCACGGCGAGCGCACGGTCCTCGACATCGGGGGGCGAAAGGTCGGCGGCGAGAGCTTCGCCCTGATCGCCGGCCCCTGCACCGTGGAGTCACGCGATCAGATGATGCAGACGGCGCGCACGGTGCGTGACGCCGGCGCGACGCTGCTGCGCGGCGGCGCCTACAAGCCCCGCACGAGCCCCTACGCCTTCCAGGGCCTCGGCCAGGAGGGGCTGCGGCTGCTCGCCGAGGCGAAGGCCGAGACCGGCCTGCCGATCGTCACGGAGCTGATGGACATCGGCGACATCGACGCCGTCATGGAGGTAGCCGATGTCGTGCAGATCGGGGCCCGCAACATGCAGAACTACCCGCTGCTGGCGGAGATCGGCCGCTCCGGTCGCCCGGCGCTGCTGAAGCGCGGGCTGTCCTCGACGCTCGACGAGCTACTGATGGCCGCCGAGTACATCCTCAAGGAAGGCAACCCGAACGTGATGCTCTGCGAGCGGGGGATCCGGACGTTCGAGACGGCCTACCGGTTCACACTCGACCTGATGGCCGTGCCGGTACTCAAGGAGCTCTCGCACCTGCCGGTGATCGTCGATCCGAGCCATGCCGCCGGGCGCCGCGACCTCGTCATGCCGCTGTCGCTTGCGGCCGCCGCCGTCGGCGCGGACGGGATCATCGTCGAGGTGCACCCGAACCCCGACGAGGCGATCTGCGACGGGCCCCAGCAGCTGCGCTCGGAGGACTTCGCCGAGTTCGCGCTGGCAGTCGGGCGGGCCGCGGCGCTGGCAGGCAAGGCGCTCGCGGGGAGGGAGCCGACCCTTGCCTGACGTGCCAGGGGCGGACCTGCGCCCCGCCGATTACGTTCGCGACAGGCGGATCGAGCGGGTCGTTCCGCTGCTCGCGCCCGATGCCGTGCTCGACGACCTGCCTCTCGGGAGCGAACAGGCCGATGTGGTGATCCGCGGACGCCGCGACGTCCGAGAAGTCCTGGAGGGAACCGACAACCGGCTGCTGGCGGTCGTCGGGCCGTGCAGCGTGCACGATCCGGACGCGACGCTCGAGTACGCCGCGCTGCTCGCGCAGCTGGCGCGCGAGCTGAGCGGCGAGCTGCTGATCGCGATGCGCGTGTACTTCGAGAAGCCACGGACGACAACCGGCTGGAAGGGGCTGATCAACGACCCGCATCTGGACGGCTCGGGCGACGTCAACGCCGGCCTGCACCTCGCGCGGCGCGTGCTGCTCGGCGTGCTCGACACGGGTCTGCCCGTCGGCTGTGAGTTTCTCGACCCGATCACGCCGCAGTACATCGCCGACGCGGTTTCGTGGGGGGCGATCGGAGCGCGCACGACGGAGAGCCAGATCCACCGCCAGCTCGGATCGGGGCTGTCGATGCCGGTGGGCTTCAAGAACCGCACCGACGGCAACGTCCAGGTGGCCGCGGACGCCGTTCGCGCCGCGGCCGGGCCACACGCGTTCGCCGGGATCGATCCAAACGGCACGCCGGCGATCCTCTACACGCGCGGCAACTCCGACTGCCACGTGATCCTGCGCGGGGGCAAAGACGACCCCAACTACGGAGCCGCGAGCGTCGCGGCGGCCCTCGAGCTGCTCGACGCCGCGCGGCTGCCGAGGCGGGTGATGATCGATCTGAGCCATGACAACAGCGGCAAGGACCCCGAACGCCAGCCAGGCGTGGCGGCCGACGTCGGCAAGCAGATCGCAGGCGGCAACGACGCCATCGTCGGCGTGATGCTCGAGTCGTTCCTGGTCGCCGGGCGCCAGGATCTGCGGCCCGGAGCGAAGCTGTGCTACGGCCAGTCGATCACCGACGGCTGCATCGGCTGGGAGACGACCGTCGAGGTGCTGGAGGGGTTGGCGCAGTCCGTGCGCGATCGCAGCGCCGCCGGAGCACAGACGGCGTCGGACTGAGCGGATGCGGGTTGCTGTCCTCGGCGTCGGGCTGATCGGCGGCTCGATCGGCCTCGCTGCGCGAGCCCGGGCGGAGGCCGAGGTCTGCGGATATGACCCGGACCCGGACGTCGGGGCGAGAGCGCTCGAGCTCGGGGCGGTCGGGCGTGTCGCGGAGGACCTCGCCACGGCCGTGCGGGGTGCCGACGTCGTGTTCGTGGCCGCGCCGGTCGGTGCGCTGCCGGCGACGGTGGCCGCGGCGCTCGACGCGGCCGGCCCGGACTGCGTCATCAGCGACGTCGGCTCGACCAAGCGGCTCCTCGCGCAGGCGTCGGCCGATCCGCGCTTCGTCGGCGGACACCCGCTGGCCGGCGCCGAGAGCGAGGGTGTCGAGCACGCCCGCGAGGATCTCTTCGACGGTGCCACCTGGTATCTGACGCCGACCCGCGAGAGCACCGCCGGCGTGCTCTACGAGCGCCTGCACGCGCTGCTGAGGCGCTTCGGTGCGCATCCGACGGCGATCGACGCCGCAACCCATGACCGGCTGATGGCGAACATCTCACATCTTCCGCACGTGCTCGCCAACCTGCTCGCCGCGCAGGCTGCCGGGCTGCTGCACAACGCGGGCGAGCAGGGCGAGCGGCTGCCCGCCGTCGGACCGAGCTTCCGCGACGCGATCCGCGTCGCCGGCGCCAACAGCGCGATCTGGACCGACATCTACACGGCAAACGGCGACGCGCTGCTGGCGGCGATCGACGAGCTCTCCGATCGCCTCGGCGACGTGAGGGCGATGCTCGCTGCCGGCGACGGGACAGCGCTCAGCGCTTGGATCGAGCGGGCTCGCGTCGAGCGCGACGCGCTGCTCGGCACCGGCCTGAGCGGCGGCTCGGTGCACGAGCTGCGCGTTCACGTCCCCAACCGTCCCGGTGTGATCGCCGAGATCGCGCTGGCACTCGGCGAGGCCGGGGTCAACATCGGGGACCTGGCGCTGGCGCCCTCGCGCGACAACAGCCAGGGAGTCGTGGCGCTGTGGGTCGACGGGGAGACGCAGGCTGAGCGCGCGCAGGAGCTCGTGACGGGCCTCGGCTTCCCCGTCGTGCGAGCATGATGCGCCGCGCATGAACATTCGCTTCGAGCCTGCCGAGGGCCTCACAGGGACCGTCACGCCGCCGGCCGACAAGTCGATCTCCCATCGCGCCGCGCTGCTCGGCGCGATGTCCTCCGAGCCGGTGCGGATCGCCAACTACCTGCAGGCCGCCGACACGACCTCGACGCTCGAGGCGGTCCGCGCGCTCGGCGCGCTGGTCGAGGAGCACGGCAGCGATCTCGTGATCCGTGGCACCGGCCTGCGCGAGGCGCGAGAGCCCGATGAGCCGATCGACGTCGGCAACGCCGGCACGCTGCTGCGCCTGCTGCCCGGCTGGCTCGCCTCCCAGGAGGGCCGCTCGTTCACGCTCGACGGCGATGAGTCGATTCGGCGCCGGCCGGTGGACCGGGTCGCCGAGCCGCTGCGGCTGATGGGCGCGGAGCTCGAGGCGACCCGCGGGCGGTTCGCGCCGGTGACGATCCACGGTCGCCACCTGCGCTCGGTCTCCGTCGAGCTCGAGGTGGCCAGCGCCCAGGTCAAGTCCTGCCTGCTGCTCGCCGGCCTGGCTGCCGACGGGGCGACGACCGTCGGGGAGCCGAGCCGCAGCCGCGATCACACCGAGCGGATGCTGCTGCGCGCCGGTGTCTCGATCCACCGAAACGGCCGGCACGTCACGGCCGTCAACGCCGACGAGCTGGCGCTCGACGCAATCGAGGTACCTGCCGACCCGAGCTCCGCCGCGTTCCTGATCGCCGCCGGAGTGCTCGTGCCGGGATCGCGCCTGCTGCTTGCGAACGTCGGCGTCAACTGGACGCGGACCGGCTTCATCCGGATCCTGCGGAGGATGCGCGGGATCGTGCTCGGCGATCTCGAGAGCGAGGTCGAGGAGCTCGTGCCCGATGAGCCCGTCAGCGACCTCGACGTCGCCCACGGCGCGCTCGAGGGCACCGTCGTCCATGCCGATGAGGTGCCGCTCGCGATCGACGAGCTGCCGCTGGTCGCGCTGCTGGGCTGCTTCGCCGAGGGCGAGACGGTCGTGGGGGGCGCGCAGGAGCTGCGCGTCAAGGAGTCCGACCGCATCGCCGGCGTCGTCGAGGGCCTGCGCGGTCTGGGCGCCGACATAGAGGCCACTGACGACGGCTTCGCCGTGACCGGCACGGGCGGCCTGCGCGGCGGCACGATCGACAGCCGCGGCGATCATCGCCTGGCGATGATGGGAGCTGTCGCCGGGCTCGCCTCCAGCGAGGGTGTCGAGGTTCTCGGCATGGACGCCGCTGCCGTCTCCTACCCGCGCTTCCAGGAGGACCTGCTGAGCCTGACGGGCGGCGGCTGATGGAAGACCGCGTGCGCCATCGTATTCACGCCGGGGCCTGCCTGCCCTTGCGCCCGCACCGCACGCCTGGACGGTCACGCGCGGCGTGGTGATCGCGATCGATGGCCCGGCGGGCGCGGGCAAGTCCACGGTTGCGCGCGCGCTCGCCGGGGCGCTGGGCTTCACCTACCTGGATAGCGGCGCGATGTACCGCTGCGTGGCGCTGCTCTCGCTGCGCGACCCGGCAGAGAAGCCCGCGAAGCTGGCGGGCGCCGCGAGCATCGAGCTCGGTGGGCCCGGCGGGGCGGTGCTGCTCGACGGCGAGGACGTCAGCGGCGCGATCCGCACGCCGGAGGTCTCGCGGCAGGCTTCCGTCGTCGCCGCCGACCCCGGTGTTCGCGAGGCTCTCGTCGCCAAGCAGCGCGCGCTGCTGCGCTCGGGAGACTGGGTCGCGGAGGGGCGCGACATCGGCACTGTCGTGGCGCCGGCAGCCGAGTTGAAGGTCTACCTGGATGCCGATCCGGCTGAGCGGGCGCGGCGCCGTGCGGCAGAGCTCGGCGCCGACGCCAGAGGCGTGCTGGCGGAGCAGACGCTGCGCGACGAGCGCGACCGCAGCCGTGAGGCCAGCCCGCTGCGGGCGGCCGACGGGGCGGTCACGCTCGACACGACAGGGCTCGGTGTCGAGGACGTCGTCGCACGGATCACAGAGCTGGCAGGCGCGGCACGCGGCTGATGCCGCCGGCTCGGCCGGGGGCTCCGATTGCGCCGCCGCGGCGGGCTCGACCGGGAAACACGTGCCACGCGGTCATACTCAGCAGGTGTTCAAGGTCGCCATCGTCGGCTATCCAAACGTGGGGAAGTCCTCGCTGATCAACCGCCTGACGGGCGGCCGCGAGGCGGTCGTGCACGAGCGCGCAGGGGTGACGCGCGACCGCAAGGAGCTCGACTGCGAGTGGAACGGGCGGCGCTTCAAGCTGATCGACACGGGCGGCATGGACTTCGAGGACGAGGATCCGCTCGCCGGGTCGATTCGCGCGCAGGCCCAGGCGGGACTCGCCGAAGCTGAGGTGGCGGTGCTGGTTGTCGACGCCCGCGCCGGGGTGCGCCCGGGCGATGAGGAACTCGCCGATCTGCTGCGCCGCTCGCCGCTTCCGGCGATCGTCGCGGCGAACAAGATCGACGGCGGCGCCGAGCTGCCGCTGGCCGCCGAGTTCCATCGGCTCGGGCTCGGCGAGCCGCTGGCCGTCTCCGCTGCCCAGGGGCTCGGCTCGGGCGACCTGCTCGACCGGATCGTCGCTCTGCTTCCCGCCGGGGAGGACGAGGTGGAGGACGACACCGTCCGGCTCGCCGTGATCGGCCGTCCCAATGTCGGCAAGTCCTCGCTCGTCAACCGCTTCCTGGGCGAGGAGCGCGTGATCGTCTCAGAGGTGGCGGGGACGACCCGCGACGCGATCGACATGCCGCTGCTCGTCAGCGAGCGGCGCATGACGCTGATCGACACGGCAGGGATCCGCCGCCAGTCGAAGGTCGCCGACTCGGTCGAGTACTACACGGTGCTGCGCTCCCAGCGCGCCGCCGAGCGCGCCGACGTCGCGCTCGTCGTCTGCGACGCCGAGGACGGGGTCACCGCTCAGGACCTGCGCATCGCCGAGCTGGCGATGAAGGCCGGCTGTGCGACGGCGATCGTGCTCAACAAGTGGGACCTGCAGGGCACCGGCGACGAGAACGATCCGGAGCCCGAGCGACTCGATCTCGAGCACGAGCGCCGCCGGGTCGCCGAAAAGCTGCGGCTGCGCCCGCGCGTGCTGACCGTCAGCGCGAAGACCGGACGCCACGTGGCGCGGCTGCTCGAGGAGGCGCTGATGCTCGGCGACCGCATGGCGGGAAGGATCCCGACGCCGGAGCTGAACCGCTTCCTGTCGGAGGCGACGCAGGCCCGCCAGCCCCCGGTCGGCTCGCGCCGCGGCGCCGACGGACACCGCCTGAA
The DNA here is from genome assembly GCA_025963965.1 of Solirubrobacterales bacterium. Classification (GTDB taxonomy): domain Bacteria; phylum Actinomycetota; class Thermoleophilia; order Solirubrobacterales; family Solirubrobacteraceae; genus Palsa-744. The sequence goes on from JAOPZS010000095.1 coordinate 24,799, forward strand.
GCTGATCTACATGACCCAGATCGGAGAGCGCCCGCCGCGCTTCGCGATCCAGGTCAACTCGCGTGGGCGAGTGACGCGCGACTACGCCTACTTCATCGAGAACCGCCTGCGGGCGCGCTACTCGCTGGAGGGCATCCCGCTGATCATCGACTTCGTCGAGCGCGGTCAGCGCAGCGGCGCCCGCGCCGCATAGACTGCGACCTTCGCAAGCCCCGGCGGCGCCTTTTCTGGGCCCGCCGACGAACCCTGGAGCCGAATCCACCCCGCCATGACTGAGCTTTCAGACAACGAGTACCTGTTCACCTCCGAGTCGGTCACGGAGGGGCACCCCGATAAGATCGCCGACCAGATCTCAGACGGCGTGCTCGACGCCGTGATGCGCGACGACCCGTACGGGCGCGTCGCCTGTGAGACGCTCGTCAACACCGGCCTGATCGTCGTCTCCGGGGAGATCTCGACCTCGACGTACGTCGACATCCAGGAAATCGCGCGCGAGACGGTCCGCAAGATCGGCTACACCGACGCCGATCTGGGCTTCTCCGCTGACTCGTGCGCCGTGCTGAACGCGATCGACAAGCAGTCGCCGGACATCGCACAGGGAGTCGACAAGGCCTACGAGGCGCGGACCGACGCCAGCGACGAGGACGAGCTCGACGTGGCCGGCGCGGGCGATCAGGGAATGATGTTCGGCTACGCGTGCAACGAGACCGACGCGCTGATGCCTCTCCCGATCTCCCTCGCGCACCGACTCGCCGAACGCCTCGCCGCCGTCCGCAAGGCCGGCACGCTCAACTACCTGCGCCCCGACGGCAAGACGCAGGTCAGCGTGCGCTATGTCGACGGCAGGCCGGTGGAGATCGAGAAGCTGCTGATCTCCACCCAGCACGGCGAGGGCGCCGAGGCACTGATCCCCGACGATCTCTGGGAGCACGTCGTCGAGCCGATCCTGCCGAAGGAGCTCTACGACGCCGCGAAACTGCGCAAGAACTTCCTCGTCAACCCGACCGGTCGCTTCGTGATCGGGGGCCCGGTGGGCGACGCCGGCCTGACGGGCCGCAAGATCATTGTCGACACCTATGGCGGGATGGCCCGCCACGGCGGCGGCGCCTTCTCCGGCAAGGACCCGTCGAAGGTGGACCGCTCGGCCGCCTACGCGGCCCGCTGGGTGGCCAAGAACATCGTCGCGGCGGAGCTTGCTGATCGCGCCGAGGTGCAGGTCGCCTATGCGATCGGCGTCGCCCATCCCGTGTCGGTGATGGTCGAGACGTTCGGCACCGAGAAGATCGGCCGCGGCCAGATCGCGAAGGCCGTGGGCGACGTGTTCGACCTGCGCCCGGGCGCCTTTCGCGAGGAGCTGAACCTGCATCGCCCGATCTACCAGAAGACCGCCGCCTACGGCCACTTCGGGCGTGAAGACAGCGACTTCACGTGGGAGCGGACGGACAAGGCGCAGGCGTTGCGCGCCGCCTGCGGTCTCTGACCGCACCGCCCTCTAGGGTCGGGGCGGTGGGAGTCTCCGCCCCGATTCAGGCCCGTTCCACGCCGGACACAGCCCCGGCGATCGCCCTTGTAGAGCCGATCACGACCGCCCGAGCGCTGCGGGGGCCGTTCGACTACCTGCTCGGCGAGGAGCTGCGCGGCGAGGTCGAGATCGGCTCGATGCTGGTGGTGCCGTTCGGACGCAGGCAGATCCTCGGGGTCGTCGTCGGGCTCTCTCAGGGCAGCGAGGTGCCGGCGAAGAAGCTGCTCGAGCCGGTCCGCGCGCTCGAGTTGGGCGTACCGGCCGACCTGATCGCGCTGGCTGAATGGATCGCCGCCGAGTACTGCTCGACGTTCGCCCGGGCGCTCGGCATGGAGCTGCCGCCGGGCGCCGCGCGGCGACTGAGCGGACGCCGCCGTCGGGCCGTCGCCGAGCCCCGCCACCGCCCGGTCGGCATCTCGAGCGCGAGCCCGCCTGCGCTCAGCGAGGACCAGCAGGCGGCGCTGGCGCCGCTCCTCGAGGCGCTCGAGGGCCGTGGCGCGAGGCAGATGCTGCTGCACGGCGTGACCGGCTCTGGGAAGACCGAGATCTACCTCCGTGCGGCCGCAGCGGCGCTCGAGCAGGGGCGCGGGGCGATCATCCTCGTTCCGGAGATCGCGCTCACGCCGCAGATCGTGGCGCGTTTCATGGAGCGCTTCGGAGAGACCGTCGCCGTGCTGCACTCGCGGCTCACGCCGGGGCAGCGCTACGAGCAGTGGCGGCGGCTGCGCGAGGGCGAGGCACGAGTCTGCGTCGGGCCCCGCTCGGCTGTGTTCGCTCCGATCTCAGAGCTCGGCCTGATCGTGCTCGACGAGGAGCACGACTCCTCCTACAAGCACGAGGGCGATCCTCGTTATGACGCGCGCGACGTGGCCGCCGAGCGAGCCTCGCGATCCGGGGCCCTGCTGCTCGCCGGCAGCGCGACGCCGCGCCCGGAGAGCTCGCACCGGATGCCCACTCTCGAGCTGCCCCGCCGCGTCGACGGGCGACCGCTGCCGCCGGTCGCCGTGCTGGACATGCGTGGGCAGCGCGCCGGGCTGCATCCCGTGACGGCCGCTGCGCTCGCGAGCATCCGGGAGCACGGCCAGAAGGCGATCGTGTTGCTCAACCGGCGCGGCTGGTCGAACTTCATGTCATGTCGCTCATGCGGGCGCGTGTGGAGCTGCCCGGAATGCGACGTGGCACTCGTGCTTCACCGTGGCGGTGGCTACGTCGCCTGCCACCACTGCGGGCACCGCGAGTCCACCCCGGAGTCCTGCCCGGACTGCGCCTCGACGTCGGTGGCACGGCATGGAGCCGGCACCGAGCGGCTGGCCCACGATCTCACGGCCGTGCTCGACGACGGCGACTTTCCGATCTTCAGGCTCGACGCCGACGTGCTTGGAAGCGGCGAGGCGGCCGAGCCGGGAGCTGTGCTCGCGGAGTTCCAGGCGGCGCGCAGCGGCGCGCTGATCGGCACTCAGATGGTCGCCAAGGGGCACGACTTCCCGGACGTTGCGCTCGGCGTCGTGCTCGACGCGGATGCGACGCTGCGCTTCCCGGACTTCCGTGCCGAGGAGCGCACCTTCGCGCTGATCGCGCAGCTCGCCGGGCGAGCCGGGCGTGGCGGGGACGGGCGCGTGCTGGTGCAGACGATCGCGCCGGACGCGCGGGCGATCCGCCACGCGGCGCAGCACGACAGCCGCGCCTTCCTCGCCGAGGAGATCGAGCGCCGCCGTGCGCTCGGCTACCCGCCGTTCGGGCACCTCATCAGGATCGTCCTCGGCGCCGAGCAGGCGCCGGCGGCCCGGGCCGCCGCGCAGGATCTGCGCGAGCGGCTGCAGGCTCCGCTCGAACACCCGCACGGGACGGGGCCCACGCCGCAGGCACGAGCGACCCTGCTCGGGCCGGCGCCGCTGTTTCGCCTGCGCGGCCGCGAGCGCCAGGTGCTCGTCGTCAAGACGACGCACCGCCGCGAGGCTGTCGCGGCAGTCGGCGAGGCCGTCGCGTCGCTCGCTGCCGCCCGCGATCACGACGGCGTCAGCTTCAGCGTCGACGTCGATCCGCAGTAGCGCGGCGACGCGGGCCGCAGTACGTAAGCGGGGCAAGCCGAGTTTCCGGCCCCGCCGACGATTCGCGCGTCTGGTACGTTCGGCACGCCGAACGGATCACCGTGCCGGCGGGGGCCCTGGAGGGGGTCGAGGCGATGGGGGCTGTGAGAACCGATCAAATGCACGAGTGCCGCTCGAGGCGAGCAACTTGGCCAACCCGAGCTATCGCGGCGCTTGCAACGTTTTCGTTGAGCCTCGTGTTCGTCGTGGGAGCGTCGGCAAAGACGCACCAGGTCGGCTATGCGACCGCGCAACCGGCCTGCTCTGCGCCCGGGCCGGGGCACGCCTCCTGCTTCGCGCTGGTGCGCGAGCGCGTGTCCCCCTCGCAGGCCGCGCGCCCGGGGGTGAGGCCGTTTGTACTGCGCAGCGGCGCGAGCGTCGCGGGTCCCGCGGGCGGGCTGACCCCGGCACAGCTTGCCGGCGCCTACACGTACGACCCGCGGTCGGGCGGGACGGGCCAGATGGTCGCGATCGTAGACGCGTTTGACGATCCCAAGATCGGAGGCGATCTCGAAAACTTCGACACCCAGTACGGCCTACCCGCTTGCAACGAAGCGAACGGCTGCTTCAGGAAGGTCGGCCAGAGTGGCAGCCCGACCGTGCTCCCGAGTGCCGACACGACCGGGTGGTCCGTGGAGGTGGCGCTCGACGTGGAGACGGTCCACTCGGCCTGTCCGAACTGCAAGATCGTGTTGGTTGAGTCCTTCAGCACAACCTTCTCTAACCTCGCGGCCGCGGAGAACGAGGCCGCCGCGCTGGGCGCGACGGTGATCTCCAACTCCTACGGGGGCCCTGAGAGCGCAGCACCGTCAGTCCTCACCGCGTACGACCATCCGGGCGTGGCCATCACAGCCTCGACGGGAGACGGGGGCTATTACGGCTGGCAGTCCCTCTTGGAAGGCTTCCTCCCGCCTGAACGCACCAACGTCCCGGCCTCGCTTTCCTCGGTCGTAGCTGTCGGGGGCACCACGCTGCTTCTCGATGAAAGCGGCAATCGTGAAAGCGAGACCGTCTGGTCGGGGAGCGGAGGCGGGTGCAGCACGCTCTTCACCGCCGCTCTGTGGCAACAGGCTGCGGCCGGCTACGGAGCAGCAGGATGCGGTAGCAGCCGGCTCGATGCCGACGTCTCGGCGGTGGCTGACCCTGGGACCGGCTTCGACATCTTCGACAGCTACGACTGCGGCCTGCGGTGCGAAAATGCCCGTCACGGGAAAAACTGGCTGACGGTCGGCGGAACGTCGCTCTCCGCGCCCCTGATCGGTGCCCTCTACGGATTGGCGGGAGGAGGCGGCGGCGTGCCGTTCCCGTCTCTGACGCTTTACGCCCACCTCGCCGGTCCGGCGGTGTTCGATGTCACCGAAGGCAGCAACGGCCCCTGCGGGGGGGTCACGTGCGGGATCAACGAAGCAGAAGGGGAGCTGCTGGACTGCGAAGGCACGACCGCGTGCAACGCCGGACCGGGCTTCGACGGGCCTTCGGGCGTCGGCACGCCGAGCTCACTTGCGCTATTCGCCCCCGAGCGGCCCTCGGCGATCCCGTCCGGACCGACGGCGACTACCGTCGGCGTGCCCATCACCTTCAGCGGAGCGGGCTCGAGTGACCCTTACCCCGGCGGCTCGGTCACGGGCTACGCATGGAACTGGGGCGATGGGGCGATCAGTGCGGGCGCCCTCGCCTCGCACGCATACAGCGCTGCTGGGATTTACACCGTAGGACTGACTGTGACCGATTCCAACGGTGTAACGAGCGACGTCGCGGTACAGACAGTCGCCGTCACTGCGCCTGTCGCCACGCCTGTCATCAAGGTCGTGTCGTTTATCCGAGCGTCGCCCAACGCGACGCTCGCGGCCGGCTCGCTGAAGGCTGCTGCGAACGGCGCGTTCACCGTCAAGATCGGCTGCCCCGCCGGGGAGTCGAGCTGCGAAGGCACCGTCACGGTCCAGACGGCGGGCGCCGTCGTCGCCTCGGGGAAGGCGCGTGTCCTGGCGCTGGCCACCAGCTCCTTCAAGGTCGCGGGCGGAAAGTTCGTGACGGTCAAGCTGCATCTCAGCGGCAAGGCCCGTTCGCTGCTGGCGCGCAAGCACACGCTTAGCGTGCGCGTCACGATCGCCTCCCACGACCCGTCCGGGGCCCGCCACACGAGCCGGGCCCTCGCCACGCTGCGCATGGCCGGCAAGCATCACTGAGGCTCCCCGCATCGCGCGCTGCCGGCGAGCGGCGGCCTGCGCGCGCGTACGGCTTCGCCTTCATAAACTCACCGGCGATGAGCGACGAGGACATCGAGCTGCCCCGTGAGCCCGCCTCGATGGCCGATGATGTCGAGGTCGAGCCCGAGTCCGACGCGCCGCCTGTAGCCGAGCTCGATCCGGAGACCCGAGCGCGGCGGGACGCGGCGCTGCGGCTGGTGCGCAAGTTCG
>JAOPZS010000135.1 GCA_025963965.1 Solirubrobacterales bacterium
CCCTCACCAGGCTCGCCGAGGAGTGGGGGCCGGACGCGGCCGCGGACTCGTCCCCGAAGACGGCGGCGCGCGAGATCGGCGGGCGCATCCCGGTGGTGCACGGCGGCGCGATCGCCCGGCGCTGGGCCGCTCAGATCGAGGCGGCGACCGGGCGTCCCGCGTTCTCCCGCGAGACGCCGGGACCGCCCGCGACCCCGCTCGCACCGCTCCATCCCGGGGAGCCCCCGCTGGACGCCGCGGCGAGACCGGGCTCGAGCGCGTCCTCTCGCTCGTGCTCCTGGGCGACCTCGTGGCCGTCTACCTGGCGGCGCTCACGGGCCCTCCCAAACCTTGACACAATCTTGCTAAGGTTGGCCTCGGATGACCGACGGCCTGACGATCAACGAGGCGGCTGAGACCACCGGCTGGTCGCCCCGAATGCTCCGTTATCTGGAGCGGGTCGGGCTGATCGAGCCCTCGAGGACCGACGCGGGCTATCGCGTGTTCGGACCGGGCGAGCTGCAGCGTCTGAGGACCCTGCGCGAGCTGCTGGCCCGGTTCGACTGCGCCCTCTCGGACGTCGCGTTCGCCAAGCGGCTGCGTGACGACGAGCGGTTGCGCGAGGAGGTCGATCGCTGGCTCGAGGCGCCCGCCACCCGTCCCGAGGGCGTCCAGGCGGGCGATTGGCTGAGCTGGGAGCAGGAGAAGCACCAGCGCCTGCTCGCCCTCGCCGACGTCGCCTGACAGAAGCGCCACAAGACCCCACGAGAGACCCACACGGAGGCCCCACAGAGTGACCACCACCACCGCCACGACCAACGACTTCAAGGTCGCCGACCTGTCGCTCGCGGCATTCGGCCGCAAGGAGATCGAGCTGGCCGAGCACGAGATGCCGGGGCTGATGTCCCTGCGCAGGAAGTACGCGGACGAGCAGCCGCTGCGCGGCGCGCGCGTGACCGGGTCGCTCCACATGACGATCCAGACGGCCGTGCTCATCGAGACCCTCACGTCGCTCGGGGCCGAGGTGCGCTGGGCGAGCTGCAACATCTTCTCCACGCAGGACCACGCCGCGGCCGCCGCGGTCGTCGGCCCCGACGGCACGCCGGAGGACCCGAAGGGCGTGCCCGTCTACGCGTGGAAGGGCGAGACGCTCGAGGAGTACTGGTGGTGCATCGAGCAGACCCTCGTGTGGCCGGACGGCGGCCCGAACATGATCCTCGACGACGGCGGCGACGCCACGCTGCTCGTCCACAAGGGCACCGAGTACGAGCGCGCCGGCGCCGTCCCGGACCCGGCAGGCGCCGACTCCGAGGAGTTCCGCGTCATCCTCACCACGCTCCAGCGGACGCTGGGCGAGGACGGCCAGCGCTGGACCCGAATCGGCCAGGGCATCAAGGGCGTGACCGAGGAGACGACGACCGGCGTGCACCGCCTCTACGAGATGGTCGAGAACGGCGAGCTGCTGTTCCCGGCGATCAACGTCAACGACTCGGTCACGAAGTCCAAGTTCGACAACCTCTATGGGTGCCGGCACTCGCTGATCGACGGCATCAACCGCGCGACCGACGTGATGATCGGCGGCAAGGTCGCCGTGATCTGCGGCTTCGGCGACGTCGGCAAGGGCTGCGCCGAATCGCTCCGTGGCCAGGGAGCACGGGTGATCATCACCGAGATCGACCCGATCTGCGCGCTGCAGGCGGCGATGCAGGGCTACGAGGTCAAAACGCTCGACGAAGTCCTCGAGACCGCCGACATCTTCATCACGACGACGGGCAACAAGGACATCATCACCGCCGCTGACATGGAGCGGATGAAGCACCAGGCAGTCGTCGGCAACATCGGCCACTTCGACAACTAGATCGACATCGCCGGACTCGGCCGCGTCGCCGGGATCGAGCGGGTCAACATCAAGCCGCAGGTCGACAAGTGGGTCTTCCCGGACGGCCACGCGATCATCATGCTCTCCGAGGGCAGGTTGCTGAACCTGGGCAACGCGACAGGACACCCGAGCTTCGTGATGAGCAACTCGTTCTCCAACCAGACGATCGCGCAGATCGAGCTGTTCACGAAGAACGACGAGTACGAGAAGCGCGTGTACGTGCTGCCGAAGCATCTCGACGAGAAGGTCGCGCGCCTGCACCTCGATGCGCTCGGTGTGAAGCTCACCAGGCTCAGCCCCGAGCAGGCCGCCTACATCGGCGTGCCGGTCGACGGTCCGTTCAAGCCGGACCACTACCGCTACTAGTGAAGGCGATGGTGCTCGCAGCCGGGCTGGGGACCCGGCTGCGTCCGCTTACCAACGAGATCCCGAAGCCGATGGTGCCGGTGCTCGACCGGCCCGTGATGGAGCACATCCTCGAGCTGCTCGCCCGCCACGGGTTCGAGCAGGTGATCGCCAACCTGCACTACTTCCCCGACTCGATACGCGAGCACTTCGGCGAGCGCCTGTCCTATCGCTACGAGGAGGAGCTGCTGGGCACGGCCGGCGGGGTGCGCGCCTGCGCGGACTTCTTCGGAGGCGAGCCCTTTCTCGTGATCTCCGGGGACGCGCTGACCGACATCGACCTGACCGCGCTCGTCGCGCGCCACCGCGACAGCGGCGGCATCGCGACGCTGTCGGTCAAGAAAGTGCCGGACACGCGCGAGTACGGGGTCGTGCTGCACGACCGCGACGGGCGCATAACCGGGTTTCAGGAGAAGCCGGCGCCCGAGGAAGCGCTGTCCGATCTGGGTAACTGCGGCATATACGTCTTCTCCCCGGAGATCTTCGACTACTTCCCCGAGCAGCCCTTCGCCGACTGGGCGCAGGACGTGTTCCCGGCGCTGCTCGAGCACGATGTGCCCTTCCACATCCACGAGGTGCGCGAGTACTGGAACGACGTCGGCTCGCTCGCCGAGCTGCGCCAGGGGACCTTCGACGCGCTGAAGGGCGAGCTGCGCCTGGAGATCGGCGGCGAGGTCATAGCGCCGGGGGTGACCGTTGCCGACGGGACGTCGTTGCCGGCGGACATCGAGGTCGAGGGGCCCGTGTGGGTCGGAAGCGACGTTCAGATCGGCAGCGGCGTGCGGCTGACCGGCCCGCTCGTGCTCGGCGATGGAGCACGCGTCGGGGACGGCGCGCAGCTGCGCTCGAGCATCGTCTTCCCCGGCACGCAGATCACCGCCGAGTCGATCCTGATCGACGCGATCGCCGGCCACAAGGGGATCGCGGCGAGCCTTCGCCGCCGCGGCTGAGGGCGGCGCGGGGCGGGGCATGAGCGCCGGCCGCGCGCTCCGGAGCACACGATGAGCGCCGCGGCCGTGGCCCAGGCGCCGCCCGTCGCCGCGGGGCGGCGGGTCGGCGTCATCTTCAGCGGTCTGATGCTCGTGCTGCTGCTGGCGGCCCTGGACTCGACGATCGTCGCGACAGCACTGCCGACGATCGTCGGCGAGCTCGGCGGGCTGGAGCGGCTGTCCTGGGTGACGAGCGCGTACCTGCTCGCCCAGACCGCCGTCACACCGCTGTACGGCAAGCTCGGCGATCAGCTCGGCCGCAAGAAGATCCTGCAGAGCGCGATCGTGCTGTTCCTGCTCGGCTCGGGTCTGTGCGGGCTGGCCGGGTCGATGACCGAGCTGATCGCCTTCCGCGCTGTTCAGGGACTCGGCGCGGGCGGGTTGATCGTGCTCGTGCAGGCGTCCGTGGGGGACATCGTTTCGCCGCGCGAACGTGGCCGCTATCAGGGCCTCTTCGGCGGTGTCTTCGGGCTGGCGAGCGTCGCCGGGCCGCTGATCGGCGGCTTGATCGTCGAGCACTTCTCCTGGCGCTGGATCTTCTACGTGAACCTGCCGATCGGGCTTTTGGCGCTCGCCGTCATCTCCGCGACGCTGCCTGCCGTCGCCTCGCACGGGCGACCGAAGATCGACTACATCGGTGCTGCGCTGCTGGCGGCGGCGCTCAGCTCGATCGTCCTGGTCGCGAGCCTCGGCGGCACGACCTGGGCTTGGGGCTCGCCGCAGACGATCCTCGTCGCCCTCGCCGGAGCGCTGCTGCTGGGTGTCTTCGTGGCGGTCGAGCGCCGTGCCGCCGAACCCGTCCTGCCTCTGTCGCTGTTCAGCAACGAGGTGTTCCGGATCGCCGCGCTGCTGTCGCTGATCGTCGGCTTCGCGCTGTTCGGCTCGGTGACCTTCCTGCCGCTGTTCTTCCAGACCGTCTTCCACTCGAGCCCGACGGGCGCCGGGCTGCGGCTGATCCCGCTGCTGGGGGGGCTGGTGCTGACGTCCGTCGTCTCAGGACGGGTGATCTCTGCGACCGGCCGCTACCGCATCTTCCCGATCGCCGGCACGGCCGTGATGACCGTCGGGCTGGTGCTGCTCTCGCGCCTCGGCCTGAAGACGAGCGCGTTGACGGCGGATGCCTACCTGCTGGTGCTCGGACTGGGGCTGGGGATGGTCATGCAGGTCCTCGTGCTCGCCGTCCAGAACGCCGTCGGGTACGCCGTGCTCGGCGCGGCGACGTCGGGTGTGACCCTGGCCAGAGGGATCGGCGGCTCGTTCGGCGCGGCCGTGTTCGGCACGATCTTCTCGAGCCGGCTGCGCTCCGGGCTGCACGGGGCGGTTCCCGGCCCGCTGGGCGCACAGGTCGCCGCCGGCGCACGTCTGACGGGCGCCCAGCTGGCGGCGCTGCCGGCCTCCGCGCGGCTCGCCTACGAGAACGCCTACGTCCACGCCCTGCGGCCGGTGTTCATCGTCGCCGCCGCGATCGGCGGCTGCGGGTTCCTGCTCAGCCTGTTGCTCCGCGAGCGGCCGCTGCGGGCCACGGCGGCGACCAGCACGGGCCTCGAGGACTCGCTCGCCGCGCCGAAGTCGCCGAGCTCGCTGGCCGAGGTCGACCGCGCGCTGGGCGTGCTCGCCGGCAGCGAGGGCCGCCGGCGGATCGGCGCGCGGATCGCCGCGCGGGCCGGCGTCGAGCTCAGCCCCGGCGCGGTCTGGGCGCTGGTCCGCTTCAACAGCTACGGCATCCCCGGCACGACGGCGATGGCTCGCTCCCAGCAGATCGACGACGAGCGAATCGAGCAGGTCAAAGCGGAGCTGCACGAGCGCGGGCTGGTCACCGGCGAGGGCGAGCTCGCCCGGCTGACGCCCGCCGGTGTGGCGAGAGCCGACCAGCTCGCCAGCGCCCGGCGCGATGAGCTGCGCGCCGTAGTAGCGGATCCCGATGCCGAACGCGCGCCGGAGGTGCAGCAGCTGCTCGAGCGGCTGTGCGTGGAGCTGGCCGGCGAGCGGCCTTGAGCCGCCCGGACGGCGCTCAGGCCTGCAGTTCGTAGCGCTCACGGCGCTGCTGCGCGCGCTCTGACTCGTTCAGCGCACGCACGAACAGCACGACGATCGCGATGCCCATCACGAGCGACTGCTCGACGGCCATCAGCAGCCCGGCGATGCCCTGGTCGTCGAGCGCCGAGATGCCCCACACGCGCACGTGGTGCACGTAGTACGGGTAGAGCGCCGACGGCGCGAACGCGAGGCCCATCCCGAGCGCGCCGACGAACAGCTTCGTCGAGGCCATGTACACGACCGGGCCCATCCCGTCGAGCCGCAGGCGGGCGCGGATCGGCGAGAGCAGGTGCCACCAGTACAGCGAACCGGCGAGCACGAAGGTGAAGTGCTCGAGCACGTGCACGAGCGGGTGGCGCACGGCGAAGTCATAAGCCGCGGGTACGTGCCAGGCCCAGATGACGGCGATGTACAGCAGCACCGCGAAGGCCGGATGTGCAAGCGGGCCGGCTTTTCTCTCGACGTCGTGCACCGCGCGCGTCACCGGGCGCAGGATCACCTTCGTGAAGCCGAGGATGCCGAGGATCGGGGCCACGTCCAGGAGCAGCACGTGCTGGATCATGTGCGCGAAGAACAGCTGATCGGCGAGGGCGTCGATCGGCGAGACGAGCGCCGCGACGGCCACCAGCACCGAGCCGGCGAAGCAGCACAGGCGCCACACCGGCGCGTCGGCGGCCGCGCGCGGCGAGCCGCTCCCACGCACAGCCCGCCACCGGCGCAGGTACACGCCGAACGCAAGCGCGGCGACGATCAACACGCCGGGGCTGAGCGTCCAGGACTGATCAGGGCTCATCCGCGACCGATTCTCCCACCGTGCGCGGAAAGAGGCGAATCACCGAACCGAGCGGTCGCCTGCACCGCCTGGATCGCTCGATCGCGGCGGCCCGCGCCCGCACGCCGCGGAGCCGTGATAGCGGCGGCGCACCCGCACGCCGCGCACACGCCCCGGAGCCTCGGTAGCGGCGGCGCGATGCGTTTCAGACGGACGTGCCCGCCAGGGCGCCACCGTCTGAAACGCGTTGTGTCGACGCCCATTTACATCCGCCGCCAACCGGCGTAGCATCGAAGGCACGCCACCGAAAAAGGCCGACCGAAGGAGCGACGATGCAGATCGACATCAGGGGTCGAAACGTCCCGGTCACCGACGAGATCCGCGAACACGCGGAGCGTCGTCTGGGGAAGGTTGCGCGGCAGGTCTCAGACCTGGCCCAGCTGGAGATCGAGATCTCCCAGGAGCGCAATCCCCGGGTAGCCGACTGCTACGTCGCCGAGGCGACGCTCTATCTGAAGGGCGTGACGCTCCGCGCCTGCGACCGCTCCCCCGAGATGGTCCACTCGGTCAATGAGATGGTCGACGAGCTCGCCCGCCAGGTCAAGCGCCACCGCGACAAGCTGCGCCGCCGCCGCGAGGCGCATGCGGCCTCACCGCGCGTGGTGGGTGCGAGCCTGCCGTCGACCTGACCGAGGACCGGCGCGCCGGTCAGCGTGGCGCGCGGGGTTGACTCGCACGCCGCCGATGTTTAGGAGCTGCCGGACAGCGGGTACGTGCGCTGGCGGGGATGCGAACTCGGGGGATCTCAGCTGTTGTGAGAGCGGCGCTCGTGCCGCTGTGCGTCGTGATCGTGCCGTCGTGGCTGGCGACGCCGGCGCCCGCCGCGAAGGTGCCGCGCTCGTTGCCGCCCGCGGAAGGCAAGGCGCCGCGTCCCGGGCCGCCCGTGCTCTACCAGCGGCCCGCCACCGCGCCCCAGCTGGAAAACGTGAAAGGCTCGATCTGGAAGGCCCCGCCGATCCTCGTCTCGGGAGCCAGCGCCTACCGCAAGGGCGAGTTCGTCTACCAGGGCTATCTCTACGACGACCACGGCGCGAAGGAGATCACCGACCCGAACAACCCGATGCACGCCCCGGGCGGCGACTCGAGCGGCGGAGATCTCTTCTCGGCGCCGACGGGCACCTATGACTACCCGACCGCCACCGGCTACGACGAAAACGCCGCCGACCTGGTCGAACTGCGGGTCAAGCCGCTGGCGAAGGCGACGGCCGTCCGGATCACGCTCAACACGCTCGAGAACCCGGCGCTGATCGCGACCGCGATCGCGATCGGCGGCAGCGAAGGCGAACCGCATCCGTTCCCGTTCGGCGCCAACGTCAGCGCCCCGGCGCAGTACTTCCTGACCATTCACGGAGAAACGGCCGTGCTGAGCGACGCGAGCACCGGGGAAGCCGTGGCGGGACCGGCCCCCTCCGTGTCGGTCGACACCGCCCACCGGCAGATCACCGTCCAGGTGCCGCACAGCGAGTGGAACCCCGGCACCTCGAACGTGAGGCTCGCCGCCGGCGTCGGGCTGTGGGATGAAGCCACCGGCAAATACCTGCTGCCGGTCGCTACCCACAGCGCGACCCAGCCGGGGGGCGCGGGAACGGCTGCCAACCCGCCGGCGTTCTTCGACGTCGCCTTCCGCTTCAACTCCCAGGAGCCCGTGCCGGGGACGCCTGGTCCGGAAACGACGGCCAACCCGGCCTGGTGGCGCGAGTCTGCGCAGGCGCAGGCGCTGGCGACGGGCAACATCAGCCAGTTCCACGCCGACGTCGACTTCGGCGCGCTCAAGGCGAAGACGACCGACGACATGCCCGGCCAGCCGACCGGCGTCCCGCAGACCGGGGTCTTCGATCGCATCCTCGCCTCGCACTTCGCCGAAGGGCAGGGCGCCGACTACGCGACCGGCGGCTGCGGCTCCTCGGCCGGCTGCATCGGCGCGCTGCGAGGGCAGCTCCAGCCATATGCGATCTACGTGCCCTCCGGCCCGACCCCCGCGTCCGGTTACGGGCTGACGCTGCTGCTGCACTCGCTGTCGGCCAACTACAACCAGTTCTCCGGCTCGCGCAACCAGTCGCAGTTCTCCGCGCGCGGTCCCGGGTCGATCGTGATCACGCCATCTGGGCGGGGACCGGACGGCTGGTACTACGACCACGCTGGCGCGGACACCTTCGAAGTCTGGGCGGACGTCGCCGCGCGCTACAGCCTCGACCCGAGCTTCACCGACATCGCCGGCTACTCGATGGGCGGCTACGGCACGTACAAGTTCACGAGCCAGTTCCCGGACCTGTTCGCGCGCGCACAGCCGACCGTCGGCCCGCCCGGCCTCGGCGTATGGGTGCCGCCGGGCGAACCGCAGCCGGGCGGCAACCGGTCGCTGACAGAACGGATGCTCGGCTCCGTCCGCAACGTCCCGTTTGAGATCTGGAACGAGACGACCGACGAGCTCGTGCCGATCGCCGGCGTGCTCGCCCAGGTCGCGAAGCTCGACTCGCTCGGCTATCGCTACGAGTTCGACCAGTTCCAGGCAGGCGAGCACCTGACGCTGGCGCTCAACGACGAATACAAACCGGCGGCCGAATTCCTCGGCACCGAAGCTGTCGATCGCAACCCGCCGCACGTAACGTACGTCTACAACCCGTCGATGGACTTCGCCGCCGATGGCACGAGCGCCGGCCACGCGTACTGGGCGTACGGCGTGACGCTGCGCGAAACGAGCGCCGGTGCGCCGCTCGGCACCGTCGACGTGCGCTCGCAGGGCTTCGGGACGGCCGACCCGCCCGCGGGCGAAACGACCCACGGCGCCGGGGCGCTGACCGGTGGCACGATCCCGGCGATCCCCTATACGAGCCAGGCAAAGTCCTGGGGGCCGGCGCCCGCGGCGCCCGCCGCCGACGCGCTCGATGTGGGTGCGACGAACGTCGCGAGCTTCAGCATCGACGCCCGCCGTGCGCGTGTCGACTGCGCGGCGGCGCTGCACGTCAGCACTGACGGGCCGCTGCAGGTCACGCTCACCGACTGTCCGGGCGGGCGCAGCAAGACCTTCAGCTTCGGCTGAGCCGGCGCCGCAACGGCAG
The DNA here is from genome assembly GCA_025963965.1 of Solirubrobacterales bacterium. GTDB lineage: Bacteria > Actinomycetota > Thermoleophilia > Solirubrobacterales > Solirubrobacteraceae > Palsa-744. The sequence continues at coordinate 9,181 of JAOPZS010000135.1, forward strand.
CCGGCGCGGGCGCCGAGCCGACCGGCAAAGGGTCCTGCGCCGCAGGCTATCCTTGGCGCCATGCCGTCATTGCTCGATCGCGCGCTGAACGCGGGCGAGAACAAGAGGTTCAAGACCTACCAGAAACGCGTGGCGCTGATCGGCGCCTTCGAGGGAGAGCTCGAACACGACTCCGACGCCGAGCTGCGCGAGCGGATGGACGCGCTGCGCGAGCGCGCCGCCGAGGGCGAGTCGCTCGACGAGCTGCTGCCCGAGTGCTTCGCGGTCGTCCGCGAGACCGGCAAGCGGCGCATGGGCATGCGCCACTTCGACGTCCAGCTGATCGGCGGCATGGCGATGCACGAGGGTCAGATCGCCGAGATGAAGACCGGTGAGGGCAAGACGCTGACGGCGACACTCGCAGTCGTGCTCAACTCGCTGGCGGTAGGGGACCCGGACCCCGAGGACCCCGAGGGCGGGCCGCGTCGCCGCGGCGTCCACGTGGTGACCGTCAACGACTACCTGGCCAGGCGCGACGCCGAATGGATGAGCCCGATCTACGACGCGCTCGGCGTGACCGTGGGCGTGCTCGAGACGATGCAGCCCTATGACGAGAAGCAGCGTGCCTACGCCTGTGACGTCGTGTATGGCACCAACTCGGAGTTCGGCTTCGACTACCTGCGGGACAATATGGCCAAGGACCTCTCCGAAAAGGTGCAGCGCGGCCATCCGTACGGCATCGTCGACGAGGTCGACAACATCCTGATCGACGAGGCGCGGACGCCGTTGATCATCTCCGGTGCGCCGGAACAGGCCGCCGACCTGTACGTCAAGTTCGCCGGGCTGGCGCCGAGGATGCAGCTCGGCAAGACGCCCGAAGGGATGGACCCGCGCACCAAGAAGCAGTTCACGGCGGAGTTCGACTTCGAGGTCGACGAGAAGCACAAGACGGTGTCGGTGACCGAGCAGGGAGTCGCCAAGGCCGAGCGCTTCCTCGGCATCGACCACCTCTACCGCGCCGAGAACGGGCACCTGGTCAACCACCTGATCCAGGCGCTGCGCGCCCAGGCGCTCTACAAGAAAGACGTCGACTACGCCGTGATCGACGGCGAGGTCAAGATCATCGACGAGTTCACGGGGCGCATCCTCGAGGGGCGCCGCTGGTCTGAGGGGCTCCACCAGGCGGTCGAGGCGAAGGAGAACGTCGCGATCCAGGAGGAGAACCAGACGCTCGCGACGATCACCTACCAGAACTACTTCCGCCTCTACGACAAGCTCGCCGGCATGACCGGAACGGCGCTGACCGAGGCGACCGAGTTCATGAAGATCTACAAGCTTCCGGTCGTCCAGATCCCGACGAACATGGAGATGGTGCGCGCGGATCGCAACGATCAGGTCTACAAGACCAAGGAGGGCAAGTGGAACGCCGTCGTCAAAGAGATCGCGGCGCGCCACGAGAACGGCCAGCCGGTGCTCGTCGGAACGATCTCCGTCGAGGTCTCCGAATTGCTCTCCGACCGCCTGACGCGGCAGGGCGTCAAGCACACGGTGCTGAACGCCAAGCCTGAGCACGCGGCACGCGAGGCCGACATCGTCGCCGAGGCCGGGCAGCCGGGCGCCGTCACGATCGCGACCAACATGGCCGGCCGCGGCGTCGACATCAAGCTCGGCGGCAATCCCGAGCACCTCGCCCACCAGCAGCTCGCCCGCGAGGGCGTCGCCCCGGAGGAGGACGGCTACGAGCAGCGCGTCACGGCGCTGCAGCCGGAGCTCGAGCGCAAGGTCGCCGACAGCCGCGAGCAGGTGATGGCGGCGGGCGGCCTATTCATCTGCGGCACCGAGCGCCACGAGTCCAGGCGCATCGACAACCAGCTGCGCGGCCGCGCCGGGCGCCAGGGCGACCCGGGCGAATCGCGCTTCTTCCTGTCCGCCGAGGACGATCTCGTGCGGCTGTTCGCCGGCGACCGCATCTACCGGATCCTCGACAAACTCGGCGGCGTCGACGATGAGGGCAACGAGGAACCGATCGAGGCCGGGATGCTCTCGAAACAGATCGAGAAAGCCCAGAAGAAGGTCGAGGAGCAGAACTTCCTGATCCGCAAACGCGTGCTCGAGTACGACGACGTGATGAACGAGCAGCGCCGAGTCATCTACGCGTACCGCGACGAGGTGCTCGAGGGCAAGAGCATCGGCGAGGAGGCGCGCGGCGAGGTGGTGAAGGTGATCGAGCGGACGATCGAGGAGTACACACCCGGAGACTTCGTCGAGGACTGGGACCTCGATGGCCTGTTCACCGCGCTTGGCCAGTTCTTCCCCGTCGACCTCGGAGACGAGTTCGACCGCGAGACGATCGACCACAACGCGCTGAGCGAACGGATCATCGAGCTGGCCGGCGAGCGCTATGACGCCCGCGAAGAGGCCCTCGGCGAGGAGCTGATGGGGGCGCTGGAGCGCTTCCTGCTGCTGCAGATCATCGACGAACGCTGGCGCGAGCACCTGTTCGACATGGACTACCTGCGGGAGGGGATCCACCTGCGCGGCTTCGCGCAGATCGACCCGCTGGTCGCCTACAAGAACGAAGCATTCACGCTGTTCGGCGACCTGATGAACAGCGTGTGGTCTGACTACGCGCGGATGATCTTCAACGTGCAGGTCAACGTCGAAGGCGAGAACGGCGGCGGAGCACCGGCCCCGTCGTTCGCCGCGTCGGGCAGCTCCACGCGCGCCGGTCGCGTCTCATACTCCGGCGGGCAGAGCGCGGCCGGAGCCGGAGCGCTCGCGCAGGCCGCCGCAGCAGCCGGCATGGGCGGCGCCGAGGCCTATGACGCCGAAGGCGAATCGGTCGAAGCGATGCCGGTCGTCGAGCAGCGGGTCGTCGACGACGAGCATCAGGTCGGCCGCAACGACCCCTGCTGGTGCGGCAGTGGCAAGAAGTTCAAGAAGTGCCACGGCGCCTAGCACGGCCGTAGGAGGAGGGGGCGGCTCGAGGGAGATGGCCAGCTGGGAGGACGTTCGCCGGACCGCCCTTGCCCTGCCGGAATCGAGCGAGGTGTCCTCGCGCGGCCGCGCCTCGTGGCGCGTGCGGGACAAGGGATTCGTGTGGGAGCGGCCGCTTCGCCCTGCTGAAGCAGCGGCTCTCGGCGAGCAGGCGCCTGAGGGCCCGATCCTCGGTGTGCGCGTCGAGCATCTCGGGGCGAAGGAGGCCCTGCTGAGCGATGATCCGGACGTCTACTTCACCACGTCGCACTTCGACGGCTATCCGGCGGTGCTGGTGCGCCTCGACAGGATCGCGGTGGACGAGCTCGAGGAGCTGATCGTCGAAGCGTGGCTATGTCGCGCACCGAGGCGACTTGCCCAGCAGTACATCGACACGGAGCTCTTCCCGCCGTAGGCCGCGCCGCGGTCACTCGGATGGTGCGGCGAAGGCGAACATGCGCTCCGCGTCGATCCGGGCATAGACGACGCCCGAATCCAGGAAATCCTCCCAGTCGGGCCCGTAGCGCGGGACGTAAACGTCGAGCAGCGTCTTGCGGAAGCCTGCGCTCGACTCGGCGCGGACGTCGAGCGGGGCGGCGCGACCATGCACGGTCACCGCGAGCTCCTCACCGGGCAGGTGCGTTGCGCTGACATGCGGGCGGGCGCGGATGTGGCGAAAGCGAGTCGAGTCGGGCGCCGAGCCGAAATGGAATGCGCCGCGATAGAGGATTCCGTCGACCGGTCCCACGACCGGCCGTCCGTCCGCCGTGACGGTCGCGAGCGCCAGCAGGCACATGCCGCTGAGCCGCTCGACGATCTGCTCGGCCTTCAGTCGCCGTTCGGGTGCGTGGATGCGCAGCAGGTGCGGGCCTGCTGCCGCGTAGCTGCTGTCGAGCAGCTTCTGGAGCGCATCGATGTCGCCGGAGGACTCGTGCACGCGCGCAAGCACATCACGTATTCGTCCGCGGCGTCGGTGCGCCGCGCCTCAGTGCTTGCGCAGCTTGCGTGACCCATGCAGGCCGGCCGGCCGCTTCGGCGATCCGGGTTCCTGGCCGGGCATCGCCTGCGGCGGGGGTGGCAGCGGGTAGGGGGCGACGGTCGGGAAGTTCTGTTTGACGTAGCTCGGCGCCTGCGTGGGGCAGTTGCTCTTCACTACCCGCGGGTCCGAGTGGGACGGGGCCGGAAGCGGCGGAACCGATCTGTTCGGGGCAACGAAGTTGAAGGCGCTCGTCAGATCGCCCGTGACTCCGCGCCGCCAAGCGGACAGATTCGGAACCTCTGGGCCGAACCGGGTCTCGAGAAAGCGCAGCATCGAGGTGTGGTCGAAGGTGTCGGGGCACACGAAGCCACCGCGCGAGAACGGCGAGATGACGAGCATCGGGACGCGGAAGCCCAGCCCGATAGGCCCGCGGATGCCGAGGGCCTCGGGCGGCAGCTGGGCCGCCGTGAGGTACTCGCCGGGAGTGCCGGGGGGCGCGACAGGCGGGGGGACGTGGTCGAAGAACCCGCCGCACTCGTCCATCGTCATGAACACGGCCGTCTTCGCCCACACCTTGCGGTTTGCCGTCACCGCCCTGATGATCTGCGCCGCCGCGACCTCTCCGAAGGTCACCGGGGCGGGCGGGTGCTCGGTGTCGATCAGCGGGGCGAGAACCCACGAGACCTGTGGCAGCCGCCCGCTCACGCAGTCGGCGTGGAAGCTACCCGGAAAGCTTGATCCGAACGCCCTCTTTCCCAGCCTGGGATTCTTCTGGTAGGGCTTGAAGTAGGTCAGCAGGTTGTCGCCGAGATTCGCCTCCGGGCTGGCGTACACCTTCCAGCTGATGCCTTTGGCCTGGAGCTGCTCCGGGTAGGTCGTCCAGTGGAACGCTCCGGCCTTTTTCGACTTGGCGACCAGGCCTTCGGTCGTCAGCACGGGCCCGCCGCGCGTCCCGCCGGGGTCCAGCGTGGCGCTGATCGCGTACAGGCGGTTCGGGTTGGTGGGTCCGATGACCGAGCCGAAGTAGCGATCGCAGATCGTGAACGCGTCGGCGAGTGCGTGGTAGAAGGGGAGATCCGAGCGCGTGTAGTAGCCCATCGTGTTGATCCCGGATGCGGGGCCGTCTATCCGAGGGTCGATGTCCACCTGGAGGAAGCTGTCCATCTTGCCGCCGTTCCAGGCCAGGTGCTGCGGCGCCCAGTCGTGCGAGACGTCGTTGACGCACTCGCCGTTCGTCGTGGTGTCGAAGTGGAACGGCAGGAGGTGCCCCCCGTAGCCGGCAGAGGCGGCCCCGAACGGGCTTCCAGCGAAGCGCTGGGCAAACACCGGCGTGCCGTCCGCCTGCCGGGGCACTGCGGGGTCGGCGAAGCCGCGAACACCCTTGTAGGTCCCGTAGTAGTGGTCGAACGAGCGGTTCTCGTTGACGAAGATGACGACGTGCTCGATGTCGGACAGCCGACCGTGGGCGGGCGCCGCGGCCAAAGCCTGCTGGAGCACGTTGACCGGCGACAGCGCCTCGAGGCTCGCAAGCGCGCCGGCAGCCGCCGCGGTGCGGAGCACCTCGCGACGGGTTACCCCCGACGTCATCCCCCATTGACGCACAGCGCATTCCTACTCGGTTCGCACGCCCGAGTCAAGGACCGCT
>JAOPZS010000140.1 GCA_025963965.1 Solirubrobacterales bacterium
GCCGCCGCGGCCGCGGCGATGGCCGACGATGTCGACGGCGGCGCCCACGCCCTGCGCCGGCTGCTGGCGAAACGGCAGACCACGAACGTGCTCGCGTGGGCAGGCGACAGCTCGGCCGCCGAGACGATCGTCGTCGTCGGGCACCATGACGCAGCTCATACAGGCCTGCTGTTTCACCCGGGGCTCGTACCCGTGATCGCCGCGCGATTCCCGCGCTGGTACGCCAAGCAGCACACCTCGGTGCAGACCGGCCGTCTGCTCACCGCCGGGCCGCTGCTCGTGGCGCTCGGCAGCGTGATTCCCAACCGCGCGCTGCGGCGGCTGGGAATCCTCTGGAGCGCCGTCACCGCAGCGCTGCTCGCGGACGTCGCACGCTCGCCGGTCGTCTGTGGCGCGAATGACAACCTCAGCTCGGTCGCCGTGCTGCTCGATCTCGCCCGCCGTCTCGGCAACCGGCCGGTCTCGGGGGTGCGCGTGCTGCTGCTCTCGACCGGCAGCGAGGAGTCCTTCAGCGAGGGCATGCGCGGCTTCGTCGCTCGCCACCGCGACGAGCTCGACCCGGCCACCACGCGTTTCGTCGCGCTCGAGTGCGTCGGCTCGCCCCACCTGATGCTGATGGAGGGCGAGGGGATGCTCGTGATGCGAGATCACGACGAGTCGCTGCGCGACGAGATCCAGTCGGCCGCCGAGCGCGCCGGAGTCGGGCTGTGGCGCGGCCTGCGCCTCGGCGCCGGCGCTACCGACGCGCTGCCCGCGCTGCGGGCCGGCTACCGGGCGGCGTGCATCGCCGCCTGCACCGACCTCAAGACGCCGGCCAACTACCACTGGCCGTCGGACGTCCCGGAGAACCTCGACTGGAACACGATCGACGCGACCGCCGACGTGCTGGAGAGCTTGATCAGGGGGGCGGGGGAGGGGCGCGGCGAGCCGGCAGCGGCGGGCGCTGTCGCCGAGCCCTCCTGAGCGGACCCGGCGCAAGCAGCAGCGCGAGCAGCGCCGCCGCCCGGTCGCCGATCCCGGGTGCCTCGCTCTCGCGTGGCCCTGCGACATTGACGACGCATCCGGGCGCCAGCGAGTCCAGCAGCGCGCGTGCGTCCTGGAGACCCGGCTCGGGCGTGTCGGCGTCGATCACGACCAGCTCACGCCCGAGCTCCATCGCGGTGGCGAGGGTCAGCGCGGTCCCGGCCGAGACGACGCCGACGGATGTGAGGATCAAGCTCGCGTCGCTATCTCGGACGTTCCAGCGCGTGCGCTGCTCGGGGTCGGCCGAGGGCGTCTCTGCGAGCCGCGGGTAGGCGCTCAGCAGCCCCGGCGGGTCGGGGTAGTCCTCGGCCCATCCTCCCCGCGGGCACCAGCCGCCGTAGGGGATGCCGAGCATGATCGCGGCGTCGAGCCCCGCGCGATCGACGCCCGACTGGCCTCCTGAGATGACACGAGCGAGCGCCATCTCAGGAGCCGCCTGCGGTCTCATCGGCAGCTAACCGACCGCGATGCCCGAGCGCGATCTCCTGGGCGGTCTGCTTGACCTGCGCGAGTGTCTGCTGCTCGGACTGGCCTTCACTGCTTCCCTCCTCGCGTGGCGTTCCGTTGCCGTCCAGATGCCCGCGGCCCGGGCGCAGGAAACGCGAGCGGGGCGCTCAGAGCTGCTGCTCTGCGCGCTTGTAGGCGATCTGCAGGAGGTCCGAGCCGAACAGCGCCGTCAGTGCTGCGGCGACCCAGCGGGTCGGCCGCGGCGCGACGACCAGCGCCGCCGTGAACGCTGCCGCCAGCCACATGCCGATGCAATACGGGCAGATCAGAAGCTCGCCGAGCGCCAGGCGCATGCCGGTGCCGCGCGCCTGCTCCTCGACCTCTCCTGGCCCAGCATCGGCCTGGTAGCGCGTGAACGGATGGCGCAGCGCACTCGTCACGCGATCCTTGGTGATCAGCCTGGAGAGCTTGTGTGTCGCGATCGTGATCAACGCGAGGTCCGCCGCTCCAATGTGCTCAGGCAGCGAGCGCTCGCTGCGGCGCATCCAGGCCGCGAACGCCGCGCACAGCCCGGCGAAGATGGCCGTCAGCGCGGTGTAGCTGCCGAGCGGCCTCTCGGCTTCCTTGCGCGCGCGCTCGCTCTCCGTCGCCTCCTCGCGGGCAGGCTGAGCGTCGTGGTCGAGCTCCGTGGCGATGGTGGACATGGCGCTGCACTACCCGCTGCGGCGGCGGCGAACCGGCTGAGGGAGCGCCGAGCGACACGTCTCAGTTCGTCCGCGAACAGCGTTGAGGGGTGTTCCCGCGGCCGTCGACGCGTAAGCGTGCTGACAGCGCGCTCGGATTGGCGGCCCCCGCCCGCCGGGTAGCACAGAGTCGTCTGAGCGTTTACGGCGCTCCGGCAAACGATTACGGCATGGGCATCCGCGACCTGGGGAACAGGCGGGGGAACATCCCGTAGGAAACTGCAAGTACGGGGGTCGAAGATGAACCTGTCATGTCCTCAATGTGGTCTCGAGACCGGCATGAGCGGCCCGCGTCATGAGTACTGCCCGCGGTGCATCGCCGAGCGCAACCAGCCCGTTCCGCTGGTGGCCTCGTCGCTGTTCAACCCGGACAGCGAAACACGCGACGGGGAAGCCCGGCAGCTCAGCTCGAGCTCGCTTGCGTCGAAGGCCGCCAACGTGGCG
>JAOPZS010000025.1 GCA_025963965.1 Solirubrobacterales bacterium
GCCACCGCCGTGTCGCCCGCCACCGCCTCCGGCGCGCGCGCCCCCGAGGGGGGGATGCCCGCGCAGAGCGCCGTCGCCGCGGCGCCTCAGACGGTCGCCGAGCAGGCGCCGAGCCCCGCCCCCGCGAGCGGCGCTCCGGCGAGCCTCGAGTCGCTGGTCTCGATGTGGCCCGCCGTCGTCGATCTGGTCCGCAGCGAGAACGGGCGCCTCGCGGCCGTGATCGAGGGCGCGCGCCCCGTCGAGCTCGACGGCACCGAGCTGACGATCGCCTTCGGCCTGTCGTTCTTCAAGAAGCAGGCCGAGCGGCCCGCCGACCGGATGGCCCTGGGCGAGGCGCTCAACGCGCTCACCGGCACGCGCTGGCGGCTCTCCTACGAGCTGCGCGAGGACCTTGCCTCCGAGCCCGCCGAGGAGCCGGCCGACGGCGGCTCCGAGGAGCGCTGGCTCGCCCGCTTCATGGAGGAGTTCGACGCAGAGGAGCTCCCGGCCGAGCAGGACGACGACGGCGAGCCGGCCGTCACCAGCAACGAGAAAGGCGCCTGATGCCAAAGCCTCCACGCATGCCGAACATGCAGCAGATGATGCAGCAGGTCCAGAAGATGCAGCAGGACATGGCGGCCGCCCAGGAGGAGCTCAAGAACGAAGTCGTCGAGGCCTCCGCCGGTGGTGGGATGGTGACGGTCAAGGTCAGCGGCGACCTGCAGCTGCGCGAGGTCAACATCGACCCGTCCGCGGTCGACCCCGACGACGTCGAGATCCTCGGCGACATGGTGCTGGCCGCCGTCAACGAGGCGCTGCGTGCCGCCCAGGAGCTCGCCGAGCGCAAGATGGGCGGCGCGACCGCCGGCCTCGACCTCGGCGCACTCGGCGGCGGCCTTGGCGGGCTCGGCCTGCCCGGGCTGTGAGCACGCAGCACGCGCCGCCCGTCCAGCGGCTGGTCACAGAGCTCTCGAAGCTTCCCGGCGTCGGCAACCGGACCGCCCAGCGGCTCGCCTTCCACCTGCTGCGGGCGTCGGCCGAGGACGCCTCGGCGCTGGCCGAGGCGATCGTCGAGGTCAAGGAGAAGATCCGCCTCTGCGAGATCTGCTTCAACCTGACCGACGAGACACGTTGCCGGATCTGCACCGACCAGCGCCGAGACCATGCACTCGTGTGCGTCGTCGAGGAGCCCAGCGACGTGATCCCGATGGAGCGCACCCACGAGTACCACGGCGTCTACCACGTGCTGGGCGGCGCCCTGTCGCCGATCGACGGCGTCGACCCCGAGGACCTGAAGATCGCCGAGCTGCTCGTGCGCGTGCGCGGCGAGGGCCCGGCCGCGGAGCCGGGCGGCGGACCGATGCGCGAAGTCGTGCTCGCGACGAACCCGACGACCACCGGTGAGGCGACCGCCCTGCACATCGCCGAGGAGCTGCGCCGGCTCTCGCCCGAGCTCACCGTCACCCGCCTGGCCAGCGGCCTGCCCGTGGGCTCGGACCTCGAGTACGCCGACGAGGTGACGCTCGGCAAGGCCTTCGCCGGGCGCCGCGCTGTGTAATCCTCGGAGCATGTCGAGCCTGATCTGCATGAAGTTCGGCGGCACGTCCGTCGCGGACGCGGAGCGCATCAAGCGCGCCGCCCGGAGGATCGTCGAGAAGCGCGAAGCGGGCCACTCGGTCGTCGCGGTGCTCTCGGCGCGCGGCAAGACCACCGACGAGCTGATCACGATGGCCCAGGAGGTCTCGGCGGCGCCCGACCCGCGCGAGATGGACATGCTGCTGTCCTCCGGCGAGCGCATCTCCTGCGCGCTCTGCGCGATGGCGATCAACGACCTCGGCCATCGCGCGATCTCTCTGACCGGCTCGCAGGCCGGAATCGTCACCGACGAGTCGCACACCAAGGCGCTGATCCTCGACGTCCGCGCCGACCGCATCAGAGCGGCGCTCGAGGAGGACCACATCGTGCTCGTAGCCGGCTTCCAGGGTGTCTCCCAGACCGCCAAGAACGTCACGACCCTCGGCCGCGGAGGCTCGGACACCAGCGCCGTCGCCGTCGCCGCCGCGCTTGGCGCGGAGGTCTGCGAGATCTACACGGACGTGTCCGGCATCTACTCAGCGGACCCGCGGATCGTGCCGGACGCGCGCAAGCTCGAGACCGTCTCGTTCGAGGAGATGCTCGAGATGGCCGCCTCCGGCGCCGGCGTGCTGCAGCTGCGCTCGGTCGAGTACGCCCGCAACCACGGGGTCCGCATCCACTGCCGGTCCTCCTTCGACTCCGAGCCCGGTACCTTTGTCGTCGCCGAAGGAGAAACCATGGAGCAGCCGCTGATCACAGCCGTCACGCACTCCGTCGAGGAGGCCCGCATCACGCTCACCGGCGTGCCCGACGAGCCCGGCGCCGCTGCGCGGATCTTCGAGGCGATGGCCGACGCCAACGTCAACGTCGACATGATCGTCCAGAACGAGCCCGTCGCCGCCGGCGGACAGGCCGAGATCTCCTTCACCGTCCCGCGCGATGACATGCGCGCGGCCGTCGCTGCCCTCGAGTCACTGCGCGGAGCCTCCTACGCGGAGATCACCGCCCACGAGAACACCGGCAAGGTCTCGATCATCGGTGCCGGGATGCGCTCGCACCCCGGCGTCGCCGCGAAGGTCTTCGGCGTGCTCGCACGCGAGGGGGTCAACATCGACATGATCTCGACCTCGCCGATCAAGATCTCGTGCGTGATCGAGCGCGACCATGTCGAGTCCGCCGTGCAGGCGCTGCACAGCGCCTTCGAGCTCTCCGGCGAGGGCACGATCGCCGTCGAGGAGCCCTTCCGCGCGTCCACCTGAGCTGCGCGCCGGCTCCCGCGCATCTGTCACAATCCCTACGCAACGCTTCAACTTCCGCGACTTTCAAGGATGAAAGGCACATGCGCACAGTCAAGAGGCCCCGCCGCTACGTAGCTCCCCGCTGGCTGGCCATCGGGCGCCCGCTTCTCCGCTACAGCGAACCGCGCGACGCTTACGTGCTGCGCCTCGTCGGTCGCAAATGGGGACCGGTCCTGAAGAACGACCGCCGACACGGCGGCCCCCTGCGTGGGGCCGCCGAGCGCCGCGGCTCTCACGCGCGCGTCGCCTAAGCCCGCGAGACGGCCCCTTACGGCTGCGCCCGTCGCCTGGCGCGCGGCCGCCGCCTTACGGCTGCGCGTCCAGCGAGCGCTGCAGAGCCTCCAGCACGCGCACCACGCGCAACCCGCTCGCGCCGTCGGAGCGTGGCGTGGAGCCGGTGCGGATGCATTCGACGAAGTGCTCGCACTCCAGGCGCAGCGGCTCGCGGTTGGGGATCCGCGGCGAGAACGTGTCGCCGGAGCGCGCGATGTACTCCCCCCACGAGCTCGTGTCCTCGTCGAAGCCCTTGTCGTAGACGGTCAGCTTGCCCTCGATCAGCATGTCGTCGAACGTCGCCATGCGCCGCGAGCCCACGACCGTGATGCGCCGCTCCTTGTGCGGGTCCAGCCACGACAGGTGCAGGTGCGCGACGACCCCCGACGGGAACCGCAGGAAGCAGAACACGACGTCCTGCACCGGCTCGCGCACGTAGGAGACGCCCTGCGCCACGCATTCCACCGGCTCCTCGCCGATCAGGTGCAGGGCGACCGAGACGTCGTGCGCGCCGAGGCTCCACAGCGCGTTCTCGTCGGCCCGGAGCTGCCCGAGGTTGAGGCGGTTGCCGTACATGTAGTACAGCCCGCCCAGCTCGTCGGCGTCGATCATCTCCTTCAGGCGCCTCACCGCCGGGTGGTACTCGAGCAGATGGCCCACCATCAGGATCCGACCGGTCGCGGCTGCTGCGTCGAGCACCCGCTGGGCGTCGGCGGCGCTCGTCGCCAGCGGCTTCTCGACGAAGCAGTGCTTGCCGGCGCTCAGCACCGCCGTCGCGAGGTCGGCGTGCGTCGGCACGGGCGTCGCCAGCACCACCGCGTCGAGCGTCTCATCGCCGAGCACCTCGTCGAGGTCGGCCGTCGGGCGAGCCCCCGGAAACGCCGCCGCCATCCGCTCGCGCGCCTCCCGCGAGGCGTCGCACAGCCACGCCAGCTCGCATCCCGGGATCGCGGCGAGGTTGCGGGCGAGGTTCGGACCCCAGTAGCCGAGGCCGGCCACCGCCACCCGCACCGGCTGCTCGCCGGCCGCGCTCACAGCCTGGGCCCCGGCATGAGGAGCGCCCCGATCGCCTGCACGCAGCGCTCGGCCGCATGGCCGTCCCCGTAGAGCGAGGGGCGCTCGGCCGGGTGGGGAGCTTCGAGCGCCGCCAGCGCCGCCACAGCATCGAGGTCCACGAGCGCGTTCCAGCCCGTCAGGACCGTCTCGGTCCACTCGGTGTTCGCGCGCAGCGTCACACAGGGCACCCCGGCAAGGTACGCCTCCTTCTGGACGCCCCCCGAGTCCGTCAGCACGGCGCGGGCCCGGCACAGCAGCGCCGTGAACTCCGCGTAGCCGAGCGGCCCGGCGAGGCGCAGCTCCTGCACGTCCTCCAGGCGCGAGTACAGCCCCGCCTGCTCGAGGCGGACGCGCGTGCGCGGGTGCACCGGGAACACGACCGGACCGGGCAGCGCCTCGATCAGCTCGACCAGCGCCACGAGGCGCGTCGGGTCATCGACGTTGCCTGCGCGATGGGCCGTCACGAGCAGGTACTCGCCGTCGCTGACGCCGTACTCGGCCCGGGTCGCCTGGTCCGCGAGCGCCCGCGGACGCCAGCGCTCGGCCACGTCGACCATCACATCGCCGACCACCGCCACGTGTCCCAGCACCGACTCGCGCCGCAGGTTCTCCGCCGCCGCGTCCGAGGAGCACAGCAGCAGCTCCGAGCAGTGATCGGTCAGGACACGGTTGAGCTCCTCCGGCATCGTGCGATCGAACGAGCGCATGCCCGCCTCGACGTGCACCACCGGCAGTTGCGCCTGAGCCGCCGCGATCGCCCCGGCCAGGGTCGAGTTCGTGTCGCCGTAGACCAGCACAGCGTCCGGCTCGAGCTCGCCCAGCAGCGGTTCTAGCGCCGTCATCATGCGGGCCGTCTGAGAGGTGTTGCTCGCGCCGGCGATCTGCAGCTCGCGGTCCGGGCGTGCCAGCCCCAGCTCGTCGAAGAAGACGCGCGAGAGCGTGTCGTCGTGGTGCTGACCCGTGTGGATCAGCACCTCCTCGTGCTCGGTCCTCAGCGGCCCCGAGATCGCCGCGGCCTTGACGAACTGGGGCCGGTTGCCGACGACGGTCGCGATCCGCACGCGCGTAAGCCTAGATGGCGCCTCCCCGCCCGACCGGGCAACCCGCCGCTGCTCGCCCCACGCGCGGCTCGTTCGACCCGCCGAGAAGCGCTATACTGAACCATATGGTTCACTATCAGGAGGAGCAGCGGCTCGACCGTACGTTCGCCGCGCTGGCGGACCCGACGCGGCGGGGGATGCTCGAACGCGTCAGTGCCGGGAGCGCCTCGATCGGCGAGCTCGCCGCGCCGTTCGGGATCACGCTGACGGGTGCCCGCAAGCACGTGCGGGTCCTCGAGGAGGCAGAGCTGATGAGCACCGAAAAGGTCGGGCGGACGAGGCTCTGCAGCCTCGGCCCGCGCCGGCTCGACGACCTGCAGGAGTGGATCGACGGCTACCGGCGGACGCTCGCCGCGCGCCTCGACCGACTCGACGAGTTCCTCAAAGAGACGAAGGGAGAGCAGCGATGGCAAGCGAGCAGACAAAGGCCGTGCTGAGCACCCCTGGCGAGCGCGAGATACTGACCGAACGCGTCTTCGACGCGCCGCGCGATCGCGTCTGGGCCGCCTACACCGACCGTGAGCTGATCCCGCGCTGGTGGGGCCTGCGCGGCTCCGAGACCCGGATCGATCAGCTAGAGCTGCGTCCGGGCGGCGCCTGGCGGTTCGTGCAGCGCAACAGCGACGGCTCGGAGGCGGCCTTCCGGGGGATCTATCGCGAGGTCTCACCGATCGAGCGCCTCGCCTACACGTTCGAATACGAGGGCCAGCCCGGTCACGTGCTGATCGACACCGTCGAGTTCGAGGACCTCGGCGAGCAGACGAAGCTCCTCGTCCACTCGCTCTTCCACACCACCGAGGAGCGCGACTGGATGATCGAGGCCGGTATGGAACGTGGGCTGAACGAGGGCTACGAGCAGCTCGACGAGCTGCTCGAGGAGCTCGCCGGCTGAGGGGTCGGGCGCGACAGGCCGCCAGCACGCGGACTGGCCGGCCACGGCGCGGCAGCGGGCGCATCGCGCGCAGGGCGGAGCTAACCTCAGCGGCGGTGGCCGTCGTCCGCGAGATCCCGAACCTCGTCGTGGTCGAGCGCGAGCACTCGCTCCCGCTCGATCACGCCGACCCGGACGGGCGGCGCATCACCGTCTTCTCCCGCGAGCTGGCCGATCCGCAGGGACGAGACAGGCCGCTGCTCGTCTTCTTCGAGGGTGGTCCCGGCTTCGAGGCGCCTCGGCCGATCCGCACCAACGCCACCCCACCGTGGCTCGATCGCGCGCTCGCCGACTTCCGGGTTCTGATGCTCGACCAGCGCGGCACCGGTCGCTCTACGCCGATCGGCACGCGACTGCCCGGCGACGCTGCGGAGCAGGCCCGCTACCTGACGCGGTTCCGCGCCGACTCGATCGTCGACGACGCCGAGGCGATCCGCGTCGAGCTGGAGGTCGACCGATGGAGCGTGCTGGGGCAGAGCTTCGGGGGCTTCTGCGCGCTGCGCTACCTCTCGGCCGCACCCGGCGCGCTGCGCGAGGTCATGTTCACCGGCGGCGTGCCGCCCGTGCACGCGCATGTCGACGACGTCTACCGGGCGACCTTCGCGCGGATGCGCGAACGCAACGAGCGCTTCTACGAGCGCTACCCCGACGACCGCGACCGGCTGCTCGCGCTGCTCGGCCGCGCCGAGCGCGAGTCGATCACGCTGCCCGGCGGGGACAGGCTGACGCCGGCGCGCGTCCGCCAGTTCGGGCACATGCTGGGGATGAGCGACGGAAACGAGCGCCTGCACTACCTCCTCGAGCTCGACGCCGACTCGCCGGCATTTCTTCACGACGCCGAGCAGGCCACGAGCTTCGCCCGCAACCCGATCTACGCGATCCTCCACGAGGCGTGCTGGGCCAACGGCGGCCCGACGGCGTGGTCGGCTCAGCGGGTGCTCGACGAGCAGCTCGACTGGCCCGAGGAGTTCATGACCGGCGAGCACGTCTTCCCGTGGATGTTCGACGAGCCCTCGCTGGCACAGCTGCGCGAGGCCGCCGAGCTGCTCGCCGCTCACGAGTGGCCCGCGCTGTACGACCGCGACGTGCTGGCGGCGAACTCCGTGCCGTCAGCCGCGGCCGTCTACGCCGAGGACCCCTACGTCGAGCGGGCGCTCAGCGAGCAGACCGCCGGGAGCGTCCCGCGGCTGCGGCTGTGGCTGACCAACGAGTACGACCACGACGGCCTGCGCAAGGACGGCGAGCGCGTGCTCGGCCGGCTGCTGGACCTCGCCCGCGGGCGGCTGTAGCCGGCCGCGCGGCTACGCCGCTGCGCCGACGACAGACGTCGACCAGTCGATCACGGACGTCGGGCGCACGACATGGCGCGCGAGACCGAGCTCGCCGGGGTCCACCCCGAGCGCCAGCCCGACCAGCTGCGGAAGGTGCAGGACCGGCATCTGCAGCTCGCGACCGACTGTTTTCTCGGCCAGCGGCTGCTGCATGTCGAGGTTCAGGTGGCACAGCGGGCACGGCGTGACCAGGCAGTCGGCATCGGCGTCGAGCGCGTCGCCAAGGTGGCGGCCGGCCTGCTTCAGCGAGGCCTCCTTGTTCATCGTGATGATCGGGAAGCCGCAGCACTTGCGCATGCCGGCGTAGTCGATGACGGTGCCGCCGAGCGCCTCGATCACCTCGTGCAGGTAGTTGTCGCGGCGCTGCTCGGAGTCGATCCCGAGCCGCTTGCGCGGGCGGACGATGTAGCAGCCGTAGAAGGGGCCGACCTTCAGGTTCGTCAGGGGCCGGCGGACTTTCGAGCGCAGCTCCTCGAGCCCGATCTCCTCGACGAGCAGCCACAGGAAGTTCTTGTTGGTCAGGCCCTTCTCGTAGCTGAGGCCCTCCGAGGAGAGCGTCGAGTTGACATGGTCGCGGTACTCCGCGTTCGCGTCCAGGCGCTCCTGGCACTCGCTCTGCGCGCCCTGGCAGGTCGAGCAGATGTTCATCATCAGCTCCGCACCCTGCACCTGCTGCGCCAGCGCGAAGGTGCGGGCGTTCAGCGTGTCGGCCAGCTCCTGGTTGTGCTCGGCGATCACGCCCGCGCCAGTGCAGCACGCGCGGTCGAGTTCGACCAGCTCGAGATCCAGCAGCGGAGCGACCTTGGCCATCGAGCCGTGCAGCTCCGGGGTGAAGCCGCGGCTCACGCAGCCGGGCCAGTAGGCGACCTTCATCAGCTCTCGCTTTCCTCGGGGGTGCTCGGTTGGCCGGACGGATGGGCGGTGTCGCCCGTCGCGTCCTCGCCCTCGCCGGCGGCGGCCCTCGGCTCCTCCTCGGAGCCCGGTCCCACCTCTTCGACTGGCGGCTCGTCCTCGGTTGCAGTGGCGGCGGGCGGCCCCGGGTCGACGGGCGGCGGCGAGGACTCGACGATGCTCTCGCCTGCGGGCGCCGAGCGTTCCGCGCCTTCGTCGCCGCTGGTCGGGTCGGCCGCCGTCGCGCCCTCCGGCCCCGGCGCCGAGGCGGCGCCCTCGACGCCGCTCTCAGCGCGTGCCGCGGCGACCGGGTCGAGATCGGGAGGGTCCAGCGGAACGTCGGCGACGACGCCGGCCGCGACGGGAGCCTCGGTGATCGGCTCCTCGTCCTCGCCGACGATGTACAGGTTCAGCTCGTAGCGCTCCTCGCGGCTCTCGACGCGATCGAAGATCGACTGCACCGCCTTCAGGTCGGCGCTCGGGATCCTGTGTGGTTTGAGCGCCGCGAGCGGGTTGAACTTGCGGCGCATCAAGGCCTTGATCACGACCGGAAGCGAGGCGAGCAGCTCCTTGCCGGCGGGCGGGGCGAACTTGCCGAACCAGGAGTTGCCGCCGTAGGAGCGAGGCAGGAGCTCTGTCTCCCACAGCAGGCCGTTGTCCTTGATCAGCGTCGTGAAGGCGGCCTCGTGACGCTCGCCGTTGTTCTGATCGACGATGTGCTCGTCGGCCGTGGCGATGCGGCGCAGGCGCATGATCTGGCCCATCGGGTTGACGTCCTTTGGGCAGGCCTCGACGCACTTGAAGCAGTGCGTGCAGTCGAAGATCCCCTGGGGGTCCTGCGCGAGGTCGTTGAGCCGCTCGTAGGGCTCGTCGTCGCGCGGGTCCCCGACGAAGCGGTAGGCCTTGGCGAGCGCGGCCGGCCCGATGAAGCCCGGGTCGACCTCCATCGCCAGGCAGTCCGACACGCAGGCGCCGCACTGGATGCAGGCCATCGTCTGGGTGACGTCGACCATCGACTCTTTGGGCACGATGTACTCGCGCTCCGGTACCGGCTGCTTGGCCAGCAGCCACGGCGTGACGCGCCGGATCTTCTTCCAGTGAACCGCGTCCATGTCGACGATCAGGTCCTTGATCACCGGCATGTTGCCCATCGGCTCGATCTCGATCACGCCGTCGGGGGCGCTGCTCATCGCGGCGTCCAGGTGGGTGTGGCAGGCGAGCGCCGGTTCGCCGTTGACGCGCACCCCGCACGAGCCGCAGATCGCCTGCCGGCAGGAGCAGCGCACGCCGATCGAGCCGTCGAAGCGGTCTTTGGCCTGGAGGATCGCCTCGAGCACCGAGCGGTGCGGCTCGAGCTCGACGGTGTGCTCGTCCCAGTACGGGGCGTCGCCTGACTCGGGGTCGTAGCGCCGCAGCCTGAGCGTGAACTTCTCGGGCGGCCTGTCGTGCGCTTCAGCCATCAGCGGCGTCCCTGCTTTCTAATAGAGGTCAAAATCCGCCCGTCCATCAGTATTTCCGCTCCTCCGGCTGCCACTGGGTGATCGTCACCGGGGAGTAGCTGACCTCCGGACCGCTCTCGCCGAGGGAGATGTCGATGTGCTTCAGCCACTCCTCGTCGTTGCGCTCCGGGTAGTCGGTGCGGAACTGGGCGCCGCGGGACTCCTTGCGCTCGATCGCCGCCACGACCGTCGCCTCGGCGCAGTCGACCATGTAGCCCAGCTCCAGCGCGCCGAGCACGTCCTGGTTGAAGACCGTGCCGCGGTCGTCGATCCAGGCGCCCGCGGCCTCCTCTTTGAGGCGACCGACCGTCTCCAGGGCGCCGCGCAGGCCCTGCTCGTCGCGGAACACGGCTGCGTGCTTGTTCATCGTCTCGCCGAGCTCGTCCTTGATCTCCGAGACGCGCCGGCCGTCGCGCGGGCGGGAGATGATCGCCTCGAGCGTCGCTTCGTCGCGGCGCAGGTACGAGCCGGTGTCGAGCTTCGGCGGCCCCATCGTGGCGGCGCGGGCTGCGGCGTGTTCGCCGGAGCGCCGGCCGAAGATCAGCGTGTCGAGCAGCGAGTTGGCGCCGAGCCGGTTGCCGCCGTGGACCGACACGCAGGCGACCTCGCCGGCGGCGTAGAGCCCGTCGATCGGCGTACGCCCGTCGACGTCGGTCTTGACGCCGCCCATGATGTAGTGCTGGCCGGGACGGATCATGATCGGTTCGCGCGTGATGTCCACCCCGGCGAAGTCGCGGCCGAGGTTGACGATCTCGCGCAGCGCCTCGAGCGTGCGCTTCCTCGGCACGACGGTCACGTCGAGGAAGATGCCCGAGCCGTTCGGGCCCACACCTCGGCCCTCGTTGATCTCGATCTGCTCGGCGCGGGAGACGACGTCGCGCGAGGCCAGCTCCATCTTGTTCGGCGCCGATTTCTCCATGAACCGCTCGCCGTTGGCGTTCAGCAGATGGGCGCCCTCGCCGCGCGCGCCCTCGGTGATCAGGATGCCCGTCTCGACCAGGCAGGTCGGGTGGTACTGGACCATCTCCATGTCCATCAGCGGCGCCCCCACGCGATAGGCCATCGCGATCCCGTCGCCGGTGACGATCAGGCCGTTGGTGGTCGGCTTGTAGGCCTGACCGGCCCCGCCGCAGGCGAGGATCACGTTCTTGGCGGTGAACACCTCCATGCGCCCGCTGCGCACGTCGCGGGCGATCACCCCGGCGCATTCGCCCTCATCGTTCACCAGCAGCGACGTCGTGAACCACTCCTCGAAGCGCTCGACCGTCTCGTGGTGCTTCATCAGCTGCTCGTAGAGCACGTGCAACATCGCCTGGCCGGTGATGTCCGCGACGTAGGCGGTGCGCTTCATCGAGGCGCCGCCGAACGCGCGCAGGTCCATCTCGCCCCTGTCGTTGCGGTGGAACGTGACGCCCATGTGCTCGAGCTCCAGCACCTCCTGCGGCGCCTCCGAGCACATCACTTCGATCGCGTCCTGGTCGCCGAGGAAGTCCGACCCCTTGACCGTGTCGTAGGCGTGCGAGCGCCAGTCGTCGTCGACGCTGATCGCGGCGTTGATGCCACCGGCCGCCGCCACCGAGTGCGAGCGGACCGGGTGCACCTTGCTCATGATCCCCACGCTGGCCCCCTGCTGCGCGGCCGCCAGCGCGGCCCGCTGCCCGGCGAGGCCGGCCCCGATGATCAAGACGTCGTGTGCTGGCATGGCTCCTTGAGGTTCGTCGTTGGGGGGAAGGTGCGGGAGGACTCTATAACGCCCGCGCTCCGGGGCCCGGCCAGGTTCCGGCGGCCCGGCGGACGGCAGCGGCGGGCGCTCGCGCGCCGCGCCGGGATCGCCGCTCAGCTCGCCGGGGCCAGGGCGCGGCGGACCTGGGCGAGCGTGACGACGCCCTGCAGGACCCCGTCGGCGTCGACCGCGACCATCGCTCCGAGGCGGCCCAGTCCCTCAGCCCCGAGCAGCGATTCCAGCGGCGCCTCTTCGCCGATCCGCACCGCCAGGTCCTGCTCGAGCGCCTCGACGACCTCGAGCGCGGGGCGTCCCGCGGCGATCTCCTCCTCGACGCGCTGCTGGCGGATCACGCCGAGGAAGTGCCTCGCCGGGTCGACGACGACGAACCACGGCCAGCGGTAGCGCAGGAAGTACTGCTCCTGCGCGTCGAGCAGCGTCACGTCCGCCGGGATCGTGACGGGCTCGCGATCCATGATGTCGGCGACGCGGACGTTCGCGATGCGCCGGCCGATCGCGCCCTGCACGACCGCCGCGCCGGCCGCCTGGTAGAGGAAGAAGGCGAGCAGCAGCGTCAGCAGGCTGAAGCTCGAGTGGGTGCGCTGCAGGTCGAGCAGTCCGGCCAGCCCGACGAGCAGCGCGAGCGCCTGCCCGGCCCGCCCGGTCCAGCCGGTCGCCCGGTTGCGGTCGCCGGTCGTGCGCCAGATGATCGCGCGGGCGATGCGCCCGCCGTCGAGCGGGAAGGCGGGCAGGATGTTGAAGACGAACAGGGCCGCGTTGACGAAAGCGAGCCACCCGGCGATCGCGAGCGCCGGCGTCGTCGTGAAGTTTTCACGGGTCAGCGACTCGGTGAACGGGTGCCCGGATGACAGCGCGACGCCGACCGCCGCGCAGATCACGAGCAGCAGCAGCGTCACGGCGGGGCCGGCGGCGGCGACCTTGAACTCCTCGCCGGGTGTGGCGGGCTCACGGCGCATCTTCGAAAGGCCCCCGAAGAACCAGAGGTCGATGCCGGCGATCCCGATCCCGAGCCGGCGCGCGACGAGCGCATGCCCCAGCTCGTGCAGGATCAGCGACAGGAAGTAGCCGAGCGCGGCGGCGACGGCGACCAGGTAGTCGGTCGTGCGCGAGCCTTCGAGGATCGGCGGGAAGTAGCTCGTCCCGAGCCACCAGATCAGCAGGAACAGGACGAAGAACCAGCTGAAGCTGACGCCGACGCGAATCCCGAAGATGCGCGCCAGCTGCAGGTTCTGGCGCTGACGCGGAGGCATTGTCCAGATGGTAGGCGGCTTGTGCCCGCCGGCCCGCCGGTGAGCGGCGCCTAGAGCTCCGGGCGCGAGCGCGAGACGATCGCCTCGAAGTCGACGCCCGCCGGCAGCGTGCCGTACTCGAGGCCGCCATCGCCGCCCAGGCGCGAGGCGCAGAACGCGTCGGCGACGGCCGGGTCGCCGTGACGCACCAGCAACGAGCCCTGCAGGCACAGCGCCATGCCTTCGACGACCCGACGCGCGCGGCTCTCCAGCGTCTCGGGGTCTGAGAACTGGTCCTTCAGCTCGGACACGCGCCGGTCCAGGCGCGCGTCGCCGCCGGCCGCGAGCTCGACCTCGGCCAGGAACACCTCCAGGGAGCGCGGCGTGCGCGTCAGCGCACGCAGCACGTCGAGGCTCATGACGTTGCCCGAGCCCTCCCAGATCGAGGCCAGCGGTGCCTCGCGGTACAGGCGCGGCATCCCCGACTCCTCGACATAGCCGGCCCCGCCGAGGCACTCGAGCGACTCGAAGGCGTGGTTCGGCGCGCGCTTGCACGTCCAGTACTTGCCGACCGCCGTGGCGAGCCGCTTGAACAGCTGCGCGTCGCTCGTGTCCTCCCCGGCATCGGCGTCCTCGCGCGCCTCGTCATAGGCGCGGGCCAGGCGCATCGCCAGCGCCGTCGTCGCCTCGGACTCGACGCACAGGTCGGCCAGCACGTTGCGCATCAGCGGCTGGTCTGAGAGCAGCTTGCCGAAGGCGCTGCGGTGCGCGGTGTGGTGGGTCGCGCCGACGACACCGCTGCGCATCCCTGCGGCCGAGCCGATCACGCAATCCAGGCGCGTGTGCCCGACCATCTCGATGATCGTCGGCACGCCCCTTCCGGGCTCGCCGACCATACGCGCCCAGGCGCCGTGGAACTCGACCTCCGAGGAGGCGTTGGAGTGATTGCCGAGCTTGTCCTTCAGGCGCTGGATGTGAAAGGCGTTGCGCGTCCCGTCGGGCAGGATCCGCGGCAGCAGAAAGCACGAAAGGCCGTCGTCGGTCTGAGCGAGCACGAGGAACACGTCTGACATCGGCGCCGAGCAGAACCACTTGTGCCCGACGATCTCGTACTCGGCGCCGGCGCCGCCGCCGTTCAGCGGCCGCGCAAAGGTGGTGTTCGCACGCACGTCCGAGCCGCCCTGCTTCTCGGTCATCGCCATGCCGGAGATCGCCGAGCCCTTCTCGGCCGCCGGCACGAGCCGCGGGTCGTAGTGCGTGGCCGTCACGAGCGGCTCCCATTCGGCGGCCAGCTCGGGTTGGGTGCGCAGCGCAGGAACGACGGCGAAGGTCATCGTGATCGGGCACGCGAAGCCGGCCTCGGCCTGCATCGCGGTCATGTAGAGCGCCGCGCGCGCCGTGTGCGGGTAGGGCTCTGTGCTCGTCCACGGAAGCGAGTGCAACTCGTGCTCGACGCCCATCGTCATCAGCTCGTGCCACGCCGGGTGGAACTCGACCTCGTCGATGCGGTGCCCGTAGCGGTCGAACGTGTGCAGGACCGGCTTGTTCTCGTTCGCCTGCCTGCCCCATTCGCGCTGCGGCGCGCCGCCCACGAACCGTCCCAGCGCCGACGCGCGCTCGGTCACCCAGCCGGCGCCCTCGCGCTCGGTCGCCTCGACGAGCGGACGGTTGCTGGAGAAGACGTCGATGCCCTCCAGCGGCGGCACCTGGTTGAAGACCTCGTGGGTCTGCCACGGCGCGGCGCCCTCGCCCGTGGAGTGCGAGACGGTGGCCATCGAAGGAGTGTCGCAGATGGTGACGGCGCGGGGCCGGGGAGGGGCGATGGGAGCAGGGCGTGCGGGCGATAGCATCGGCGCGGCCGGCCGGAGCGTGCGTCCGGTCGATCCCCGCCGCCGCGCCGCGGGTGGGTGCCCCGCTAAAGCACGGACACGAAGGACCGAACACATGGCGAAGATCAAGGTGCAGAACCCGGTCGTCGAGCTCGACGGCGACGAGATGACCCGGATCATCTGGGAGTTCATCAAGCAGCAGCTGATCCTTCCCTACCTCGACATCGACCTGAAGTACTACGACCTCGGGATCGAGAACCGTGATGCCACCGACGATCGCGTCACGGTCGAAGCGGCCGAAGCGATCAAGCGCTACGGCGTCGGCGTGAAGTGCGCGACGATCACACCGGACGAGGCGCGCGTAGAGGAGTTCGGCCTGAAGGCGATGTACCGCTCGCCCAACGGGACGATCCGCAACATCCTCGGCGGTGTGATCTTCCGCGAGCCGATCGTGATCTCGAACGTCCCGCGGCTGGTGCCGGGCTGGACGAAGCCGATCGTGATCGGCCGCCACGCATTCGGCGACCAGTACCGCGCCACCGATCTCCTCGTGCCGGGCGAGGGCAAGCTGACATTGACGTTCACGCCGAGCAGCGGCGAGGAGCAGATAGAGCTCGAGGTCTATGACTTCCCCGGCAGCGGCGTGGCGCTTTCGATGTACAACCTCGACTCGTCGATCAGGGACTTCGCCCGCGCGTCGCTGCGCTACGGGCTCGAGCGCGGCTACCCGGTGTACATGTCGACGAAGAACACGATCCTCAAAAACTACGACGGGCGCTTCAAGGACATCTTCGCGGAGGTCTACGAGGCCGAGTTCTCCTCCGACTTCGAGCAGGCCGGGATCACATACGAACACCGGCTGATCGACGACATGGTCGCCGCGGCGCTGAAGTGGGAGGGCGGCTACGTCTGGGCCTGCAAGAACTACGACGGCGACGTTCAGTCGGACACCGTCGCGCAGGGCTTCGGCTCGCTGGGATTGATGACGAGCGTGCTGATGACCGCTGACGGCAAGACCGTCGAGGCCGAGGCCGCGCATGGCACGGTCACGCGTCACTACCGCCAGCACCAGCAGGGACAGCCGACCTCGACGAACCCGATCGCATCGATCTTCGCCTGGACGCGCGGGCTCGCGGCGCGCGGGCGGATGGACGGCACGCCGGACGTCACGGCCTTCGCCGAGACGCTCGAGCGCGTCTGCATCGAGACTGTCGAAGGTGGGAAGATGACCAAGGACCTCGCGCTGCTGGTCGGTCCCGATCAAAAATGGCAGAGCACCCAGGAGTTCCTGTCCTCGATCGACGAGAACCTGCGCGCCGCGGCCGCCTGAGGGCGCAGCGGCGAACCGTCAAAGCCAACCGCCAGATCCCCAGGAGATGAACCTGTGAGCAACCCAGTACGTGTCACTGTCACCGGCGCCGCCGGCCAGATCGGCTACAGCCTCGTGTTCCGCATCGCCAGCGGCCAGCTGCTCGGGCCCGAGCAGCCCGTGGACCTGCGCCTGCTCGAGATCCCTCAGGCGATGGGCGCGCTGGAGGGGGTCGCGATGGAGCTCGTCGACTGCGCGTTCCCGCTGCTCGCGGGCCTCGACCTGCACGACAACCCCGAGGAAGGGTTCGACGGCACCAACATCGCGCTGCTCGTCGGCTCGCGGCCCCGTACCAAGGGGATGGAGCGCGCCGAGCTGCTCTCCGAGAACGGCAAGATCTTCACCACGCAGGGCAAGGCGCTCAACAGCCGGGCGGCCTCCGACGTGAAAGTGCTGGTCGTGGGCAACCCGGCCAACACGAACTGCTTGATCGCGATGAACAACGCGCCGGACATCCCGCGCGATCGCTTCACCTCGATGATGCGCCTCGACCACAACCGTGCTGTCGCGCAGCTCGCCAACAAGCTCGAGGTGCCCGTGACCGACGTGACCGAAATGGGCGTCTGGGGCAACCACTCGCCGACGATGTATCCGGATCTGTTCCACGCGAAGGTCGGCGGGCACATCGCCGCGATCGCAGTCGACGACCAGGCATGGATCGAGAACGAGTTCCTGCCGAACGTCGGCAAACGCGGCGCCGCGATCATCGAGGCGCGCGGCGCATCCTCGGCGGCCTCGGCGGCCAGCGCGGCGATCGACCACGTCAGCGACTGGGTCGACGGCACGAACGGCGAATGGGTCTCGATGGGCGTCGCCTCCGACGGCTCCTATGGGATCCCCGAGGGACTGATCTGCGGCTTCCCGTGCACCTGCGAGGCGGGCGGGTACGAGATCGTGCAGGGCATCGAGATCGACGAGTTCTCACGCGGCAAGATCGATGCCTCCGTGGAGGAGCTCGTCAGCGAGCGCGACACGGTCGCCGAGCAGGGGATGATCTAGGCCGCCTGCGCTGAAGAGGAAGCCCGGCCGCCGGAGGGGTTCGGCCGGAGAGACAGAAAGGGCGCGGTGTAACACCGCGCCCTTTCTTGTCAGCAGACGGAAGGCGGACGGGTCGTCGTCCCCGGCGACGGCGCACCCCATTCGGGGCACAGGCAACCGCCGCCGGCGCGGACGCGGCCCAGGCCGAGGAGCTTAACCTTTGGGGTGCCAGCCGCGACCCTGCTTGTTCACCTTTTTTTCCTGCTCGAGCCCGGGTAGGACGCGGTAGAGGTAGTTCTGCTTGATGCCCATCTTCGCGGCGAGCTCCGGGATCGTGATTCCGGGCTGGCCCTGCACCAGCGCGAGCGCCTCGGCGGCGCGGGTGCCGCTTCCTTTGCGGCGGCCGGCGCGGCGTTTCGCCGGGCGGCCTGCTTTGCGCGTTTTGGTCGCCGTTGCTTTCGCGGTGGAGCCACGCGGCCGGCCGGGCCCTTTTTTGCCTCTCACCGCGGTCGTCGCCGCGGATGCCGCCGCACCTCCGACGCCGGCGAGGGCGCCGACGGCGGCCTCGAGCCGGTTGTACTCGTCGACGAGCGGCTTCAGCTCTTTGAGCCGGTCGGAGATCTCCTTGCGCTTCTCATCAAGGAAGTCGGTCACGTTACCTTCCTGTTCACTTTGTTTCGATATGAGGAATTCTCATACTTGGGTGGGTCGTCCTACAGTACCTACTCCTCACATCCTCTGCTCGATCTGTTCCTTCAACCGCTCGAGTGACCTGTTCGCCTCCCGCTGCGGGATGCCGCCGACCACTGCGCGGCTGACGATCGCACCGACCGGACCCAGCGGCGCGTGGAACTCGTTGCGGTAGTCAAAGCGCGTTCCCCCGTCGAGCGCCTTCAACAGGTACTCGGTGTGAGCACGCGACCGGGCCGGCCCCCGCCCCTGCCACACGGCACGGCGGCACGGGTCGCACTCGACGAGCTCCCAGTGAACATCGAGGGTCACGCCACGCAGATGGATGCTCTGGTCCATCCTGTAGCCGACGTTCGGGGGGCCGCCGTCGGCGCGCAGCAGGCGCCGGTGGATCGTGACCCACGTGGCCAGGCACGACGGGTCCATGACCATCTCCCAGACCCGCTCGGGCGGCGCGTCGAGGGTGATCGAGGCTGTTACCTGGCTCATCAGCGTGCGGCCAGCGGCTCGGCCCGCTCCCATTCTGCCAGGGCGTGCTCGACGGCCGAGTCGAAGGAGTGCAGGCGCACGCCGAGGCGCTCGGCGGCGCGATCGTCGCGTGCCAGCAGGTCCCCCTGCAGTCCCTCCATCAGCGGCACGACCAGCTCCGGGTCCTCGGCGGCGATCGCGGCGGCGACGCGGCCGGCAAGGGGTGTCAGGTTCACACCGAGCCGCACGGCCGGACGACCGATCAGCATCGCCTCGGCGATCCGCTCGAGCATCTCGCCGTAGCTCAACACGTCGGGGCCGCCGATCTCGAGCACCTCTCCTGAGATCTCGCTGCTCGCACAGGCGGCGAGCATCGCGATCACGTCGCGCTCGTCGATCGGCTGGGTGCGGTAGCGCTGCCAGGCCGGCAGCGCCAGCACGGGCAGGCGCTCGACGAGCCGCACGAGCAGCCTGAACGAGCGCGAGCGCGCGCCGATCACGATCGACGAGCGCAGTGCCAGTGAATCGGGCACGGCGTCGAGCAGGATCCGCTCGACGGCCTCGCGGCTCTCGAGGTGGCGCGAGCGCCGTGCGCGGGCGTGCCGCGAGAGCTGCTGCGCTCCAGCCTGCTCCCAGCGCGGGACGAGCCCGCCCAGGTAGACGATGCGGCGCACCCCGGCGGCCCGCGCGGCGGCGGCGAAGTTGCCGGCGGCGATGCGCTCGCGCTCCATGAAGCTGACGCCGCCCGGCGACGCCTCCATCGAATGGATCAGGTAGTAGGCGACCTCGACCCCCTCCAGGGCGCGCTCGATGCCCTCGCCGGTGACGGCGTCGCCGCGCATCACCTTCGCCGGGCTCGAGCTGAGGCGATCCGGGTGCCGTGTCAGCGCCCGCACGTCATGGCCTTCGCGGCGAAGGACATCGAGCAGCAGCGAGCCGACGAAGCCGCTTGCGCCGGTCAGCAGGATCTCCACGGCTCAGATGATGACGCGACTCGCACGGACGGCCGGGACGCTCGCAAAATGGGCCCTCGGCGCGAGGATTGTCACAGGAACGTGACGGTCCGCCGGGTATTTCCGGGTACCCGTAGCTTTTCTCTGCGATTTGCGAGTTGCGCCTTGAGCGGATCGGCCGGCCGTGCTTTGATCGCCTCCGGTCACAAGCACGAGCAGGCGGGAGAACGTTGCAGATGAAGAAGGCAGGGGGCACGGTGCGCAGGACTACGCCGAAGCGGGTCACATGCGAGGAATGCTTCTTCCGCGTGAACCTCCTCTGCGCGCTCGATCTCGCGGAGCCCTGCGGGACGTTTCGTCCGAGTGAGGCGCAGCTCAAACCGCCGCAGCAGCTGCGCTTCGTGTTCCGCCAGGAGCAGCGCACCCGTGCTGCTTGGGCGTTCCCCTCGGCCGAGGAGCAGGCCGCGCTCTACGCCTAACGTCCGCGCGTGGCGTTCATGAGAAGCGCGCGCGGGTATATTGCTCGCGAGACCTGCAAGCTTTCGGCAGAGGCGGTGGGAGACATGGCATCGAAGGACAAACTCGGTAAGGCCTCCGAAGCGGCCAAGGCCGCGCAGAGCAATCGGTATGTGCAGCGCCTGCTCGAAGACGAGGAGCTGCGCTCGAACCTCGTGTCCGCCTACGGCGCGGCGCGGAGTGCCTACGGTCGGATGACCAACGGCAAGCCGGCCGGCAAGGCCCTGATGGAGGATCGCAAGCTGCAGTCGGAGCTGCGCAACGCCGTCGACTCGCTGCGTGAGGCGTCAAGCTCGCTGCGCGAGGAGCCGGGCACGTCGCGGCGCCGCCGTCGCGGTGGTCGCACGCTGCTGCTGATCACGGTCGGGGCGGTGCTCGCGGTCGCGCTCAACGAGGGGTTGCGCTCGAAGGTGCTGGACATGCTGTTCGGTGCCGAGGAGCAGTTCGACTACAGCTCGACGACCTCGCCGGCGACACCTGAGCCGGCGGGCGTGGCGAGCTGAGCTCCGCTCGCGGGCCGGCGTCGTCCGGCTCGGCTGAGGTGACCGTGGTTCGCGCGCGCCCGGACGGGGGCGAGGAGCTGGACGCTCCAGCCGGCGCCACGACGCGGCCGCTCTCCGGGGAGAAGGCGCAGCGCATCATCGACGCGATGCGCCACAGCGTCGCCCGGCGCGGGACGACCGGATCGACGTTCGACCACGTCTCGCGCGAGGCGGGCGTCTCGCGCGGGTTGCTGCACTACTACTTCGGGACGAAGGAGAAGCTGCTCGTCGAGGCCGTCAGGCGCGACGCCGAGCTCCGCATCGAGCGCCTGCAGGAACAGCTCTCGACGGCCAAGACGGCGGACGCGTTCATCGACCTGATGGCACAGAACCTGCAGGAGACGATCCGCGAAGACCCGGACTTCCTGACGCTCTCCTTCGAGTTGTTCACACTTTCGCGCCGCAACGAGGAGATCGCGGTGGAGTACGCCGCGCTGATGCGCCGCACGCGCCACCAGGTGGCGGACATGCTCGACTCCGCTCAGCGCGAGGGTGTGCTGCATCTGCACGCCGAGCCCGAGGCGATCGCCGAGATCCTGTTCTCACTCGGCGACGGCTTCGCGCTGCGCATGCTGAGCGAGCCCGACCGTGACTACAGCGCCACGATCGGCGCCGGGATCACGGCGGTGCGCGCACTGCTGACAGATTGACCGCGGCGCCGGCAGCAGCCGCGAACGCCGGTCCCGCGTCCGGGGGGCCCCAGCCACCCCCACCTATAATCGGCGCGCATGCCGATCTATGAGTACAGGCGTCCTGACGGGACGACGTTCGAGATCCAGCAGACTTTCAGCGAAGACCCGCTGAAGGTCGATCCCGACACGGGCGTGCCCGTCGAGCGCGTGCTGCACGCGCCGGCCGTTCACTTCAAGGGCAAAGGCTTCTACAACACCGACTACGGCACGCGGAGGCGCAACCGCGAGACGGCGGCTGCGGCCGAGAAGTCCTCCTCTGAGAAGTCCTCGTCCTCTGAGAAGTCATCTGAGAAGTCCTCCTCGGATGGCTCGTCAGGCTCCTCTGATTCCTCGGGCTCCTCCTCTGCCGAGAAGAAGAGCGACGCTCCGGCCAAGAAGAAGGACTCCAAACCGGTCGCTTCCAAGAGCTGAGTACCGCGACCGGCGGACTCAGCCTTTCAGGAATTCGCCGGCGGCCTGGCGGCGCGCGGATTCCGAGACGGTCAGACCTTCGCCGCCGCCGGGCAGGACGGTCGCGCCGGTCGGCTTCAGCACGTGTGTCGGTGGGGTCCCCGAGATCGCCATGCCGCCGAACAGGGCCAGCAGCGTCGGGCCGCCCATGTCGGAGATGATCGCCGGCGGCGCGTTCCATGCGATCCACGGCAGGCGGAGGAAGCTCGAGAACGACAGCAGGCGCCCCTTCATCGCGTTGAACAGCGCCTGCTGGTGTTCGGCGCGCTGCAGGTCGGTCTGGTTGGGGGCGCACAGGTTCTCGCGCGTGCGGGCGATCGCCAGCGCCTGCTTGCCGTTGATGTGGTGGGTGCCGGCCGGCAGCCGCAGCGTGTAGCCGCCCTGGGAGAAGCCGCCGTCGAGCCGCGAGATGATGCAGCCGCCCTTGTAGTCGACGCCGCCCATCGCGTCGATTAGCGCCGGGAAGTTTTCGAAGTTGACTTCGACGACGTGGTTGATCGGGATGCCGAGCCAGCGTTTGATCACTTCGATCGACTCCTTCGGGCCACCGAACTCGTGCGCCGCGTTGATCTTCTGCAGTCCGTGGCCGGGGATTTCCACGACCGTGTCGCGGGGGATCGACAGGCGCGCC
Source organism: Solirubrobacterales bacterium (assembly GCA_025963965.1). Taxonomy (GTDB): domain Bacteria; phylum Actinomycetota; class Thermoleophilia; order Solirubrobacterales; family Solirubrobacteraceae; genus Palsa-744. The sequence goes on from JAOPZS010000025.1 coordinate 22,025, forward strand.
GAATGGCCGCCACCGGTGCGGATCAGCATGATCGTGTCCGAGCGGCCCGGGCCGTTCTTTTCGGCGCCCGGTTCCTTGCTGTTCTTCTGGCGCGTGTCGGAGCCGAGCACGAGGATGTTGTTGGCCGACGTCAGCGGGCTGCCGGCCGAGTCGAGCACGGCCGCGACGTTGCCCTGGGGGGCGGTGCGTTCGAAGTGCGAGCTGATCAGGAAGAGGATCAGGGAGAGGAGGATCCACGCGAAGACGAGCCCGGCCAGCGTCAGGGCGATCCGTTTGCCGGTCGTCCACCGCCGCCATCCGGCCGCTCCCGGGATGCCGTGACGACCGCGCGGCCGGCGGCGCTGGCGCAGTTCGCCGGCGTCGGGGCCGGGCGGCCGGCGCGGGG
>JAOPZS010000030.1 GCA_025963965.1 Solirubrobacterales bacterium
GCCTCGAACAGGCCCGAGTCGATGTTCGTCTTCAGCCGCCAGTAGATCTCCAGCGCCTCGGCGTTGCCGACCACGGCACCGCAGCGCCAGCCGGTCATGTTGAAGCCCTTCGACAGGGAGTAGACCTCGATTCCGACCTCCTTGGCGCCAGGCGTGGCGAGGAACGAGGGGGCCCTGTAGCCGTCGAAGACGATCTCCGAGTAGGCCATGTCGTGGACGACGAGGATGTCGTAGGTGCGCGCGAACTCGACGACGCGCTCGAAGAACCCGTCGGGCACGATCGCGCCGGTCGGGTTGTTCGGGTAGTTGAGGTACATCAGCTTGGCCCTGCGTGCGACGTCCTCGTCGATCGCCGCCAGATCGGGCACGAAACCGTGCTCGGGATCGAGCGCCATCAGCACGGGCTCCGCACCGGCCAGCCACGGACCGCCGGTGTAGACGGGATAGCCGGGGTCGGCCGCGAGGGCGTAGTCGCCCGGGTCGAGGAAGGCAAGGTTGAGGTTGAAGATCGCCTCCTTGCCGCCGATCGCCGGGATGATCTCGCTGTCGGGGTCGAGGACGACGTCGAAGCGCCGCTCGTAGAAGTCGCGCACGGCGGCGCGGAAGTCGGCGCGGCCGCGATTTGAGGGGTACTGGTGCGTCTCCGGCTCGGTGACGGCCTCCTGCATCGCCTCGACGATCAGCGGCGGGGTCGGCCGGTCCGGGTCGCCGATGCCGAGGCTGATCACGTCGACGCCGGCGGCGCGCTTCTCGGCGATCTTTCGCTCGAGCTGTGCGAACGCGTACGGCGGGATCTTCTCGAGGCGGCTACTCGGTTTCATTCAGCTCCTTTTCGAAGTCGGCACTGATCTCACCAGCGAACACCGGACGCGCCCAGCCTGTCAGATGTACCCGCAGATCCTCCGCCACCTCGACCTCGAGCTCACCGCCGTCGAGCGTGACCGACACGCTGCCCGAGCGCTCCCCGGCAGCCTGATCGTGTAGGTGAGCGACGGCGGCACCGGTCGCGCCGGTGCCCGATGAGAGGGTCTCCCCCACCCCGCGCTCGAAGATCCGCGCGCGGATCGCCCCCGGCTCGAGCGCGGCGTACCACGAGACGTTCGTGCGGTTTGGGAAGAGCGCGGCCGCTTCGATCGCCGGCCCGAGCACGGGAAGCTCGAGCGCGTCCAGCTCGGCGATGCTCGCAACGCCTATCGCGCACTGCGGGTTGCCGATCGAGACGTGCCGGAAGCGCCAGTCGCGCCCGGCGCTGGCGACGGTGCCGAGGCCATCCGGCGGCCCGCCGGGATAGTCACGCGAGCTGAGGCTCGCGTGACCCATGTCGACGCGGCACGTGTCGGACCCGGTGATCTGCGGGCGGATCCTGCCGGCGGCGGTGGCGATCGAGAACTCGTCGCTGTCGGTCCAGCCGCGGCGGCGCAGGTAGAGGATCGCCTCGCGGGCGCCGTTGCCGGACAGCTCGGCCTCGGAGCCGTCCGGGTTGAAGATGCGCAGGTCTGCGACGTCCTGCGCCTCGGCGGGCGGTGAGAGCAGCAGCACGCCGTCGGCGAACAGCCCGAAATGGGCCTCGCACAGGCGCCGCACACGGCCCGGCGTCAGCTCGAAGGGAAGCTGCCCGGCCTCGAGGATCAGGTAGTCGTTGCCGAGGGCCTGCCACTTCTCGAAGCGCATCGTCATCGGGCGTCGGAGTCTAGGATCTCGCGCGCAACCGAGTCCGGGTCGCGCCCGGTGACGTCGATCACGTCGACCCCGGCGAGCTTTCGCATCCAGGTCAGCTGACGTCGGGCGTAGTTGCGCGTGCGCCGCTTCATCCGCTCGACGTCACCGGCGAGCAGCTCCTCGAATCCGAGCGCCTTCGCGGCCGTCTCGGAGACCTGGGCGGCGCTTGCCCGCAGCACCTCCTCGCGGGCGCCGGCGGCGACCATCTGCTCGACGCGCCGGTCGATCGCGCCGTACAGGGCTTCGCGCTCCATCGTCAGGCCGGCCAGCAGCGTCGGATGGCGAAGATCGTCGCTCCACAGCTGCGAGGGCCCCTCCGGCGGCTCGAGCTCGCCGAGCTCGAGCAGCTCCAGCGCGCGCACCACGCGCCGGCGGTCGCCTGGCTCGATCCCTTCGGCGGCCCACGGGGCGAGCGTCGCGAGGCGGGCGTGCAGGATCTCCGGCCCGGCGCGTTCGAGCTCTGCCGTCAGCCGTTCGCGGACGCCGGCTTCGGGGGCCGGGCGCAGGTCGAGCTCGGCGAGCGCGGCGCGCAGGTACAAGCCGGTGCCGCCGACGACGATCGGACGGCGCCCTTCGCCGAGCAGCTCGTCGATCTGGGCGTGGGCGAGCTGCGCGTACTGACCGACGCTGAAGGTCGCGTCGACTGGCAGGAACGACAGCAGCCGGTGCTCGAGGCGGGCGCGCTCGGCGGGGCTGGCCGCGCCGGTCAGGATCTCGAGCCCTTCGTAGACCTGCAGCGCATCGGCGGAGACGGCCACGGGGTCCTCGCCGCGCTTGCGAAGGCCGTCGGCGAGCGCCAGCGCAACGGCCGTCTTGCCAACGCCGGTCGGGCCGAACAGCGCGATGATCTTCATAGGAATAGGCTCACAGCTGGTGCAGATCTCCGGATCGACAGTTCTGCTGACGGGGGCCACGGGGGGCATCGGACACGCGATCGCCAGGGAGCTGGCGGGACGCGGTGCGAATCTGATCCTGACGGGTCGGCGCAGCGACGTGCTCGAGCCGCTCGCCACCGAGCTCGGTGGGCGCGCCCTCGCAGTCGACCTCGCGCAGGCCTCCGAGGTCGATCGCCTCCTCGCGGAGGCCGGCGAGATCGACATCCTCGTTGCGAACGCCGCGCTGCCGGCGTCGGGCACGATCGACTCGTTCACGGTCGACGAGCTCGACCGCGCGCTCGACGTCAACCTCCGCGCGCCGATCGTGCTCGCGCACAGCGTGACGCCTGGAATGGTGTCCCGCGGGAGCGGCCACCTCGTCTTCATCTCCTCGCTGGCGGGGAAGGCCGCGACACCCGGAACGGCTCTGTACAACGCCACCAAGTACGGGCTGCGCGGCTTCGCCGGCGCTCTGCGCGCCGACCTGCGCACGAGCGGCGTCGGCGTCTCGACCGTGTTCCCCGGCTTCATCCGCGATGCCGGCATGTTCCACGAAGCGGACGTGAAGCTCCCCCCGGGTGTCGGCACGCGCACCCCTGAGGACGTCGCCAAGGGGGTGGCCGGGGCGATCGAGCGCAACCGCGGCGAGGTCGATGTCGCGCCGCTGCCGCTGCGTGCCAGCACGATCTTCGCGAGCCTCGCGCCGGAGATGGCCGGCCGTGTCGCACGCCGCGTCGGCTCTGAGAACATCACCCGCGAAATGGAGGCCGGACAGCGCGGCAAGCGCTGACTCCGGCCCGTCCACGCCGATCAGAACAAAGACTGCTGGCCCGCGGCCTCGCGCGGTGAGCCGGCCCGGGCCGGCTCCTCGGCGCTGCCGGGGCGAACGCGCCTGAACCGGCCGGGGCGGCCGCCCTTGCGCACGAGCCGCCCTAGGCGCTCGCGTTCGAGCTTCGGCGCGTAGGCGCCGCGCTTGTAGAGCTCCTCGTAGCGCGGCACGAGATCGGGTCGCTTCGCTCTCATCCAGTCCATGAACACATCGCGCACCTCGCCGCGAAGGTGCAGCGCGATCCCACCGACGCTCGTCGCGCCGGCCTCCGCGGCGGCAGCCAGCAGCGGCTCGACCTGGTGAGGGGCATCGTTGATGCCGGGCATCAGCGGCGCGATCAGCACGCCCGTCGGGATCCCGGCGCGGTTCAGCTCGGCGACGGCCTCGAGTCTCGCCTTCGGGTTGGGCGTGCGCGGCTCGGTTTCACGCCACGCCTTCTCGTCGAGCGTCGGGATCGACAGGCATGCGGTGAACTCACCGACGCGCTCGCGGAGCCGGCGCATCAGCTCGATGTCACGGAGCAGCAGCGGCGACTTCGTCAGGATCGAGCACGGGTTGCGCGCGTCGAGCAGCGCCTCCCAGATCCCCTCCATCAGGCGATAGCGGCCCTCGACCCACTGGTACGGGTCGGTGTTCGTGCCGAGCGCGACGTGTTCGCCCTTCCACGAAGGGCGCGCGAGCTCCGCGCGCAGCACCTCGGGCGCGTTGACCTTGACGACGATCTCGCGCTCGAAGTCACGGCCTGCGTTGAAGCCGAGGTAGGTGTGGGTCGGGCGGGCAAAGCAGTTGTGGCTCACGACACCGTTGGCGATGAAGTCCTCTGTGCCCGTCGTGATGTCGTACATGCGCATGACCATGCCGAGCGGGCGGATCGACTCCACCCGAAGACGCTCTTCCGCCTTCAGCGCGGCACCGATGATCGTGCGCCTCCTGCTGATCGCGGGATCGTCCCTCTCAGGGGCCGCGACGTCTGCGCCAGGCCCGAGAAGCTTGTCCTCGAGTGTCAGATGCGGCCGGGTCGACGGCCCGCGTTCGGCGCCTGTGACGTGCTTCCAGCCCCGATCGCTCAGAAACCGATGCTCGGCGCTGGCGAGAAGGCGTGTGCCGTCGTCCAGGCGCACCTGCCACGCCGGCTTGATGCTCGACCACTTGTCGAGCACCTGCGTCTCGACGAACCGGCGGTGGGCGCCCTCCTGCCGTGTGCCGACGATGCTGTCACCGACCTGAAGCTCGGAGATGGTCCTCGCGCGACCGTCGGCCATGAGCACGAGCGTCTCGCCGCCCAGGCAGTACGAGCAGGCATGACTGCATCCCCTGTACGGATTGACTGTCCAGCGAAACGGCATCTGTGACGCTGCGGGCACTTTGTTCAGCGCAGATTTCGCCCGGACCTCGTAGAACCGCGTGTCGAGCGCCTCGGGAGCATCGAATTGGCGTACCGATGCGGGATCGCGGTATCCGGGAAGGCGGTGCTGCTGCTCGGCCTCGACGGTCAGGTTGCTCCAGCGCACGAACATATGTTCGCATACCGGCTAGACGTTCACGCGTCGTGGCTTATGGCGCTCCTACGAAGCTCTGCCGAAGGCCCCAGCCTCCTCTCGCGCGCCGCTCACGCTCGAGCCCGATCCTCTCGGTCGAAAACCCATACCCCCCGGACCAGGAGGTTCACGATGCTCCTCTCAAAGCTGCTCGCGGCAACGATGATCGCCGGATCGGTCACCCCGTGCGACGTCGGTGCGCGAACCCGCGAGTCCGGCGCCCCCGAGCCATCGCAGGGCGAGCGTGAGGTCCCTGCCTGCCCGGCCGGCCCGCTGCTCGCGCGGCGCCGCGACGGCTCCGGCCTCGTTGCCACCCATAGTTGAAGGGCATCCCGGATATGCGAATTTCGCGCGGCGCGTGAGGGAACTTGCGTCCAGCCTGGGGTCGCGCCGGTCATCGTCGGCCAGGGCCCGGCCGAGGGATCCGCGTGGCAGCGGACACGACGATCCCCCGCGACGGCAGTGCCCGGCGCACGTGGCTGTGCCGCGACGGCTTCGACCGCGAGCGCCTGCTCGACATGGAGGGGCGGGTCGCACCGGCGCGACGGCGCACCTTCGCGATCCTGTTCGTCGCGATCGTCGCCCTCGCCCCGTGGCTGGGCTGGTGGCCGCTGGTGTTTCTGCTCCCCTCCGCCTTCTTCTTCGGGGCGGCCGATCGCTTCATGCCGCGCGTGGAGCGGCCCGAGCTGTTGATGTTCGCGGCGTGGGTGGGCAGCGAGCTGATGGTCGCCGGCGCCGTGGCGCTGCAGGGCGGCGCGCGGATCGCCGCGACCTCTTGGCTCGCGATCCCCGTGATCACGCTCAGCACGCGCTTCTCGATCAGCGGCGTCCTCGCGGGCGTCGCCGTGGCATGCACGCTGGTGCTCGCCGTCGGCTTCGGGGTCGACTCCTCGGCCGTGCTCGCCGGGCCCGAGCTGGTGATCGCTCCGCTCGCTCTGATCCTCTGCGTCGCGGTGCTCTCGACACCGCTGATGCGCTCTGACATCGAGCATCGCAGCGATTCGGTGATCGACCCGCTGACCGGCATGCTCAACCGCAAGGCGCTCGACGTCCGCGTCCACGAGCTCGGCATGCAGTCGGAGGTGACGGGCGACCCGGTCGGGGTGATCGTCGCCGACCTCGACCACTTCAAGGTCGTCAACGACACCCACGGCCACCTCACCGGCGATGTCGTGCTGCGCGAGGTGGCCTACCTGCTTCGCAAGCAGCTGCGCGCGTTCGACCTCGCCTACCGTCTCGGCGGGGAGGAGTTCCTCGTGCTGCTCCCCGGTTCAGACGCTGCCAAGACCGTCGAGCTGGCGAACCGTCTGCGCGCCGGCGTCGCGGCGGGGCGCCCGGCGGAAGGCGTGCAGGTCACGATCAGCCTCGGCGTGGCCGCCTCGCGCGAGGGCGAAGGCTTCGAGTACGCAGCCGTGTTCGCCGAAGCCGACGCGGCCCTCTACCGCGCCAAGCGAGGCGGGCGCAACCGCGTCGAGCTCGCCGCCGGGCAGAGCGCCGGCAGGCTCCCTGCAGCCGCCTGAGGACCCCGGGGGCCGCTCAGAGCTCGAGCACGCTGCGGATCCCGTCCTGGGCCTCCATCAGCTCGAATCCGCGGTTCACCTCATCGAGCGTCAGCCGGTGCGTGATGAACGGGTCCACGTCGATCTCACCGGCCAGGTAGCGGGAGACGAGCGCCGGAACGTCCTCGCGGCCCTTCAGCCCGCCGAACGACGAGCCGCAGACACGCCTTCCGGTGATCAACAGGCGTGGGACGACATCGAGCGTCTCGCCCTTGCCGGCTACGCCGCAGACGGTGCAGAGCCCCCAACCCATGCGAGCAGCCTCGACGGCCTGGCGCATCACGGCGACGCTGCCTGTCGCCTCGAACGTGTAGTCGGCGCCGAAGCCGCCCGTCATCTCGAGGATCGCCTCGACCGAGTCGGGGCCACCGAGCATCACGTCGGTCGCCCCCTGGCCCCGTGCCAGCTCGAGGCGCTCGGGCGAGAGGTCCACGCAGACGACCCTCTCGGCGCCCTGCAGGCGGCATCCGGCGACCGCCCCGAGGCCAACCATCCCGGCGCCGAAGACGACGCACGTCGAGCCGGGCCGCACTGCGGCCGTCCTGATCGCGGCGCCCAACCCGGTCGAGAGCCCGCACGCGAACAGGCAGGCGCGGTCGAGGGGCGCCTCGGGGTCGATCTTCGCGAGGGCGATCTCGGGCATTACCGTGTACTCGGCGAACGTCGAGGTGCCCATGAAGTGGCGCATCGGCTCGCCGCCCAGCGACAGGCGGGTGGTGCCGTCGGGCAGGTAGCCGCGGTTCTGCTGCTCGCGGATCGCCAGGCAGAGGTTCGTCAGCGGGCTCTCGCAGTGCACGCAGCGGCCGCACTGCGGCGAGAACAGAGTGACGACGTGATCGCCCTCGGAGAGCAGCGTGACTCCCTCGCCGAGGCGCTCCACGACGCCGGCGCCCTCGTGGCCTAGGACCGTCGGCGCATAGCCGGACGGGTCAACGCCGGAGGCGGTGTACATGTCGGTGTGGCAGACGCCACAGGCGACGAGCCGCACGAGCACCTCCCCCGGCCCGGGCTCGGCCAGATCGACCTCCTGGACCACGAGCGGCCGGCCGAAGTCCTCGAGGACCGCCGCGCGAATCTTCACCGGGCGGCCCGCGCCGGCGGGTTCGGCGATGCTCGCAAGGCGCGCGTCACCCGGTCGCGCAGCAGCTCCTCGCCGGCCAGCGTCTGACTCGTCGCCGAGTCGATCCGCACGTCGGTCAGCTCGCCGGGCGCCGCGAGACCGGTGAAGTTGACGACCTTGTTGTGGGACGTGCGGCCGCGCAGGCGCTCGGGGTCGTTGCGCGAGGTCCCTTCGACGAGCACCTCCAACGTGCGCCCGACGAACCGCTGCGAGCGTGCGCGGGCTTCGCGCTGGACGAGCTCGACGAGGCGCTCCATGCGCGCCGACTTGACCGGGTGCGGCACGAGATCCTCGGTGATCGTCGCCGCCTCGGTGCCGCGGCGCGGTGAGAAGACGAACGTGAAGGCGCTGTCGTAGCCGACCTGCTCGACGACCTCGAGCGTCTGCTCGAAGTCCTCCTCGCTCTCGCCCGGGAAGCCGACGATGATGTCGGTGCTGATCGCCACGTCGGGCAGGTGCTCGCGGATCATCGCCACGCGGTCCAGATAGCGCGAGCGGTCATATGTGCGGCGCATCGCCTTGAGGATGCGGCTCGAGCCGGACTGCAGCGGCAGGTGGATGTGCTCGCAGACGCTCGCCAGCTCGGCATGCGCACGGATCACGTCCTCGCGCATGTCCTTCGGGTGCGGGCTCGTGTAGCGGATCCGCTCGATCCCGTCGACCGCGTCGAGCTTGTGGAGCAGGCCGGCGAAGCTCGCGCGCTGCCCGTCCTCGCCGCGCGGCAGATCCCGGCCGTAGGAGTTGACGTTCTGCCCGAGCAGCGTCACCTCGCGCACGCCGTCGGCGGCCATCGCCGCGACCTCCTCGACGAGCTCGCCCGCCGGCCGGCTGACCTCGCGGCCGCGGGTGGAGGGCACGATGCAGTACGAGCAGGCGCAGTTGCAGCCGACGCTGATCTGCAACCAGCCCTGGAAGGGGCGCGTGCGACGGGACGGCAGGTGTCCGGTGAAGCCCTCGAACTCGAAGTACCCCTGCGCGCTCAGCGAGTCGCTCGTCAGGAACTCGGCGAGCATGTGCACCTGACCCGGTCCGAAGGCAACGTCGACGAACGGGAAGCGCTCGAAGACCTCCTCCTTCAGCGACTGCGCCCAGCAGCCGCCCACGCCGACCACGACCTCTGAGCGCTCGCGCTTGAGCTTGCGAGCCTCGCCGAGGTGCGTGAGGAAGCGGCTGTCCGCCGCCTCGCGGATCGAGCACGTGTTGAACAGGATCAGCTCGGCCTCGTCGCGCTCGGGCGCCTCGACGTAGCCGAGCGACTCGAGCATCCCCTTCATCCGCTCCGAGTCGTGCTCGTTCATCTGGCACCCGAAGGTCGTCAGGTGGTAGCGCTTCATCGCGTGAGAGGGTACCGGCCGCTGTGACACTGCCGATCCTGCTCGGAACGGAGCGTCCCTTTCCCGGGTATACGATCGCCGGGATGCCCGAGCAGGAGCCGACGGAGCCCCAGGAGCGACCCGAGAGCGAGCCGCCGATCGACGAACGTCGCAACTCGGGGTGCTTCGGCCTTCCCACGATGCTCGCTATCGCCGTCGTGATCGCAGCAGGCACCGCAGCGAACAGCCTCATTGCCGTTGTCTACGCGGTTGTCGGCCTGATCGTCCTGTATCTAGCGATTGGGCTGGCGATGACGATCGCCAAGCGCGACTAGCGGGCCGTCGACCGGCGCGAGGCAGCGTCCTCACTCGCTCATGTGCAGAGCACACTTCGCTCGCTGCGTCCTTGCCTCGCTTGATCCACGATCCGCTAGGAGCGAGCATCACCTCCAAGCGCGACTAGCGGGCCGTCGACCCGCGCGAGGAGGCGTCCTCGCTCGCTCATGTGCAGACGACTAACGCCCGGCTAGGCCGCTGCCACGACCGGTTCTGATGCGATCGGCGCCGGCTTCGTCTCCTGCGGCGCCGACCCGGTCGTGTCGCGATCGATCGGCGTGACGAGCTCGCGGGACAGTCCCAGCGCCGTGTAGATCTTGTCTTCGATCTCCTTGGCAATCGCCGGGTTCTCCTCCAGGAAGGCCTTGGCGTTGTTGCGCCCCTGACCCAGACGGTCGTTGCCGTAGGAGAAGAACGACCCCGACTTGGAGACGATGTTGTGCTCCAGGCCCAGGTCGATCAGGCAGCCCTCCGTGGAGATGCCCTTGCCGAACTCGATGTCGAACTCGGCCTGGCGGAACGGAGCGGCGACCTTGTTCTTGACGACCTTGACCCGCACGCGGTTTCCTACCGCCTCGGTGCCGTCCTTGAGCGTCTCGATACGGCGTATGTCAAGGCGCTGGGAGGCGTAGAACTTCAGCGCGCGCCCTCCCGGCTGTGTCTCGGGCGAGCCGAACATCACGCCCACCTTTTCGCGGATCTGGTTGGTCAGGATGCAGAGCGTCTGCGTGCGGTTCAGGTTCCCCGCCAGCTTGCGCATCGCCTGCGACATCATCCGCGCCTGCGCGCCGACCGTCTGGTCGCCCATCTGGCCCTCGAGCTCCACGCGCGGCGTCAGCGCCGCGACCGAGTCGATCGCGACCACGTCGACGGCGCCCGAGCGAACGAGCATGTCGGCGATCTCCAGCGCCTGCTCGCCGTAGTCCGGCTGAGAGACCAGCAGCTCGTCGATGTCAACGCCGATCGTCCGCGCATACAGCGGATCCATCGCGTGCTCGGCGTCGATGAACGCGCACACGCCGCCGAGTTTCTGCGCCTCGGCCAAGACGTGGTAGATCAGCGTCGTCTTGCCTGAGGACTCCGGGCCGTACACCTCGACGATGCGCCCGCGCGGCACGCCGCCGATTCCCAGCGCGAGATCCAGCGCGAGCGCCCCTGTGGGGATCGCGTCACAGCGCACCTGCGCGCCCTCGTCCCCCATCCGCATCACCGTGCCCTTGCCGAACTCGCGCTCGATCTGCGTCAGCGCGCCCTGAAGGGCGGCGTCGCGCGCCTTGGCGGCCTTCTCCTGCTCGGTCACGGACATGGTCGTACTCCTCCAGTTCGGGATGGGCAAGAAAAGGTAGAACGCGCCTCGGACGGAACGGCCCGAACAACTGTTCGTATACGGACCGCCCGGCCGAGGGCGTTTCTCACGTGGTCGCGGGGCGCAGCGCCCCGGCGCCGTTCGTCCAGAAACAGAGACACCGCTGGAAGGCGCGGGACGGGCCGACGATGCACCCGGCGCAGGAGCACCACCGGGCAGCGCGAACTAACGACACGACCTTGGCACCGACCAGGACCGCACGCCGATCAACCCGCCTCCTCGCCGGCGCCGCCGCGCTGGCGGCGCTCGTGCTGCTGGCGTGGCTGCCCGCCGGTGCCCCGGCGCGCCAGAGCGCAGCGCACGGCGCCGCCGGACATGCCGCCTGTCCGCCCGCGAAGCCCTCCACGCATCGCTCGCGTCGCACCGCCAAGCACGCCGCCTGCGTCAAGCGCCACGCCCGCAAGCACGCGACCCGCAAGTCAAAGAAGACGACCCACAAGACGAGCGCCCCGGTCGCTACCGAACTGCTTCCGGCCGCCTGCGAAGACGGCACGCTGCCAAGCCACGAAGCCGCCGGCGGCTACTCCTGCGAAGACGGCTCCGCTCCCTCCTGCGAAGAAGGCGCCCTCCAGCGCGCCGCGGCGGGAGCCGCCCCGATGTGCGCGATCAAGAAGGGCGAGGAACCGCGCTGCTCCCGCGAAGGCACCGGCGAATGCGCAACCGAATTCTCCTGCGAAGACGCGAGCACGGGCGAAGCGTCTCGCAACTGCGAAGCCGCAGCGCTGGAACCCGAAGAAGAAGAATGAGGGTCACGGGACGGCCGGCGGCGCGGCCGGCTCCCGTATCTGTTCAACGGTGGGCTCAGCCCGCCAGCGGCGCCGCCGCGACGCGCTCGTAGCGCGCGGCGCGCGCTTCGAGGTGCGAGCGGTACAGGACGACCTCCTCGGCGGTGAAGCGCAGCGCCGGCGTCGGCGGCAGCGCCTCGTGCGCGGCGGGAGCCGAGCGGGCGCGTGCGAGCGTCAGGTGCGCACGGAAGCGCCGCGGCACCGCGAACCCGGCGACCGCGCAGAGCGCCTTGGCGAGATCGCGCTGCAGGGATGCGAGCTCGCCCTGCTCGTCGTGCACCTCCACGGCCAGGGCGCGCGGTCGCCGTGGCGGCAGCCAGATCGGAGCGCCGGTCTGAAGCTCGCAGACACGGGCTCCCTCGGCCGCCGCTCGCAGCGCCCCGCCGAGCGCGTCGATCTCCTCGAACGGCCGCTCGCCGAGGAACATCAGCGTCACGTGCATCGACTCCGGCTCGAGCAGCCGCGGGCCGCGCTCCCCGGCGCCGCGAAGCGCCCAGCGAGCCCAGCGCAGCAGCTCCCGACCCACCTCGACCGGCGGGTCGAGCGCCGCGAACAGCCGAGCTGACCCGCCGCCGGACACGCCACGCGATGCTAGCGGCGCCGCGCGGGCCGCTCAGCTCTCGCCGAGTAGCGCGCGCCGCACGAGGTGAAGCGCCACCGTCGTCGAGCGGTCGCGCACGTCGGCCCGGCCGCCGGGCAGGTTGACCGAGCGCGTCAGGCGCGCCGTCTGCCCTGCCTGCCCGGGCGTGGCGACGCTCAGCCACACGAGGCCGACCGGCTTCTCCGGGCTGCCGCCGCCCGGACCGGCGATCCCGGTGATGCCGATCCCGACGTCGGCGCCGAGACGAGCGCGGGCGCCGTCGGCCAGCGCCTCGGCGACCTCGCCGGAGACGGCCCCGTGGCGCTCGATCAGCTCCGCGGGGACCCCGGCGGCGGCGACCTTGACGTCATTGGAGTACGCCACGATGGCGCCCTTGACGTAGTCCGAGGAGCCGGCACGCTCGGTCAGGCGCGCCGCCATCAGGCCGCCCGTGCAGGACTCGGCCGTGGCGATGCTCAGCGCGGGCCGCGAGCCGTCACCGCGCAGCTCGTCGGCGACGAGCTCGTCGATCGTGCGCCCGTCCTCGGAGAACAGCGTGTCGGCGTGACGCTCGCGGAGGATCGCGCGGAGCGCCTCGTAGGTCTGCCGGCGATCGGGCTCATAGCGCGTGACGATCTCGACCTCGCCGCGTTTCAGGCACGTCGTCACCTCGATCGCGTCGAGCTCGACGCCCTCGCGCTCGGCCGCCCGCAGCGTCTCGGCGATCTCCGACTCGGGGATCCCGAACAGGCGCATCGTCTCCTGCCTGTAGATCGTGCCGCGCTCGAGCACCGCGCGCAGCCCCTCGCTCGCGAGCGCGTCGCTCCACATCGGCTGCAGCTCCCGGGGCGGACCCGGCAGCACGACCACCGTCGGCCCCGCCGGGCGCCCCTGCTCGGGGGTCACGACCAGCCCGGGCGCCGTGCCGACCGGCTCGAGCACCTCCGCGCCCGACGGCACCGTCGCCTGCTTCCGGTTGGCCTCCGCGACCGCCTCAGGATCGATGTTCGGCCAGCGCTTCATCAGCGGCGCGACGATCCTCGCGATCCGTTCGGAGAGCGCCTCGTCGAGCACCATCGCACGACCCTGGAACTCGCCGACGACGGCCGCCGTCAGATCGTCGGCGGTCGGTCCGAGGCCACCGCTCGTGACGATCACGTCGAGGTGCTCGGCGGCCATGAAGTCCAGCGCCGCGCGCATGTCCTGCGGGCGGTCGCCGACGATCGCGATGTGCGCCAGGTCGACTCCGGCCTCCCGCAGCCGCTCGGCCAGCCACGGTCCGTTGCGGTCTGAGACGCGGCCCGTCAGGACCTCCGTGCCGGTCACGACGATCCCCGCGCGCGCGCTCAGCGGAGGCTCACTTGCAGGTCGGCTGCTGCGCCGGGGCGAGCGTGTGCCGCCCGCGCGCCTTGGTGATCGAGTACCCGATCGCCGAGCTGGACGCCGGCACCGGGCGCACCCGTCCGTCGACGTACAGCGTCACGGCGTTGTTTCCCAGCGTGATCTCAAAGCGTTTCGCATGGTAGGTGGCGGTGCTCTGTCCCGCCTGCAGTTCTTCGCCGGGTATCAGCTTGCGGCCGTTGTCGCCGAGCAGGCACACGTACACGGCGGCAGTGGGCGTCAGCGAAAGCGTGACGATGCCGGCGCTCGGTTTCGCCGCGGTGCCGCTCGCGAGCGCGCTGTGTTTCTTGGTCGTCGAGGTCTTCGTCGTCGCGCGCTTGGCGGCGCTCGGCTTTTTCGATGAGCCGCCCGTGGCGAGCAGCACGATCAACAGCACGATCACGGCGACGATCGAGCCGACCGCCACGATGTATCCGCGAGAGGGCCCCGGGTCCCCGCCCGAGCGCCCGCCGCCCGGCCGACCTCTTCCCCGGTTTCGAGCCGAGCTCGAGACGATCGGCTCGAGCATCCCCTCGCTGGGCCGCTCGTGGTGCAGCCGGTACTCCTCGACGAGCGCCTTGCCGTCCAGCCCGAGCGCCTGGGCGTAGGTGCGCAGGAAGCTCTTGACGAACGTCGGCCCCGGCAGCAGGCCCCACTCTTCGTTCTCGAGCGCGCGCAGGTACTTGGCGCGGATCTTCGTCTTCGCCTCGATCTCAGAGACGTCGATGCGCTCCCGCATCCGCGCCTCGCGCAGCGCTGATCCGATCTCCGGCATACCGTGAGGCTAGAGCCCGCCGGCCCAGATGGTCTGATTGAGAACCGCTCGCAAGGCCGCAAATTCTAACGTCGCAAATTGCGAGCTTCAGCCGTGGGTGGCGGCTGTCATCGGTCGCGTCTACTCGACGGAAGACGGAGCCGGGGCCTCGGCCGCGCCGAGCGCGGCCAGGACCCGTGGCAGATCCGCCTCGGTGATGAGCACCTGGCGTGGCTTCGAGCCTTCATAGCCGGAGATCACACCGCGGCGCTCGAGCATGTCGATCATCCGCCCGGCGCGCGTGTAGCCGAGCCGCAGGCGCCGCTGCAGCATCGACGTGGAAGCCGTCTGCATTTCCGCGACGAGCCGGATCGCGTCGCTCAGCAGTGGGTCCTCGTCGGGGTCCAGGTCATCGCCCGAGCCACCGCCTTCCGGCGTCTCCGGCGCTACCTCCTCGAGCAGCTCCTCGCGCAGCTCCGGCTCGCCCTGTTTGCGCCACAGCTCGGTCAGCTTGGCGATCTGCGCCTCGTCGATGTAGGCGCCCTGGATGCGCTGCAGGCGCGAGCTGCCGACGGGGCTGAACAGCATGTCGCCCTGCCCGAGGAGCGACTCGGCGCCGTTCTGGTCGAGGATCACGCGCGAGTCGGTCTGCGAGGACACGGCAAAGGCGATCCTCGACGGGACGTTCGCCTTGATCATCCCCGTGATCACGTCTACCCGCGGCGACTGCGTGGCGAGCACCAGGTGAATGCCGACGGCCCGCGCCTTCTGGGCCAGGCGGATGATCGAGTCCTCGACGTCGGCCGGGGCGACCATCATCAGGTCCGCGAGCTCGTCGATCA